>JANPIB010000149.1:0-29318 GCA_031424775.1 Chitinophagales bacterium | reverse complement strand
CTCATTTTTCTTATAGAACTGCTTTTCTACAGGAAAGCGAAATACAGAACCAACATAGCATAGAATACCTCCCATGAAACTTAGTAATGACTGGATCTTCGACATAGGAATGCACATCGGGGAAGACACACGTCATTACCTGAAGAAAGGTTATAAAGTATTGGCAGTTGAGGCAAACCCGATCTTAGCCAAACAAAATTCAGAGAAGTTTAAAAAAGCGATTGATGAAAAGCAGCTTGTAATACTAAATGCAGGTGTTGCAGAAAAAGAAGGTGTACTTCCTTTCTATGTGAACCATCGACTTTCTGAATGGAGTTCTTTTGATAAAGCAACTGGCACAAGGAACAATACTGCCCATCATGTAATAGATGTTCCTTGTGTTACCACAAGATCTTTGTTTGAGCAATATGGTGTTCCTTATTACCTGAAGGTGGATATTGAAGGTTTCGATCATTATTGTTTGCACGACATTGTTCCTGAATTCAAACCCAAATATGTTTCCTGCGAAGCAGTGTATTTAGATTGGATGGAAATTCTGGTACAAAAAGGCTATACGAAATTCAAACTACTGAACCAGGCAAACGATTTTAAACCGATCAATATTGATCAGGAAAAAAAAGCCTGGTTTCCTAAATATGAGATCGTCAAGAACGGTATAATGTTAAGAATACAGAAGTATATTTCCTTTAAACACATGTACGGCTCTTCTGGTCCGTTTGGAGAAGACACAACAGGTGATTGGTTGTCTGCTGAGGAAGTAAGAGAACTATACAAAGCTTTTTACCAATATGATAAAAAGAAGCCACTAAGTGGAGCAAGCTGGTTTGATTTTCATGCAACATATTAAAAAGAAAAAGGCTGGTGTAATCCAGCCCTTTTTATAATTGCTAGTTTTTTATAATTCAATTCTTGATACAACCATTTCCCCTTTACCTAATCGTTTCTTTAAAAATGATACTACATAAATATTGTTTCCATAGCTCATACCTGTTTTCGGCATCATAATGAGTTTAGAACTGGTTGGCATTTCCAATGTTTTACGACTGAATTTTCCTGTAGCGAAATCGAGACGAACCACGAAAACGTCTGCTTCATCAAAATCTGAAATTGGTTTAAAATCCTGGTAACTTGTAATATTGGCATTTTTAGAATGATCATTAAATATCATCGTGATGCCACTTTTATCCATTGTGCTTACATACGAAGAGTACAAGGGGTAATCAAGTGAGTAGAAAGTGCTCCAAGGATTTCCAATTGATGAGCTGGCAAATCCAGCAGGTTGTCTGGATGTAATTGATTCCCATTGGGCTTTTGGTAAATAACTTATCCTCACCTTTTTCCCAGACTTATCAAGTTGTATAGCAGAAATAGCTTTTGTACCAAATGAAACCACTTGATTGCTAGACACGGTAGTGCCTCCGGTAAAAGGATCTTTGGAAACACTTGATGAGCTGCTTTGTTTATCAATGGCTGACTCACTGAAAATTAAAAAGTTGTTTCCGCCATTATGAGGAATAATCTCTTTTATTTTCAATTCGTTTTCCATTCCTAAGTCTTCACCCTTACTTTGTATGCCAAAATCAGCAAGCTTTAGTTCATTACTGGTATTGGAAATAACTTTGCCATTTGCAAGATCAATAGTGCTCATTTGTAATGCGTTAGCCAAACCAAATATTTGTTTACTATAGAATTCTGCATGAATGATTTGATTATCAAATAAAATTGTTTTAGAGTTTATTGCATAAGTCTGATCTGGTGTAGTGTTCAGAGTAAAGATTGTTTTACCCTCCAAATCGTATTTTGTAATTGTGTAATTTTTTAGATATTTCTCCTGATCTCTTTTCTTTTTAGCAACAGTATAATCAAAAGTCTTGCTCACTACAATATAACTCTTATCATCTGGAAAAAGTACGTTTTCCACTTCTGCCTTATCCTCGTCATCAGTCAGCTTTACTTTTGTGGTAGCAACTATATTTAAGGATTTATCCATTCGAGAGAATTCTAAGGATATTTGTGTTCCCTTTCTGATGCTTGAACAAATAATAAAAGCAGAAGAATCTTTATTATAGTTAACCAGGTACCAAACACCTTCGGTTTTATAATCAGTCAATGGAAATTTTTTAATCTGCTTCAAGGGACTAGTTAATGAGCCATCCTCTTTAGAAATTTTCGATACTACTATTTCATAATAACTCTTATCGACATATCGGTAACCAAAAAGGTACAGTTCACCTTTTAATGTTTGAATACTATTATACTCGTAGCCATCAAATTCTTTTTCATACTCTTTACTAAAAATCAATTTTGAATTTTTATCGAACTTGAACAATGTTTGTATTCGATCAGCGCTATAATACATGTTCATATTCTTATACCTGTTGTCCATCAGATAGTAGCTTTTTTCATCAGCATATACCATACGTAACGACCTGAATCTGTTGTCCATTTTTATCTCTTCACTAGGAAAAACTTTCTGGGAATAGGAATTTAATAGCAGGATTGTACTAAATACAAGGAGTAATAACTTTTTCATTCTTCTTGGGTGGATTTGTTTGTAATCAATTTTCAATTTGAAGATAAAGATTTGATTTATTTATTCAAAAAGATAAGATAAAAGCAACCACTCAGTAGATCAAGACTGATTTATTTTCATGCAACGTATTAAATCGTTCAATGATATTTTGTAATTTGTTTATGTGAGCAAAGTTTCTTTCCTTGGAGTCCAATCAAACCCCCTTTTATGAAAAAATTGATAACCCTAATCATCCTTTTAAGAATTTGTTCTATTTCGTATGGACAGTTAGAATCCTCTAAACAAACATTTTCAACTCCTGGTTTAAAAGACTCTATCTCGGCACATAAGGTAGTTGCCATTCTACCCTTTCGAGTAACCATTTCCTATAAGCGTATCCCAAAGAATTTTGATGCAGAGGCAAATAAGCAAGATGAACTTAAAGCTGCTGTGAACATGCAGCAAGGGATGTATACGTATCTACTTAGAAAGCAAAGCGATTTCTTTGTTACATTCCAAGATCCTCAACGAACGAATATTCTTTTGAAGCAAGATAGTATCTACGATAAGCTCGACTTAATGCTTCCAGATTCGATATGTAACCTTGGAGTGGATGCAGTTATTATTGCATCTTATGACTATGAAAGAACCGGTTCTGAAGGTGGTGCAATTGTAAAAGCGGCTTTGTTTGGAGCTGGTGGTAAAACAGCAAACGGTGCCTTAACTATGCAGGTTTACAATAAAACCTCAGGAACACTCCTTTGGAGATTTTACAAAGAGATGAATGAGAGTTGGACAAGTAATGCAAATGAACTTATGGAACGAATGATGAGAAAGGTTGCAAGAAATTTTCCTTATGAAAAATGATGTTTATATCTGCTATTTAGCTGAGCTGCCGAAAGGCAGCTTTTACTTGATCCTGCTATAATAAAACTCTTCAGTTCTTGGCTCTCCATCTACAATGCCCTGGGTCTTTGCCACGATCGAATCTTTTCCAATAAATCTGTAGGTTATTCTTTGAGGGAAATCATGTGCCGGATTATCAAAAACAAATGCTGAATCATTCGTGCTGATCATTTTAAACTGAACAGGCTGATTGTTATTTTGCCCTGTAACCGTTGGAATATAAAACACATCTTCCCCGATCTTCTTCAGTTCGATTCGTTCATTAATGATGGAATCGCCTTCATTCAATACGTAGCTTTTTCCGTACAACACTCCATTAGATGATTTGCTCCACTCCTCGTAAATATCGGCTTCGCTATTATGCGTTTGCCATAAGCCGGAAAGCTTCTCAAACCCCTGCATAGGATCTTTCGACTTACACGACGAAACGATCATCATGCAAACGACAGCTATCAGCAGAAGTGGCTTTCTCATCATTACAGAAATAGATCATTGTACAATTGTGCTCCAGGTATTACTGAATAAGCACTAAGATCAGTTATGCCTTCTTTTGCCAGAACTTGCTCATCAGTGAAAGTGTTGCCGGTACATTCTGCTGAAGGCTTACTTAATATATAGTGAACAGCATCAGCAATGATCTCGGGCTTACGGCTCATCTTAGCCAATGCATCCCCACCAAGCAGATTTCTTACTGCAGCAGTATCTATTGTAGTTCTTGGCCAAAGTGCATTAGAAGCGATACCGTATTGTTTAAACTCTTCACTCCAACCCAAAGCCAGCATGCTCATGTTGTATTTACTCAAAGTATATGCAACATGATTCTTGAACCATTTTAAATCCATATTAAGTGGAGGTGATAAAGTAAGAATATGTGGATTGCTTCCTTTTTTTAAATAAGGAAGACAATTTCTTACAACAAAAAAGGTTCCCCTAACGTTGATGTCATACATCAGGTCGAAACGCTTAGCTTCTGTTTGTTCAGTATTACTAAGCTGAATGGCTGAGGCATTATTGATCACTATATCAATTCCACCGAACGTATTCACAGCCTGTTCAACTGCTTTCTTTATTTGATCTTCTTCACGAATATCCAGCTGAACAGCCAAAGCTTTTCCTCCTGCTGCTTCTATTTCTTTTGCTGCAGAGAAAATGGTACCCCCAAGTTTTGGATTTTCTTCAATGCTTTTTGCAGCAACAATAATGTTTGCTCCTTCAGATGCAAGTTTTAAAGCGATGGCTTTGCCTATTCCTCTGCTGGCACCTGTAATAAATGCGGTTTTGTTTTGTAGACTCATGATTGTGGGATGCTGTGTAAACCAATTCGATTTCCTTCTGTATCTATTATCACTGCCATAAAGCCATATTCTGGCGATATCTCTGTTTTTGCTAGAAATATCTTTCCACCTGCAGCTTCAACTTTATCAAGCACATGCTGAAGATCAGGGTTTCCATTTAAGTAGATCAACGGTCCATCAGTTCCTGAAGGTTTATGAAATCCACCACTATCAACAATAGCACCACCAACACCCATCCTATCTTCTAAAGGAAACATCCTCATTTTTATGTTCGGCAGATCCATAGGAATAAAGGTGATTCCGAATATCGCCTCGTAAAATTTAGTGGCTCGGTCAAGATCAGTTGCAGGTATCTCGAACCAACTGATTGCATTTTTGAAAGACATATAGGTAATTTTAGCTTTGGTAAATATTAGATGAATTTATGAAGATGTCTCAACAAATCCTTGACTTCCTTTTTAACCTTGAGTTTCCTGTAAAACCTGGGAAAGGTGTAGAGGTATTGGATGTGCACCATGATGCGGAAGTGAGAAATGCCTGCACTGCTTTTTACCGGAAGTTTTATAATGATAATAAAGAACGCTACCTACTGATTGGAATTAATCCAGGCAGGTTTGGTGGAGGAATTACCGGCATTCCGTTCACTGATCCGATACGATTGGAAAAAGATTGTGGTATCGCAAACAACTGGCAAAAGAAACAGGAACTCTCATCAGTTTTTATGTATGAGATGATGGAAGCCTATGGTGGAGTGAAGCAGTTTTATAAAGACATCTACATTTCAGCAGTAAGTCCCCTGGGTTTTGTGAAAGATGGAAAGAACTTGAACTATTACGATGATAAGCAGCTTAAACAAGACATTAAACCATTCGTGGTGGATTGTATGGAGAAGCAACTTGCCTTTGGCTTGAAACAAGACGTTTGTTTCTGTATTGGAGAAGGAGAGAATCTTAAGTATTTATCTGATCTGAACAAAGAATATGGTTGGTTTAAAAAGCTGGCAGCAGTTGCTCACCCAAGATTTATCATGCAGTATAAATTAAAACTGAAGCAAGATTATATTGCCACGTATATCTCAGTACTTAAAAAATAAAGCTGCTCCGAAAACGGAGCAGCTCACTTATAAACCAAACAATGAAAAATTATTTAGGCATCAATACACCGTCAATAACATAAGTAACACCGTTACTTGAGATCACATCGGCAATAGTGATGTTTGCTGAAGTTCCTTTAGCATCTTTCACAGACCATTTTCCATCTTTGTAGTTAATGGTCAACTCTTCACCTTGAACGGTTTTCAATTTCTGACCATCTTTAAGATCTGTAGATTTTAAAGCACCAGATACAACATGGTAAGTAAGAATTTTTGTAAGATCAGCTTTCTTCTCAGCCTTCAATAAACCTTCAACTGCACCTGCAGGTAATTTGGCAAATGCTTCATTAGTTGGGGCAAATACGGTGAATGGACCAGTTCCGCTTAAAGTTTCAGCTAAACCTGCAGCTTTTACTGCTGTAACCAATGTAGTGTGGTCGTTTGAACCCGCTGCATTTTCAACGATGTTTTTTGAAGCAACCATATTAGCACCGCCAACCATAACACCAGTTTCTGTGGCTGAAGTATCAGAGCCTGCACCTGTGGTCGCTGCACTATCAGTTACGGGCTTTTCATCAGTTTCAGAAGAATTACAGCTGGTTAAAGCTCCAATAGCTAAAAATCCAATAACTGCGAACGAAAGAATTTGTTTTTTCATTGTAAATTTTATTTAGTGGAATGAGATACGATAACAACTGTTTTTTGGATTTGGTTGGGTGAATTTTCAAAAAAACTGAGCTGAAGCATAAAAAGTGAAAGCTTTTTACCCGTTGAGGTGTTTTGATTTATATTGCACGTCCAAAATTTTAGTGTTATATGGATTACAACAGGATAATTTCCGTTACTGGTTTAGCAGGTTTGTACGAATTGGTTACCAGCAAAGCTGATGGAGCTATTGTGAAGTCTTTAGACGACAAAAGCACCAAATTCGTGAGCAGCAGAGTACACAACTTCTCACATCTTGAGAGCATTGAGGTATATACTGAACGTGAGAACGCAAACCTAGTTGATGTATTCAAGGCAATGGAAGCAAGCAATGAAACACTTCCGTCTGAATCTGATGCTAAAGCTGTTACCGCCTACTTTAAAAAGGTATATCCTGAAATGGACTTCGACAGAGTTTATGGAAGTGATATGAAGAAAATGGTAAAGTGGTTCAAGGTATTGAAAGAGAATGAGGTTGAGATCAAACTCACCGAATATGAGGAAGAAGCTGAAGAACAAACCGAAGAGCCAGTTGCAGAAGCAGTAGTTGCAGATCCGGAAGCAGAAGCAAAGCCAAAGAAAAAGGCGGCTCCAAAGAAGAAAAAAGAAACGGAAGAATAACCTACCAGATACACACATAGGCACAGGGAACTAGGTTTCTGCTGTGCCTATGTGTTTCATACCTGCTGCCCTAAGCACTTCAGTACAAGAGTGCGACGCAAGGAACGATGCTATTTGCACCAAAGCTGACTCCATAAATAATATACTATGAATGCAGAATTGCTGAATGCCAATATTGAAAAGCTACCAAGAAGGTTTGTGCCTTCAGATTTTACACTCACTACCTGGGAAGCTATTGAGCCTTACTTCCAGAATTTGCTGGAAAGGCAGATTAATTCAAGAGCTGATCTTGAACAATGGCTGCATGAAATGAGTGAAGTGGAAGCTGTGGTGAGTGAAGATGCTTGCTGGCGACAGATCAAAATGACTTGCGATACCACGGATAAATCTTTGGAGGAGTCATTCACTTATTTCTGCATGGAGATTCAGCCTAAACTGCAGCCTTATGCAGATAAGCTGAATAGGAAGTTGTATGATTCTCCTTTTGTAAAAGAGTTGGATCAAAAGCAATTCTTTACCTACCTGAGAAATGTAAAAAAGAGCATTGAGTTATTTAGGGAAGAGAATATTCCATTGCAATCTGAGCTGAGTGTGATGCAGCAACAGTTTGGGGTGATCTCAGGAAAAATGACGGTTACTGTTGATGGACAGGAATATACTTTGCAACAGGCATCTAAATTCCTGGAGAGTCATGACAGGAAATTGAGAGAAGAAGTATATCGAAAGATCAATGAGCGAAGAGCGGAAGACAAAGATGCAATGAATGATCTCTATACTCAGTTAATTGAAAGGAGAGATAAGATCGGCAAAAATGCTGGCTTTGAGAATTACAGGGATTATCGTTTTGCTGAGCTGGGTAGATTTGATTACGACAAGGAAGACTGCTACAAGTTTCATGAAGCAATAAAACAGCATCTATTGCCTTTGGTAGATAAGATCTATGGGAAGAAAAGAGAAAAGCTCGGCTTAGACACATTAAGACCTTGGGATACTGAAGCTGAGCCTGAAGGTGTAAAGCCACTGAATCCTTTTTTAACCAGTGATGAATTACTCGATAAAACATTGAAGTGTTTCAGGGAGTTGAATCCATTCTTCGCTGATTGTATTCAGAAAATGAAACAGCTAGGTCATCTTGATCTGGAAAGTAGAAAGGGCAAGGCTCCAGGTGGTTATAATTGTCCTTTAGCTGAAAGTGGTGCTCCATTCATTTTTATGAATGCTGCCGGACAAATGCATGATGTTACAACGATGGTGCATGAAGGTGGTCATGCAATTCATTCTTTCCTGGCACATCATCTTGAGTTGAGTGCTTTTAAAGAATACCCGATGGAGATTGCTGAGGTAGCCAGTATGGCGATGGAACTCTTTAGCATGGATCATTGGAAGGCTTTTTTTGAGAACGAGGAAGATCTGCAAAGAGCCAAAGAGCATCAGTTAGAAAGAGTGATCACTATTTTCCCATGGATCGCTACGATAGATAAGTTTCAGCATTGGGTGTATGAGCATCCAAATCATACTATAGAAGAAAGAACAGAGAATTGGTGGAGGATACTGAATGAATTCACCTCAAAGGAAATTGATTTCTCAGGATTGGACGAATACCGCAAGATGAGCTGGCAACGTCAACTGCATTTGTTCGAAGTTCCTTTCTACTATATTGAATACGGAATTGCTCAACTGGGAGCTATTGGAATGTGGATGCAGTACAAGCAAAATCCTCAGCAGGCTTTAGAGAATTATATGAAAGCCCTTAGCCTTGGCGGAACCAAAACCTTACCTGAGCTCTACGAGACTGCTGGTTTGAAATTCGATTTTTCACCGGCTCATATAAAAACACTGATGGAGTTTGTAAACGACGAAATGGAGAAAGTAAAATAAGAAATTAGTAATGGGGAATAAGAAATGAGTAAATAAGCAGGCTAAACTTTCTTATTTCTTATTTTATCTTTCTTATTCTTCTTCCTGTATTAAATCTGTGAGAATTCGTGTAATCCGTGGCAAACTATCTTTTACTTCGAAAGAAACTTTTCATCAAAGCTGCACACTCTTCTTCCAATACACCTTTTGTAATCGTTGCCTTTGGATGAAACGGCCAGTTCTCTTGTGTGATGTGCTGATAGCCGTTCTTCTCATCAGAACATCCATAAACAATTCTGCCCAGCTTACTCCAGTAAATAGCACCACAACACATCAGGCAAGGCTCAACGGTTACATACAACGTAGCTTCAGGTAGATATTTAGAGCCGAGATAATTGAAAGCTGAGGTCAAAGCGATCATTTCAGCATGAGCAGTAGGGTCATTCAAACGTTCTACCTGGTTGTAAGCTCGTGCAAGGATCTTGTTATTTAAAACCACAACAGCCCCTACTGGCACTTCATCATCTTCAAAAGCATACTGTGCTTGTTGCAATGCCTGCTGCATAAAATATTCATCGTCCAAAACCATACTTGGCTAAATTAGATAATAATTATATGCAGCTATGAACCTCATTATAAAAGAAGCTTCGATTGATGATGCAGAACTGATAGCTGATATGAGCCGGGAGACTTTTTACGAAACCTTCATTGCAGATAATAGCAAAGAAGACATGGACAAATTCATGACTGAGCAGTTCACACGTGAAGCATTGATCCAAGAAGTTGGTGCGACAGGAAACATCTTCTTCCTAGCTTATGTAGATGATAAGCCTGCAGGTTATGCCAGGTTGAGAAACAAGGAATCTCATGAACTCCCTAATTCTATCGAAATAGCAAGACTATATGCTGCAACAAACATGATCGGTAAAGGTGTAGGCAAAGCATTGATGGAGGCTTGCATTGCTACGGCAACAAGGCTAAACAAGAAATTAATATGGTTAGGTGTGTGGGAGAAAAACGAAAGAGCCATCAGGTTCTACCTGAAGTTCGGGTTTGAGAAGTTTAGCGAACACGACTTTCTGCTTGGTAACGATTTGCAAAGAGATTGGATGATGAAGAAAGAGTTGAATCAATAATAAATTGATGAATAATTTCCACCTACTGTTGCTTCTTTAGCATATGAACTTATTGTAAATCAAGCAATATCTAACGATAAGATAATCTTGGGTTAACAGTGGCATAGCGTTGGTTCTACAACTTACGGACGTATTCAACAGACGATCTAAGAGAACTAAGTTATGGCTGATAGAAGGTCTTTTTTAAGGAATGGTTTTTTGGGACTTGGTGCATTAAGCCTGGGCAGTTTGCCTTTTGCTGCGAATGCAACGAGTTCAGATATTATCCAACCAAAAACAAGGTCACTTCGCATTGCTCACTTAACTGATTGTCACACTCAGCCAAATACAAAAACAGAGAAAGCATTAAAATCCGTCTTCCGTCAGATCAATAACATGCAGGACCGTCCTGACATGATTATCAACACTGGTGATAGTGTGTTGGAAGCAAACTACGCTACAGCAGGATTTCTAAATGATTGTTGGGATGTATGGAATGATAGCATAGGCTGTTGTTCTATTCCTATGTTCAGTTGTATCGGCAATCACGATATATGGACGATCCACGACATTGAAGAAAGCTTGCAAACAACAGAAGGTAAGCTTTCGTGTATGCAGAAACTGGGTTTAAAGCAGCCTTATTATACTTTTGAAAGAGATGGCTGGAAGTTTATTGCATTGGATAGTATCAGTGATGATGGATATAAGTTAGATGACAAACAATGGCATTGGCTGGAAAGCGAATTATCAAACACCACCAAACCGATTTGCGTTTATTCTCATGTGCCAATCATCTCTGCTGCCTCAATGATGTATGCAATGGAGCGTAGATCAGGAGATAGTGTTATTCAAAAGGAAATGCATGCTGATGCAAAAGGATTGAAAGACATGTTCTTCAAATACAAGAATGTAAAGCTCTGCTTAAGTGGACACGTTCACTATATTGATGAAGTTGATTATCTAGGTGTGAAGTATATGTGTAACGGTTCTATATCCGGCAATTGGTGGAAAGGTAAGCTGGATGAATTTCCTCCTGCTTATGCCATTATCGATCTGTTTAGTGATGGCTCAGTTAAGAAAGAACTTATTTATTACTAGATTTATATACATCAGTAAAAAGCCTTTGCAACAATCTTGCTCTTTGTTCTTCAGTGATCTCTGTCCATTCAAACTTCTTATAAAGCTCATGTGCATCTCTGGTAGCAAGCATCCATCTTCTTAAACCCTGAAGATTTGGGTGGTTATGTATTTCCCATATCAACCATTTACTTAAACCTTTACCACGATGTTCTGATAAAATAAAAACATCAGCCAGGTAAGCAAACGTTGCATAGTCGGTGATCACTCTTGCAAAACCAACTTGTTCGTCGTTACAATAAATTCCAAAGCAGAACGAATGTTCGATAGAACGTTGCACTGTTTCTAATGGAATATTCGCTGCCCAATACGATTCCAGAGACAGGTAATCATGTATTACCTTGATTTGTAACAACGTTTTATCTGTACTAATGTAATATCCTTCCAGTTCAGGATGCTTTCTCATTGAACAACTTTTTATAAACGGTGTTGCGACTTAGTTCTACTATATCACCAGGCTTCATCTCACCCAAAGAAACTCCTTCTATTCGGTGGCGGATCAATCTTAGTGTAGGGAATCCAACCTTAGCAGTCATTTTCTTCACCTGTCGGTTCTTTCCTTCAGTTAATGTGATGCTGACCCATGATGTAGGAACATTTTTCCTGAAGCGTATCGGTGGATCTCTCTCCACTACTTTAGGAGCAGAATCTATCAATTGCACTTTGCAGGGTTTAGTATGATGATCTTTTCCATCAACAGTTATTATAACACCTTTCTCCAATGTGGTTATCGCTTCTGTTGTAATGCTCCCATCAACCTGTACCCAATATTCTCTCTCATGTTCAAAGGAGGGATGTAGCAGACGGTGATTCAGTTCTTTATCATTGGTGAGTATCAGCAAACCTTCACTATCGTTATCTAAACGACCTACTGCATACACATCTTTAGGAACATGGAAAACATCTTTCAATGTTTTATGATCATCACTTGCAGTAGTGAATTGCGAGAGAACTAAGTAGGGTTTGTAAATGATGAAGTAATGATTCATATAAAAGAAAAAGTCCCGATAGAGATCAGGACTTTGTTATATGGATGGGTTAGTAAGTACCGGGAATATCAAATTCCCTTCACAATATTAAAAAGACTTTTCACTACAACAAAAAATATTTGCAACAATTTTATTCACAATTTTTTTTGAAATGTGAATTAGTGAATTTGACCACTGCTTTTTATTCGGTGATATCAACTAGAAAATCGAATGTTATTTCGAGCATCTTGATCTATACACAAACGATTCAACACGTTGATATGATTTCTTTTTTCTGCTGAGTTGTTGTTTTCTCATTGGGGAAAGCAATATTTATATACATGAATTTTATAAGGAATATTTTTGTGCTCCTATAAAGGCACAAGCAAAATTCTAAGTAGCCTTTATCCCAGTTGGTGAATCATGTCCATCTGTTAATATCCAATCTTACCTTTGAAAAAATATTTCTCTATGAGATTTCCTGCTCCTGTAACTATTGGATGGATTGCTGAGTTGATAGATGCTGAAGTAGTTGGTGATGCCGAAGCATTAGCAACAGGCATCAACGAAATTCATAGAGTGGAGGTTGGTGATCTCGTGTTTGTAGATCATCCAAAGTATTATGACAAATGCCTGAAGAGCCTGGCTTCGCATATTATCATCAATGC
Organism: Chitinophagales bacterium; assembly: GCA_031424775.1. Lineage (GTDB taxonomy): Bacteria > Bacteroidota > Bacteroidia > Chitinophagales > Chitinophagaceae > JAEZDC01. Next base: position 16,441 of record JANPIB010000149.1, on the reverse strand, counting down.
AAAGGAAGTGAACTTACCAGAAGGAAAAACATTACTGGTTTGTGATGAACCATTTGAAGCTTACCAAAAGATCGTTCGATATTTCAATCCTTTTATTCCTGCAAAAAAAGCAATCAGCGACTCAGCTGTGATTGGTGAAGGAACGGTGATCATGCCGAATGTATTTATTGGTGATCATGTTGTGATTGGGAAAGACTGTATCATTCAATCAAACGTTTCGATTCATCCGAATACAGAAATTGGCAACAGGGTTATTATTCAATCGGGAACAGTTGTAGGTAGTGATGCATTTTACTACAACACAAAAAAGAACAGGGAACTGTGGTATAAGAAAATGCTCAGTTGTGGTAAAGTGGTTATTGAAGATGATGTAGAGCTTGGTGCAAATTGTACTATCGTTCGTGGTGTGAGTTCTGAAACAAGGATCGGGAAAGGAACAAAGACTGATAATATGGTGCACATCGGTCATGATGTGGTAGTGGGCAAGAATTGTTTATTTGCAGCCCAGGTAGCCATTGCCGGTGCAACAACAATTGAAGATGGTGTGATACTTTGGGGACAAGTAGGTGTGAGCAAAACCTTAACGATCGGTACCAATGCAGAAGTATTTGCACAAAGCGGAGTAGGTTCAGATCTGGAAGCGGGTAAAAAGTATTTCGGCTCACCTGTAGAAGATGCACTCACCAAGAAAAGAGAATTGGTTTTCTTAAAACGACTTCCTGAAATGTGGGATAAGCTGAGGAAGTTGTAAATATTTTTTTGGCTAAGAGGTTATAAGAGTAAAGGAGAAGAAGAGTAATGTTATGCTGAGCCCTCTGTATGTTATGCTGAGCCCTCTGTATGTCATGCTGAGGTACTCGAAGCATGATTCACGAAGCGATCTGTTTTCTTTTCTCTCACCCTTCGAGAACCTCGAGATGAAACCATCATCTCCTTTTCTCTTTCCCAAATTCTTTAACCTCTTAGCTCCCGCGGGAATTCTTCTCTTTCAAATACCTACAAATCCTTTGCACCGTTTCTTCAATAGGTGTGTATTTAAATTCAGGAAAAGCTTTTAGTAGTTTACTATTATCAAAATACACTTTAGCCTGTGCTGTTGCAGCAGTTTCTTTTGTAAGAAGCGGATCATTACCGCTAAACTTTCCTTTCAATCCTTCATAACGCCATACCAGTTCTGCTAAGAACGGAGTTACTTTTTTATGTGGTGCTTTCTTTCCAAAGCATTGTGCTATCGTATCAAATAATTGTTTGTAGGCAACGTTATCTCCGTTAAGTATAAAACGTTCACCAATTGTTTTACTCTGCATGAGTAATATCATGGCACGAACAACATCATGTACATCAACAAAACCGCTAACGCCATCTGTGTACCAGGGAAACTCGTTATAAATGGATTTGAATATCCCGGTAGAGCCTTTTGTCCAATCACTCTCACCAAGTATGATCGTTGGGTTTACCACTACTGATGGTAATCCCTCAGCAGCAGCCCTCCACACTTCCATCTCTGCCAGGTATTTTGTTTTACCGTATTCGCTGTTGCTTGTTTCCTTGCTCCAGTTCATGGTCTCATTTACTACCGTATCTTTTCTTATCCTGCCGAGGGCAGCAACAGAACTTACAAACAGCAGCTTCTTAACATTGGCATCCAGGCATGCATTTACCACATTGGTGGTGCCTTCAATATTTGTTTTGTAAAGCGTATCTCTATTCTTCGGACTGAACGATACCACTGCAGCACAATGATATACATAGTCAACACCATGCATCACATCTTCTAAAGAAAGAATATCCAGTATATCAGATTGTACCCATTCAGCTTTATCGCTTCCCTCAAACTGAGGAATAAAGGAACGATAAATAGCTTTTACCCTTTTGCCTTGATTAACCAGTGCTGTGATCAAATGAGAACCCACCAAACCTGTTCCACCGGTTACGAGTATCAACCCATCATTGGATGAAGTGTTAAAAGATTTGTCTGAGTTGTTCTCCATTCTTTCTTTGGTTGGTAGTTAGACCTCACCCCAACCCTCTCCAAAAGGAGAGGGGCTTAGTAATTATAAAATCCTTTTCCTGTTTTCCTGCCAAGTTCACCGGCATCTACTTTTGCTTTCTGGATGGGTGAAGGTGTTAAGCGTTTTGGTTTACCCAACGCTTCCCACACAATATTACTTACGCTATAGTTGATGTCCATACCGATCAGGTCCATCAATTTAAACGGACCCATTTTAAAACCGGAAGCTTCCATTACAGCATCTATTGTTTCAACATCAGCTATACCCATCTCTACCAGTTTCATTGCTTCAAGATAATAATGCCTTGCCACACGATTCACAATAAAACCCGGAGCATCCTTACACAACACAGGTGTTTTGCCTAGTTTCTTCGTAAGATCAACGAGTATATCTATTACTTGCTGACTGGTATCATCTCCTTTTACTATTTCTACCAACTTCATTAATGGGGCAGGATTAAAGAAATGCATACCGGCAACCCTTGAAGGATCAGCCACTGCTGAAGCAATATCGTTGATAGAAATAGAAGAAGTATTGGTGGCAAAGATGGTATCGCCATTGTTGATCTTAGCCAGATCGTTAAACAAGTTGATCTTAGCTTCTTTGTTTTCAATGATGGCTTCGATCACCACATCTGCTTTACACTGTTCAAGCTGATAAGTGAACACAATACGGGTTAATATTTCTTGCTTTTGGAGTTCAGCGAGTTTGCCTTTAGTAATGAGAAAGTCAAGGTTCTTTTCAATACCAGCCCTGCTTTTCTCCAGCATTTGTTCATTCACATCAAACTGAATAGCCTTATATCCACTCTGTGCTGCGACCTGTGTGATGCCGCTACCCATAGTACCGGCACCGCAAATGCAAATAGTTGTAACCTGGTTCATTGCTGCAAACTTAACAGAAAGCAGGTAACCAGTAAACTAACCATTATCAGCTGTATGTCTGATTCTTTGCCAAAGGATGTTATTGAATCAGGAGGATCCACTCTCTTGAAAAGCTGATGTAGGCATTCGTTTTTGTAACAAAAGAAGCCACCTTGAATGATGTGGTTTTCCTACTAATAAAAAAAGGGACAATTAAGTCCCCCTTCCCTGAAGTATTCATCATTGTCTATTAGAGTCCCTCATATCGGGATGTTGTGCTGCCTGCAGATAGGTTTTTGGTCAATTGATTTGTACGTTCAGACTTCCCACCCTTACTTGAAACAAGTTTGTGTCTATCCTTGTCCATAGATGCAAATCCACGTCTTGACTTTCCTGAAGCTTTAATTGTGCTTTGTTGTTGAGTAATGTTTTGTGTTTCCATGGTTTGATTTTACTTGTAAAGTGAATTACAACAGCATGTTGGTATAAACGTACATTTTTGTAGATACGAATGTCTCAAATAGTTCTAAAGAAATTATTATACGTTTCGCAGGGCTTTTTATATAATTCATACCTATTAGATTGCCCTGTGACACAGCCATCTTTACCATTGCATCAATGAAAGGAAACATATTGAAGTTTAGGGCTGATGATGCCAGGCAGAACAGATAACTGAAATAGGTTTCCCCTATAAGCTACATTTTACTCCTGTTTCAGGGAACCAGTTAAAAGGAATACTCATAAGATTAAACGATTAATTCAGCCGCATAACATCAATCCCAATGCACTTAATAAAAAGCAAAGGCTTCCAAATCAATGAAAGCCTTATTGCTGCAAAGTGGGCCCACTCGGGTTTGAACCAACATGAATTCTTTGCTAGTAAAGGATGATTTTTAAGTAGTTGATGCATTAGTTACGGGTTCACTGATTAAATATACCGATTTGCGACTTTGAAGGTATTTAAGGGGAAAATCATTAAATATGTGCATTCTATTCACACGATGTGTACCTTAAACCCTCTTTGCTACATTTACAAAAATTATAGGCCCTGATGCAGAAGCTTAATTTTTCTGGACATGAATCATTTATTTGTAGGCAGTTTTGGCTAAAGAAAGTAATAGATTTTTCAATAGGTAGATACAAGTTCAGTGATGATACTGCTGTAGTGACACTTGGTGTCGGGAAAAACATGGTTACTTCTCTTAGGTATTGGGGAAAGGCCTTTGGGATGTTAGATGAAAAAGACAATCCAACAGCAATGGCACAGTTTCTCTTTGGCGAAAGAGGCGTGGATCAGTACCTTGAAGATTTTGGGTCTATTTGGCTTTTGCATTACTTTCTAATTAAATCAAGAAAAGCATCTATCTATAGTTTAATTATTAACGAGTTTAGAAAAGAAAGGATAGATTTTACCAAAGATCACCTTCATTCTTTTTTAAAACGCAAATGCGAAGAGGTCTCTCCAAACTTATATAATAACAATACAATAAATACAGACATAAGCGTTTTTTTGCGCAATTATGTTAAACCTGCTAAAGATGAAAAATTCGAGGTTGAGGACGATTTTTCAGGAGTCTTGATTGATCTTGAACTTATTAAGCAGTTTAGGCAACGCATGGACGATAAGATTACAATTTTTTATAGAATCGAAAGCCAAGACAGAATTGATTTGCCACCTCAAATTGTATTATTCTGCATTTTAGACACGTTTAAAAACCAGACTTCCATCAGTTTCCGCGATCTACAGAGTTCATCCGACTCTCCTGGATTAGTCTTCTGTCTTAATGCTGAAGGGTTGTATAACAAACTTCTCCAAATTACTCAGCTATATCCACAGGTTGTATATTCAGAAACAGCAGGTAATCAAGTTTTGCAATTTAAGTCACCGTTAAACCCCCAAACCATATTGCATGACTACTACGAAGGATAAACAGAAGGTCAATAAAAAAATTTATTCTCCCTCTGTAAACATTGTAAGAGATCAAAAAGCTGATATTAATTATATCCCAACAGTAAATTCGAAGCAGGTTTATACTCAAATTATAAATGATTACCAAGTTGGCATAAGATGCTTCAATATAGTAGGAGCATATGGAACTGGTAAATCGGCTTTCTTATGGGCACTGAGTAAAGACATTACTGGTGAAAGGATGTTTTTTGAAAAAAGTTGTATATCACCTATCAACGGCTATAGAGTTTTCAATATTATAGGTGAATATGATTCTTTTATTTCCTGTATAGCGTCAACTTTCAATTTATCAAATAAAAAAGACATTAAACCTTCTGCAATCCTTTCTGCAATTCGTGAGGAACAGAACCGATTAGCAAAACAAAAAAAAGGTCTAATCCTTTTGGTAGACGAGTTTGGTAAGTTTTTAGAATATGCTTCAAAAAATAATCCAGGAAGTGAGCTTTATTTTATACAACAATTAGCTGAGTTTGTTAACTCTGATGAAAAAGATATTCTTTTTATTTCAACGCTACATCAAGACTTCAGTGGTTATTCGAGGGATCTAACTAAATCACAGCAAAATGAATGGGATAAAGTAAAAGGAAGGCTTAAGGAAATTACCTTCAACGAACCTGTAGAACAACTATTATTTTTAGCCGCAAGTCGCCTAAGAGAAATTGGTACGGGAATAAAACCAAAGGATTTTTCTCAACTGTTCAAAAGTATAGAGAAAGCAAAGGCTTTTCCTCTACGGGATTTTTTCTTTGAGCAGTTTGCAGAGGATCTGTTACCATTTGATATTCTCTCTGCGGCTATCCTTACACTAGCACTCCAAAAACACGGACAAAACGAACGATCGTTATTCTCTTTCATCGAGGCAAATGATCATTTAGGACTGAAGGATTTTTCTAAAACAGGATCCAAATATTATAATATTCCCCTCGTTTATGACTATTTGATCCACAACTATCATTCTGTATTAACTACCCCTAAATACAATTCTAATTTTGCTCAATGGGCAGCCATTCGCACTGCTGTTGAGTTAGTGGAGGGTAACATGAAAACTGGGATTTCAGAAGGAATTCTAATTGTGAAAACGATAGGTCTTCTTAATATATTCGCTTCAGCATCAATAAAATTAGACAAAGATTTTCTTACCGAATACGCAAAAATTAGCTTCGGTCTCGACGATCCTTCTTCTGTCATAAAAAAACTAGAAGGATTGAGAATTATTCGTTTTGCAAGGCACATTAACAAATATGTTCTCGCGGAAGGAACAGATCTAGATATTGAACTTGCGATAGATGAAGCAGGAAATTTAATTGAAAAAGTTACTTCAGTTGTACACCATTTAAATAAGTACTTTGAATTTCCTTACGTTTCAGCCAAGGCTGCCTATTACAAGCTAGGTACTCCCCGTTTTTTTCAATTTCAGCTTACGGAGGCCCCTTTCACTTTAGTTCCATATGGGGAGGTCGATGGATTTATAAACTTAATTTTTTCGGATACCATCAAGGAAAGCGAAATCGTTGATGCTTCAAAAAATTGTAAAGAAGCTATTCTATTAGGCTGGTATAAAAACACAACTGATATAAAAAATCTACTCTTTGAAATTGAAAAAATTAAGCGAGTAAAAGAAGATCATAGTGATGATCGAGTTGCAGTGCGAGAATTAAATCAGATACTACAACATCAGGTCAAGCTTTTAAACCATTATGTGATCGGAAGTCTGTATTCACCAAAAGTTGTAAAATGGTTCTTTAATGGTATACAAGTTGAAATTATTGATCAGAAATCTTTTAATAGATGCCTTTCTGACATTTGCGACCAAGTGTATCCTAACACCCCTACCTATAGAAACGAGATGATTAATAAGACAAAATTGTCTGGAGCTATAGCTGGAGCAAAAAGGAACTTTATCCTTGCGTTAACTACTAATATGCAAAGAGAAGACATTGGCTTCGACCCCAACAAATTTCCTCCAGAAAAAACTATATACAGATCTCTCCTTAAAGAGACAAAAATTCACAGAAAGAACAAAGGCGGAGATTATGTTTTAGAGTCACCTTTGAATGATGACGGTGGTCTTAAAACATTATGGAAGCATTGTGAAGTTTTTTTAGATACTACAAAATATGCAAAAAGGCCTATTCAGGATCTTGTTGACATGCTCCAGGCAAAGCCTTATAAATTGAAGCTTGGATTTATAGATTTTTGGCTTATTACTTTTTTATGGGCTCGGAGAGAGGATTTTGCACTATTTCACAATGATATATACATACCCCAGCTAACATCTGACACGCTCGAACTAGTGCTAAGAGAACCGAAAGACTATTCGATAAAGAAATTTAATATTGATGGGATTAAATTGGATTTATTTAATAGTTATCGAACTCTTTTAAACCAGTCTAAACAACAGAAGCTTATAGGCAAAAGTTTTATAGAAACAATACGACCTTTTTTATCTTTCTATAAGAAATTACCTGAGTATGCTAAGACAACAAAGCGACTTTCGAAACCTTCCTTAGCTCTCCGTGATGCAATAGCATATGCAAGAGATCCTGAAGAGTGCTTTTTTGATAAATTTCCAAAAGCTTTTGGGTATTCAATTGAAATGCTGCAAAAGGACAACTCAAAACTAGCTAAGTATGTAATGGATCTGGAAGATGGAATAAAAGAAGTAAGAACTTCTTTCGATAAATTAATAAATAGGGTTGAAGAATTTTTGGCTTCAGAAATTACTGGAATAGAAATATACCCTGCATATAAAACGAATCTCGAAAATCGCTTTCTATCAGTAAAAAGACACTTATTATTGCCTCATCAGAAATCATTTTATCTTAGAGTATATTCTGAAGTGGATGATAATCGTTCTTGGCTCACTTCTTTAGCTCAAGCTTGTGTTAACAAACCACTAGAGTTATTTTCAGATGATGATGAACCAATTTTTTTGGATAAATTAAAAGATACCATTCATGAGCTTGACAACTTAAATGAAATTGGTGAAAGTGATTTCGATGAAACTAAGGAGATTGCATTCAAATTGGAAGTCACTTCCTTTGTTCAAGGCTTACAAAAGAACTTAGTGAGGCTACCTATTAGCAAGAATAAAGATTTAATTCAATTACAAAGTTTAGTGAAAGCAAAATTGGGGAAGGATAGGCTTGTCAATATTGCTACTTTAGCTAAAATTTTAGAAGAACTACTAAAAGATGAAAAAGGGTAGACATGTTTTGGGTATATCAGGAGGAAAGGATAGTGCTGCCCTAGCCATATATATGTTTCATCACTATCCAGAATTGGACGTACAATATTATTTTTGTGATACAGGTAAAGAGTTGCCTGAAACTTATACCCTGATCGACAACTTGGAGCATTATTTAGGTAAGCAAATTATAAAGCTTGCAGCAGCTGATCAAAGTCATCAGAATCCATTCGATCATTATTTATCTTTCAAAAGAAAATTTCTTCCCTCACAAGTTAATCGTTGGTGTACGGAGTTTTTAAAGCTCCAACCATTTGAGAAGTGGATTGGTGATGATCCTGTGATTTCTTATGTTGGAATTCGTGGCGATGAAGATCGGGAAGGTTATGTCTCTAAGAAGTCAAACATCCAGTCAATTTTTCCTTTTAGAAAAAATATTTGGAGTCAAGATGTAATCGATAAGGTGCTAAAGAATGATAACATATTCTTTTTGGAAACTAATTATCAGAATTATATTAAGGCTGAGAAACTAGAAAGGGTCCTCGAAATAGTTTCGAGAAAACTTTCCCCAAGATTTAATCAGCAAGAAAAGCTTAACTCTTTACTTGACCTAGATATAGTCGCGTTTAATAAAGTTGTATTTGCTTTTTTAAAGTCAACTGAATACCCCTTAAGTAATGAAACTGAATTTCCTTTGGTTTCAAATACTGAAATTCTTATCAGAGACGATATTTTTAAATTACTTGAGGATAGCGGCGTAGGGGTTCCTAAATATTACGAAAAAATTGATTTCGAAGTAGACGGCCAAATAGCCTCCTATAGCAGAAGTAGATCGGGATGTTTTTTTTGTTTTTATCAGCAAAAAATAGAATGGGTGTGGCTACTTGAGCAGCATCCTGATCTTTTCAAAAAGGCTATGGAATACGAAAAGGATGGGTATACATGGAGCCAAAACGAATCTTTGGAGAAGCTTTGCATGCCAGAGCGAGTACTGGAAATAAAAAGAGAATTTATAAAGCGGTCTTCTTCTCAAAAGGAAAAATCTCCTTATCTTATCGACATGTTAGAGGATGCGGAAGGTGAAGGATGTGCAGCTTGCTTTATATAACCTAGGCTATGCTTTTGTACAATAATATCAAATTTCAGCAACTCTCTTTTCTTCAGAAGTATTATGATGATCCCAAGGATGGTATTCCAACCAAAAGCGGCATCTATTACTGGGTATATTACCCAAGGTTCGATTCTGCAACGATCACTGTTCCTGCTCTAAGAACTTTATTAGAAGACTTTACAACTAAATCTTTACGTTATAAAGAAGACATTAAAGGACGGTATAAATATGCGGTAGAAGTAATTGAGCAAGGCTTTTCAGAAAATGGTGCGTTGCTGGGGTTGAGCCCGTCAAAAACAAAAGATCTGATTGGCTTTTTGAATACTAGCAGAATTAATATCGATTTATTTCACAAATTTTTTATTGAAGTCTGTTTTAGCAGACCATTTTACGTAGGTAAAGCAAATAATTTACGAGATCGTCTGGCCAAGAAACATTTTAAGAGAGTATCATCAGATGTTTTAAATGAAATAGATAATCAGAAAATAAACTATACGAATATTTGGATCGGTTATAAAGAAATTCCGTTGCTTTCAAGCGGAGAGCATATTAATGTGATCTTCGAGGAAATATTATCAAGAACAGTAAAGCCTGGCTTAACAAAAAAACCTAATTAATTATGGCAGATCTAAACGAACTTGATGACTTTAATGAAATTGAAAAGCAAGGCAAACTCAAACATGAATTGACTCTTTCTAACATCTACCATGTAAAGGTGGGAGGTTTTGGAGATATAAATATTGTAAAGACATATATAGCATCATTAACTGTAGACGAATTAGAACAAGATGTGTCTGTATATGAGACATTAAGCAAAGACAAGACTTGGCCCGTTAGCCAAATAATTCAAAGAGAAGTTGATCGAATTAGAGTTTCTAATATCTCCAGAGATTACGTTCTTCGACGGGAGAGAATGGTTAAGTATTTTCCACCTTTGATTGTAGCCTTATTGCCAAAGGCAGATAATGACGAGTTTGCTTTAACTCTGGATTATGATAAAACTGAAGATCCCAATATCAAAGAGTACATATTCGAGAAATCAAACTACCGTACAAATGACAGGCTTAAAGACTACTTTGTAAAAGCACCAGATTTAAGCTTGACCAAAGGACTCTTTTTACTAGAGGTATCAAAAGTATTTGATTGCACTTTATTATGTTGGGATAAGTTAAAATACTATGCCGTAGTAATTGATGGACAACATAGATTACAGTCCCTTATAGAAAGTAAAAAGCAAAATGCAGAAATAAAAAATTATTACCAAGATGTAGTGTTCGTAGAGTTTAGCCAATTAATTAAAAGACTAGATTACAAAGTTACTCCTGTTGAAATTGTTCGGCGAGTATTTGTTGATATTAACACCAATGCAAAGCGAGTTGGAGTAGTGCGACAAATTTTGATGGACGATAAAGATCTTCCATCCTTAATAGTTCAATCACTTGTCGATTCGGTTAATAAAGATGGATCAGACAAAGAGGAAACAAAGTATTTGAAATCTCAACTTGTTGATTGGTATGGAGACAGCTTAAAGCATAGTCTTCCGCACATAACAGGGATACTTGCTCTACAACAAATAATAAGTGATTATCTTTTGGAAGGAAGCATGTCATCTATTGATGATTTGAGAAGTCCGAATAATGTAAAGCGTTGGGTTAATACATTGAATTCAGCATTTTTGGTAGATAAGAAAATTCAGGAAAAAGATGAGTATTCGAGTATTTATCCACTTCTGAAGTCGCTTCAAGATTATAATGAGAAAAGATCTTTAGATGAAGAGATTTATGAAGATGAAATAGAGGTAAAGGAAACTACGCTTTTTGTTTATGACTATCGAACGCTTGAAATAGCTCAAAAAACTTTCGAAGAATTGTACGCAAGTTCCGTTGTCAGATTCTTCAATTCTTTCGAACCCTATAAGCAAGCTTATCAAATAGTACATGATAATAAAGGATTTGAGCATGGATCTACCATCTATCGAGCACTTCTATCATCTCGAAAGAAAATCATCGTCACGGACTCTTTGAAAGAAGCTTTAGCTAAGCTAAAAGCAGAGCTAGAAGGAAAACTTAATGATCGTTTCTATTTACTTTTTACTGTTTTAGGTCAAAAATCTCTATTTAATCTTCTATTTAAAAGGATATTTTATTCATTCAATCTGGATTATACTGAGGATATAATCTTAAATATTACCGAGAAGTTTTTGAAAGAGGTGAATACTTTAGTTACTATCGATACCGACCGTGGCTTTCTTTTTGGCCGAAAGGAACAATTCATTCTTGACAATTTAAGTAATCAATTGATAGATCGAGGGCCAATAGCTAGCCATTTCTGGGAAGGAATTATTTATGAGAATAACAGGATTATTTATAATACGCAAGGAATAAAGAGTCTTTCTTCAACTATTGAATACCTGATTAGCTTAAATGACGCTATTAATAATGACTCGGAACTTCCAAGCTTTGACATTCTTTATATGAAAGCTCGCGTAAAGCGTATTCTTAAAAAAACATCTGATATGAATGATTCTGAACTTGAAGAAAATGCTCTTGCCATTATTCAGAAAAAAAAGGAGTTTATTGAATCTGTATTTACACGAGCAAAGAAATAATTATTTATCAATTTTCTTATTAACTAAATGAAACTCACTAATTAAACGAGTCGGTATGCCTTTGTGATTATTTAATACAGAAGCATAGCTTCTTATTAGAAGTCTCTCAAGCTCCTGTCTTTCTGATCGTGAAAGCCATTCAGGAAGACATTCAATTCTAAAAAAGTCCCAGTCTGGTAACTCTGATCGAGGGTGTAAAATTCTTTTTGAGCATTCGCCTTCTCCAATATAAAAGAGTTTGTTTTTAGTGTCAATTAGATAGTAAATAATATTCTTTCTCTCTAGCAGTGCTTTTGCATGCTTTCTTGATTGCCAATCTTCCTTAATAAATTTGAAATCTCCCTTTGCAGATAATTTATTTTCTATCTCTTTAAGAAGATGAGATTTGACAAATTGTTTAAATAACTCAGGAAATATGGGCTTGTGGCAATAGTGAGCTTTGCATGTAAATAATTTGTTTTTCCTATCGAATTCGATATCTAAAAACTCCCAGAAAGGAATTTCCTCCTCGACATTACCCACATGAATCAAGTTCGCTTTACGCAATTTAATTTCTAACGATCTCATGTAGCTCATTACAAAAACATCTTTAAGCCTATTGGAAAATTCATTGGATATAAAGAGCTTATAATTCGTGTCTTTTTTTTGATATTTAGCATAGGTGACCCAGCCTAGATATTGTTTTTTTTCAAAAATGATTTTAACAGCTGACTCAACATCCTTTTTTGAAGAATTTTTCCCAACCATATCCTCAATGGACCAAAGCTTCGCAACCCAGTTAGGCAATGGAGTATGTAATCTATCCAACAATACACTATCAACTTTTTTACGCCATAGGGGAAACTCAATATCGCTTCGTTCTACTTTCATTAATCAAGACTATCTAATAGTTCTGCTGTTCCAAAATTCAATAGAAAGCTTGAATAATGACTCTCAAATACATCCTTTAAATAATCACTCAGCTCAGCAGGCATCAATTCACCGTTTATTACTTTATTAAATGAGTACTTCTTTTGGGTTGTTATTGCAAACAACATTAACGAATGGAAGTAAACTGAAGCAATATATTTTCGATCAGCAATGGATAGCTGTTGTTCAGATCGTAACTTACTTTTATAATTTTTCAAAACTGTGCTGTCCATATTGATAAAGATCCTTTCCAGCTTATCATTTTCTATGTATGGATGCATAATGTTAGGATAGTCCATATCTATATTTGCAGCCTCTAGATCATCAAAGGTTTTAGCACCCTCTCTTTCGTTCTTATAAACTAAAATGTAGGGAGGAAGCCCAGCACTCTGGTCCTCTTCTTGATTCGGTTTTACTTCACGAGGTTTTTCGGCATCTACTATCTTAACCAAAAAATATTGGTCTAAATCCCCGCCAGGTGAAGTCAAACTCGCTTTAAGCTCAAACGAATCACCAACTTGCATTTCATCTGTTGGATTGAAAATAATTTTAATTATCCCTTTATCGGGACTTGTCTGGCTAATGCTAATTAAATCTGAAATTTGCTTTGGCAATCCAGCTTGCTTACCGCCCTTGACCTCATTTTTTGTAAAGTTTAGAATTGAGATCTGTAATTCTCCTGGCTCATCAACTCTATCAAAATATTGATTCTCCACGTCAGTTTCAAAGCGTACAACTTTGTTGGTTCCTACAGGGATTTTAATTAATGGTGTTTCAGGATTTGATCCCTTTAATTTAAATAGTGTTGGAAATCTCTTTGGGAAAAAAGGAATTATCTCTTTTGGTTCTCTTTGTTTGTTGCTATCTTCTTTTTGTTCAGGGCTCTTTTCTGGTTTAGTTCGCCCTTGGATTTTAAAGGTTTGTTGAATTAGGTTCATCAACTCCTTATTTATGCTTAAACTTTTGGCCATGTTTTTCAAAAGCTCGCTTGTGTCCTCTCCCTCTAAGGCCAAATTATCCTTACGAAATTTAAATAACTCCAAAAGCTTTCCTCTCGTTAGATTCTTAATAAGTAATGACTTAAGCTCCTTCGATTCATCTCCGTCTTTCAATCGGTCCCTTGAAGCCATGAACAATTCATCCCGAAAGTCAGGATTTATATTGCTGCAATCCACATGGATTAGAACATGATCTTTTAAAAGATGAAATTTCAGCCCTTGGGATATGAAAGCAGCAGAGTCTGAGCCTTGAACTTGACCGTTTAGACTAAATAAAACAGACATATTATTTTTAAAAAATTCCCTTCTGATAGTATTTTTTGAATCCTTTGCATTTTTGCCTTCTATTTTTGATTTAAACACATACACCGTAACTTTTACATCACCTATTTTAGGTTCCTTATAGGTCTCACTGAAGTTCCAATCACGATCTAGGTAGGTATCTCCTTGTTTATCTAATCGTCTCTTCAACCCAAAAAGCTCCCTTTGCATTTGCGGGGTTTTGGGATATCTTTCTGGTTTCTCAATTGTAAATATTGGCAACGCTGGCTCAAACAAATATTCGTTTAAACTTAGATTTAAGTCCCGAGAGATATCTGTAATACCTTTCATTCTATAGGAATACAGTTTTATAACAGTTCCAGTATCAAAGTTTCTGTTGAATAGATTCAAGTCAAGTTGCTGTATAGGAAATGATGCAATCTTGTTATTAATTTTAAAATACTCATACCAGGTATGCCTTTTGATTTTTTGTTCTTCTACTGTTCTTTTGTGTCTTCGAATTAAAGTGAAACCAAACTCTCCTGTATTATCAAATCTTTTGGAGCCAATTAATTGAAAACGATGCCTTCCACAAAAGACTAGTGCTCCACTTCCACCCATATTAAATTTACCCTGAACAAAATGGATCTCAGTCTTATTCCCTTTTAATAAGGAAAGAAAGGTAGATTCGAATTTATCTGGATGTTGTCCCTCACCATTATCAAAAATTATGAGACTAGTATTTTCTTTAGGACCATCCGCAATAATTTGAATGTTTTCGGCCTGATGTCTTTGATTTTGCCGCAAGTCCCAGTTATGATTTTGATAGAATTTATTGATAGCCTCTTCCATTGATTTTGGAGCAAGCTCCCCTTTTGGATCCACGCCTAACTCCAGGCATTTTTTCATTAAGACAGCATCTATTGAATTAGTAATTTTTTCAACTAGTGCTGGGATAGGGGAAGCCTGTTGATTTTCGATTACACCAAAATAGTTTTCATTATCACCATAAGGGAACCAGTTTTCTTGTTCAAATACATCAGGATACTCAGAAATTATTTTTTCGACAGAATCCTCTGTGGGTGCAAAGAATAGCTTCAGAAAAAGTTCTTCAAATTGAGGCATAGGGCATGTATTACCTCAGAAAGTTATTAGATTTAAAGAAAAGTAAGAAAAGTTTCTTTTCAGGGGTTTTTGAGATTTAAAGGAGCTAAACCGTCTCAAAAGAAACCAAGATTCAATAAGTAGACTTTCCTTGTCTACCATTGAAACTTGTAAAGAAAATACAGCATAACTCCTTGCGAAAAGCTTTAAATGGACGTAGGGATAATGAAGTAAACATGTTCATAGTAACGATTATTCACTCTATAGAACAAAAGATCTGTTTTCGTAGATCTAACTTCATCTACCCAAGCCATTACATGTAAAGGCAGTATGTCGACAGCAATTATGCACTTTACTCTGAATGGTGTATATAAAACTTTGATTCGTCCTGTCGGATTTATTATCAGAATACAATTTGGATTATAGTACAAGTACTTGTTCATAATATCGTTTTACTCTATTAACAAACCCTGGATTTTAGCCCATTACTGGCGAGCAGAAGTCCAGCTGTCGTTATATCTTCTGGTTTTGTTTATTAATAGCCATACATACCCCATCTAAAGCAGATACCAACTTTTTTCTTTGTTCTGCATCGCTAGTTTAAGCCTATCAACAAACTTGAATGCCGAAGCACTTCTGTCCAAGAAATTATCAATGTAGCTGGACTTATTAGCTGAAGTAAACAGGTTGTATAAGTTCCAAAGGTTTATCGAACCATCAGAAGCTCTACAGACTGACTGATCCTTATAAAAGTCTTTTACCATCACTGAAACCTGAGTATCTGTAATCAGAAGTTCAGATATATCTTTCTTTACTTGATAAGGCAGGTGGGAAAACATCCGACACCTTCCTATTAAATAAGCGAATTGATCTTCTGACAAGGAATACCCTGTAAGACTATTCATAGAGTTTAGGTACATAGTTGTATCAAAGCTTTCAAATAATGTTTTTATACAAGCCTTAAGATGTCCGATGCTCTTCACCTTCAAATCGCTCATAAAACCATCTGTAAAAACACAGAGATTGGTACATACACTGTTCTTAAACCCAATGAATACTTTAAAATGCTCATCGGCTCCCTTGTTACTATAAAGGTTATCAAGGTTCAAAGCTTTAACACCTCCTATGGTTAGGCTCAATTGACTACCAGATATCTGATCAGTGATCGAAGGAATCTCAATGATAAAAGCCATCCTTTCGTAGTACAATGTCTTTTCATGGTCTAGGAGTTCAATAGCAGGCTTATTCCTGGCTTCAGGTATTCTTCCCTTAATTGGATGAGATAGCCTTACGTTAGGGCTTAGGATCATTTCAGAAGGGTAAAGAGCGGTGATAACTTCATGTGCTGCCTCGATAAAATCTGCATGACTGATTACAGGCTCATTGTCTTTTATAAAGACAGGAATGATATGTTCCTCC
>JANPIB010000148.1:0-11963 GCA_031424775.1 Chitinophagales bacterium | reverse complement strand
TCTTTATACCAGTTTTGATCGGATGGTGTAATGATCCAGGGAACTTTGTTACACTTATCAAAACATTCCTCATACATCTCCATGTACTTGTTCCAAAGTTTCGCTTCTTCAAAATCCTTTGCATTGTATTTCCAATGTTTCTTCGGATCATTCATTCTTTCAGTCAATCTCTCCTGCTGTTCTTCAGGTGAAATATGCAAATAGAATTTGAGTATGGTAGTATTATTCTGCTGTAATAATTCTTCAAAATTATTAATGGACTTCATTCTTTTCTTTGCGGTATCATCATCACACCAACCATGAACACGGGTGATTAATATATCTTCATAATGCGAACGGTTGAATACTGTGATCATACCTTTTGCCGGTGCATTGGCATGTACTCTCCAAAGAAAATCATGTGATAGTTCTTCTTCCGTTGGAGCTTTAAAAGATTTCACCATTACACCTTGCGGATTGATCTGACCCATTACGTTCTTTATTACACCATCTTTCCCACTGGCATCCATTCCCTGCAATATGATTAGCAAAGAATGTTTTGACTCAGCATACAGCAGGTTTTGCAGGTCATCCAGTTCAGCAATGATGGTTGCTGTTTTCGCTTTCGTATCCTGCTTATCCACGTCTTTAGGTGCCCTTGTGCTGATATCTTTTAGCATGTTTCTTGTTTTTGGAACGTTTCAGTTTCAGCGGTAAAAGATACATTGATTCTTTGCACAAAGGCATCATCATTCCTAATTAAAAAACCTCCACGGCATAGATCGGTATATCTTGATGTGCCTTTTTTTATAACCGCAAGGAAGCAAAACCGCAGATAGAGGAAAATTATGAACTTAAATGTAGTGGTACTATGAAGCTTTTGTTGTGTCACTCCCTTGTACATTCTGAACATTATTCATCAATGTGTCAAGGGAAATCTTCAATTAATTCCAACAGAGTTCAAAAAAAGTTAGCTTTAGTACATAACCAAAAGTAAATTTTATGCAACCAACTAAATTATTGGTGTTGATCTTATTGTTTTTGGTGGTCTCGTGCTCAAAAAAATCATCAAATATTACAACCTTCAGTGCCACCTTAACCGGAACCGGATATAACGGAACAGCCACTGCCACCCTTGATGCAGATTTGCTCACCTTAAATGTTACGCATAACATAGGCAGAGCTACCATATCATCTGATGGTATTTATAATAAAACTACAGGAGCACAGTCAGTAGGTTTTATTTCCCTTACAGGTCCGTTGGTTTCGCCTTTCACCTATCGCATTGATTGTGGTCCTCAATCTGGTAATCCTACATTCAAATCAGAGCTAATGGCTAACTCATGTGAAATAAGATTTTATACCGGAGCTAATATTATACTTAAAGGAACGTTGATAAAGCAATAATTCACTCACCTAAACATTCTGAGCGTTTCTGAGGAATCCAGGATTTCAATTTGAGGTAGACATCTGCTAAAGCCTTCTTAACTCTAAGCTAAAACCTGCACAATGACCACTAATACACAGCCATACACCAGATGGAGTATAGGACAAAGATTGTTGTTTCGCTTTTTCTTTATTTATTGGATACTCTATATCGCTCCGTGGACATGGTTCAGCGTAATTCCCGGCATAGAATGGCTTATGCAGTTCTACTTCGATGCAGTTGATTGGCTGGTAAACTTTGTCAATAAATTCATCTTTCACATAAAAGACGAACTAGTAGCACCCAATGGAAGTGGAGATACTTCTTTCAGCTGGGCACAATTTTATACATGGCTTTTAATAGCTGTTACTGGTTGCATCGTTTGGTCTGCTATCGATAAAAGAAAAGAATATACAAAGCTCAATTACTGGCTATGCCTTATTGTACGTTACAATATTGCACTTGTATGTTTTATGTATGGTTTCATTAAACTACTTCAGCTGCAAATGTCTTTTCCCGGTTATAGCCAGTTAGCTACACCACTGGGTGATTTTCTGCCTATGCGTTTGTCGTGGATGTTCATGGGCTATTCACACCTGTACCAGGGTTTTTCAGGAGCAATGGAAGTGCTGGCTGGATTGCTCTTGCTATATAGACGAACCACTACGTTAGGATGCCTGGTTGCATCAGGTGTATTCATAAATGTTGCCATGCTCAACCTCAGTTATGATATACCGGTGAAGCTCTATTCAATTCATGTATTTGCTATGTGCTGCTTTTTATTGGTGATAGATAGAAGAAGACTCATTGACTTCTTTATCCTTAACAAAACTGCAACTCCTTCGGTTTTGTACGAATACACTCCTACAAAAAAATGGATGAAAGTGAGCAAGACCGTTATGAAGCTGGCTATGATTTGCCTGAGTGCAGGTTACTTTTTGTATGAAGCCGTTTCATGGCAACAGGAAAGAGCTGCAATTAAAACATTACCACCATTACAGGCAGGATTGTACGATGTTACCAGCTTTGTAGTGAATAAAGATACTTTACCGGCATTCGTGACTGATACATTGAGATGGCAAAACATTGCCATCGAAGACAATAACATGGGCAGTATTGGTGCTATAGACACTTCACTTCGGTTACGCTATAACAGAAGCTATTTTGCCTATGAGCCAGACACTACAAAGCACCTGATAATGTTTAAGAAGTTTGAAGGTGCTGCTACTGCATCGTATCGTTTTTTATATGAACAAACTGATAGTAACACGATCTGTTTACGTGGAAAAAAAGGACCAGATTCGCTATTTGTTGTACTGAAAAAAAGTAAAAGAACTTTCCAACTGGCTGCAAAACAATTTCATTGGCTTAGTGAAGCCAACAGATAATATGGGATTTATTTTATGAACTGTTACTCAGTAATTTAAGCGGTTACCCAAGGTTCTATGATTTTAGTATGTGGATACTTTCAATTGCTCAAAATTGAAGCATTGGCCTATTTTTTGACCCTATCGGCTTGAATATATCTATTATAATTTAATATATGGAAGATACGGCTGTTAAAGTCCATGGATCAATCTTTTTTTTATTAAAAAAGTTTGTGGAAAATAATTTTCCACCTGGTACTTGGGGAAAATTAAACACAGAGACGGGAACATCTGTTACTTTCGAAATCACTAAGAGCTACTCCATTGCCACCATTGGTGCCATAATTGGCACTGCTTCAAAACTTACTGGCATTTCAGTAAATGATTTAAAAGAACAGTTTGGTGAATACCTTGTTCCTGATTTATTTCAGCTATACTCAAGTTACCTAAAGCCAGAATGGAAAACCTTTGATGTGGTGGAAAACACAGAACTTGTTATGCATGGAGCTGTTAGAAAATTAAATAGCACAGCTAATCCTCCAATTTTAAATGTTGTAAGAGTTAACGAGAAATTACTGATGATCGATTATCATTCAAAGCGTAGAATGGGCAGCCTTGCAGTTGGTATTATAAAAGGAATTGCAAAATACTATAATGAAAGTGAGAAAATCACTATTCAGAATATGGGTGACCCGGATGATGAAAGGGTACAGATAAAAGTATCTTTAATTTAATTCAAGTAAGTCTTTGCTTTTGACAAGCAGACACTATAGTAACATTTGAATTCCTCAGTAACGTTATGACAAATATTGATTTAAATAGTATTGATGCAGAACATCTTAAAGGCACTTGGGAAGTTAAAAACCGGCACCTCAATAATAATGCTGCTCAGAATGTTTTTGCAGATATACGATTGATAGAGATTGATGGAACAAAATACAAATCAGTCAACGGGAAAGAGCGAAGAGGTGAATGGCTAATGATAAAAGAACAGGAAATCATTTATAATCCCCAGCTCAAATTTTTTCTTGACAACCAGCAAGTAGGCAATGCCATTATCACAAGGTTACTTAGTGATAAGGACGATAATGGAGAAGTATATAAACTAACCTTATACTTCTCTAACGGACTTGAATTAATTCTTCATAAACAAACTGCACCAATTACAGCTTAATCCGAACCTTTTTATGGATAACATTCTTCTTGACTTTGAACAAGCAAAAGCAAAACACTTGTTATTTAAATCAAGGCTTCGTTCCATTTTGTATGGAATGGAAATAAATGAGCTTCCTGTTTTGTCGCATTTTGAATGTGGTGTTGGAAAATGGATATATAACCATGCCTTAACTGAATATGGTCACATAGCTGAAATTCACGAATTAGAAAAAGTACATGCCGATCTACATGCAGTTGCAAGAGATCTTGTAGCTATGTATAAAACAGGTAAAGTTGAAGAGGCAAGAAGCGGTTTAAGCAAGGCAGAAGCTATAGCAGATAAGCTTGTTGCATTACTAAGTGTTGTGGAAAAAAAGGTGGAACGCAATGATGTTACAAACTCTCATGCAGGAGACTACCAGTCAAGAGAAATTAGTATGCAGGAGTTGATTGATTTGGTAAAAGCAAACGAAGCTCTTGACAAGCTGATAAAAAAACAGAACGACGTATTTTCGAAGCAGCGGCTTTTATTGTTAGAATCTTTTATGCATTTGCCAGCATACGTATCCATTTTACAAGGCAAGGAACATAGGATAGAATTAATGAATGAACCGGCAAAGCAATTAGTAAATAATAAAGATATTATAGGCAAAACCGTTCGGGAGGCTTTTCCTGAACTAGAGGGTCAGGGGTATTTCGAATTATTAGACAAGGTTTACAACGAGGGTGAACCTTTCACAGGGAAAGAAATGCCTGTAAAAGTTGATCTGGGGAATGGAATGCAACTGATGTATTCAAATATCAGTTACTATCCATTAAAAGATATCCATGGCAACGCAGAAGGGATATTATCTTTTTCGTATGATGTTACGGAGCAGGTATTGGCACGTCAACGAATTGAAGAAGCCGCAAAACGAGCGGAATTTATTACGAATGCAATGCCCCAAATGGTTTGGACAACAGATGCAGCTGGTAAGAGCATTTTTTTTAATGAAAATTGGTTTCAAAATACCGGGAAGACTTTTGAAGTTCTTCTTGCCGAGGGATGGTTCTCTCTAATACATACTGCTGAAGCAGAAACTTTTCTTACTGCCTGGAAAAAAAGCATAGAGACAGGAAACTATTTTGCTGTTGAGCACCGTTTGAAAATGCATAACAATGAACATAGATGGCATTTAACCAGAGCTATTCCAGAAAAAAATTATAATGATGAAATTGTTGGCTGGATTGGCACTACTACAGATATACACGATCTGAAATTTTTGCAGGATCAACTTAAACAATCGTATGAAGACCTCGAGGTTAAAGTAAAATTCAGAAACCTTGAGCTTGAAAAACAAAACAAAGATTTATTGAACCAGCTAACTTCATCCCAGTTAAACAATAGCTGATCATTGTAAAACGCAAACAGATTTATCACAAGCTTAGTCACTTGCTCTGGTCTAAGCACAACTGCATAATAATAAAACTCGCTTCTTTTCAAGCGATTTTTTTAATTTTCGGTCATGGCGAGATAATGAGCAACTCACGAAAGAAAACAATAAACTTAGCAGAAGTTGCCTCGTACACTTGTACAACAAAACGTTGTTATCTACCTAGTGTGCAATATGCTTCAAGATTTACAAAATCTTTTGAGAAAGTTACATCATTAACTAAGTTCAACCATATTAATTCGTAGTCTTGTATTCGCATACCCAAAAAATGATATTAACTATTAAATTCATGGTTTCGAATTGTTGCCGTGAAACAGTAAAAGCCCAACTCAATAAATTAGGATTGCATTACGTAGCACTTGAATTGGGGCAAGTAGAGTTTAAAGAAAATATTACTGAAGATCAACGTTCAGCACTTAAAATTGCTTTATTCAAAAATGGGTTTGAGTTGATGGATGATCTAAAAGCTATCTTAATTGAAAAAGTTAAGCTTTTAGTTATTGAAATGATCCAGGATACTGATAAACACCCTACTGTTAATTACTCAGAACACATTAGCAAACAACTTGATTACGATTACACTTATCTGTCAAACCTGTTTTCGGAAGTAACTGGCACCACGATCATAAATTTTATTATCGCTCATAAAATTGAAAAGGTAAAGGAACTGCTCTTATATAATGAACTGTCCTTAACTGAAATCTCTTACCAATTAAGCTATAGCAGTGTGGCACATTTATCTGCACAGTTTAAGAAAGTAACCGGCTTAACACCTACTTTCTATAAACAACTTAAATACAAGAAACGCACTGCACTTGAAGATGTAGGCTGTTAATTTTCTCTAGGGCTATCTTATTCCCCAATCAAACTTTATTATCTTGCCTTGCCCAAACAACTGTGCTATGGTTAAGAGACTTCTGTTTATTGCATTTTCTGTACTGAGTACATCTGCTGCCTTATTTTCCCAGGATAACTCAAGAGGTGTCACAATCAAAAATACTGGCACTACTACTCAAACAGGTCATACACATGCACTGATCGTAGGTGTATCTGAATATAAGAACCTACCGAAGCTTCAATATGCTGATGTTGATGCTAAAGACTTTTACAGCTATTTACGTCAAACCTTTCCTGCTGACTCTGGTAACATGAAATACTTCCTGAATAGTGAGGCTACAAGGGAAGCTATTGCAGATCACCTCTACAACATCACTGAAAAAGCTAAGAAAGGTGATAAGGTGTACATTTTTCTTTCAGGTCATGGTGATATTGAACACCTTACAAAAACTGACAACAGCCTTTTTCTTTTAGCCGAATCTCCCAATAAGAACTACCTCAGAAAAACAGAATACATAGACCTTAACCTCCTGCGTGACTTCTTTAATGCCTGGCAGGAAAATGATATCAAAACAATCTTTATTGCTGATGCCTGCCATTCAGGTGCTTTAAGTGGTGGTGAGCAAGGAAGAAACAATACACTATTAAGCCTTCAGCAAAACTGGAAGAACGAAATCAAACTACTCTCCTGCCAACCTAATGAATTATCGTTAGAAGGTTTGCGTTTTGGCGGAGGCAGAGGCTTATTTTCTTATTACCTAACCTTGGGTCTTAGAGGTCTGGCAGATAAAGACAACAACAAAACTGTTTCTCTGCTTGAACTTGATAATTTCCTGAGGGATAGCGTTGCCTTTTACTCAGATAAGAGCCAGTTGCCTGCAACTCAAGGTGATCTCCGTTTTAGCCTCTCACAATACCAGGAAAGTTCATTGAGTATTGCCAAAACAATGCTCAATAAGAAAATACCGCTATATGATGACAGGCTTGCCGTT
The DNA here is from genome assembly GCA_031424775.1 of Chitinophagales bacterium. Classification (GTDB taxonomy): domain Bacteria; phylum Bacteroidota; class Bacteroidia; order Chitinophagales; family Chitinophagaceae; genus JAEZDC01. The sequence goes on along the minus strand of JANPIB010000148.1, from coordinate 4,774 downwards.
CGTGCAGGTGCAAAGGATGTAGTAGGGGAAATGATCGTTGATGAGAACTGGAAACAAGCTTACCAGCAATTTGCCTTAGCCGTAAAGCAGAACAGGTTAATAAAGCCTCAGTCCAATTCTGCACTTTACTATTACCAGCTTTTTAGTAAAGACTCATCACAAAAGAATATTGCAGCTTTACTAAAAGGTAAACTGATAGAAGCATCGCAAAAGAGATTTTATGAGCTTACTGAAAAGATGTATGATGACAACTTCGGAACCATACCTGCCATCTACATTGAAAATGTTCTCCAGGAAACGGATGCATGTATTCAGCTTTTAAACAAGGATCAGTATTCTTACAACAAACTCCTTGCTCGAAAAGCTTTCCTTGAGTCTTGTAAAAAGACATATTATTTGGATGCTTCTGCCAGGCAAGATCAATACAGTGCTATGCTAAGGCAGGAAATAAAGGCATTGCAAGAGGCTATTAAGTTAGATCCCATGCAACCTTTCCTTTATCTGAGAATAGGCGATTATGCTTTATACCTGAGTGATTTTGCTACCGCCGTTTCTAATTACCAGCAATACCAGCAGTTTCTTCCTAATGATGAATATTCGTATAACAAGCTAGGTATGGCCTTCACTGCACAAGGCAAGTTCCAGGATGCATACAACCAGTTTCAGAAAAGCATTAAGATCAACTCCCGTTTTGCAAAGGGATATTATAACCTGTATGTTGTTTGTACTAAGATGGGTAAGACTGATGAAGCCAGTGGTTATGCAAAGCTCGCTAACCAATATGGCAAGTTCAAAGACTTACAGAATACCCAGGATGTGTATTAATTAGAAAGAGCTATAAGGCATAATGTTTGTCCTGCTTCTTTAAACTTTTCATGTTTAGATTATTATTCCTTCTTTCTGTTGTGCTTGTTTCCTGCAATACCGGCACACCGGAAAAGTCATATAAGGATAGCTCCATTGCTGTAAAAGAAAATCAGGATACAGATACAGCTAATCAAGTCTTAACGGGTTGTTACCTCCGTGTGGTGCAAAGAGACACCGTCATTGCTTCCCTATTACAGGACGGTAACAATGTTACCGGCAAACTGGTATTTGACAACTATGAAAAAGATGGCAGCACTGGTAGTGTGTCTGGAAAAATAGAAGGTGATATTCTCAAGCTGGTATATCGCTTTCAATCAGAAGGAATGAACAGTATTTCCGAGCAATACTTCAGGATCACCACTGATGGCTTGTTACACGGCATTGGAGAAGTAGCCGTAAAAGGAGATTCTGCATATTATACTCACCCGTCTCATATCAGGTATAACGAGAAAGATAAACTCAGGAGAATATCATGTGCTGCAGGAAATGATAACTGATTCTATTGGCTCTCAACCTTCCTTTCTCTTTACAGCTTCTAATCTCACATAAAAAACAGAACTAAACCGCTTACCAGGAAAGAACTTTCCATAAGGATCTGTATCTCCTGTCTGGTCTTCAACTATAGTAACGAGGCACTTATCATTACTTACCCTATAGGTGATCTTTCGCTTATATCCCTCTGTAACAGTGTCCACAGTTTTTCGGTTAAGCTTATTATCCTTGCCCTCCTCAGCTAAAAGCCTGGCATAAGAACGACCTGCCAACTCATCATAATTATTATATTCAATGGTGTATGCAGAATCTCTTTTGATCACCAAAAGTTTAACCGGTAATATCTTATTTCCTTTTTGAAAATTCCATCTTCGTTCAACTGTGTCCCCCTGGAAATTTATCCAGTTATCCATGTCGTCATTCTTTATCTTTTCAAAAGCACTATCCGCTTTTTCTAATAAGTTAAGTAACTGGGATAACTTGTATGACTGTTGTGCTTTGGCAAAAAAAGTACACATGAATAAAGCACAAATACCAAGTAAGATAGATTTCTTCATCTGTGTTGGTTTTAATAAAGTATAGGTATTTTTTGGAAATTAAACATATAATCTAATAAAGCAAATTTCTTAATGCTATTGCTTTTGTGGAATGATCTCTTCGTTTTGTTGGTCCTCTTGCCAACAAATATCTTGTCTCGTAACTTGAGAAATTAAACTCTTATCTTAGAACCACTTAAATCAACAACATGAAACTTCTCTGTTTTTTAATGATCGGTTTACTTCTGGCTTCCTGTTCTTCCAGTACTGATGCTGCTCCACGTAAAGGCACTTTATATCTTCAAAGTTATATTGTAGGTGGGTTGAGTATTGGCTGGCTGTGGTTGGGTGATGATGGCAATTTTGTTAAGAACCCTGTAATGGGTGCTGATCCTATAAATATGGCGGTAGAAAAAACCCAGAATGCAGCTAACTCAGGTACCTATACCAAAAATGGGAATGTGATCTCTGTAACTTATTTTACCGGCAAAAAAGAGAACTGGCAGATGGAATATCTGGAGGGTAAACTTAATACGATCGATGGTTGGTTCGTAGCTCCCCAAAAAGGAATGGCTGCCAATTATAAGCTCAAGGGAAAGTTCACCGGTAATTTCAAAGTGGGATATGTAAGCAAGCAACAAACCTATACATTCAATAACGATGGTACACTCACTTTATCAGGTATGGCAACAGTAAATGTTGACGGTGCTGGCGGAACATCTACAGCTGAACCTGAGAAAGGAACTTATACTATTAAGGGAAATACGCTTAACATTAAAATGAATAATGGTGATCAATCAATTGCACTTATTGGTCTAATTCCTGGTGCAAAACCTAGCATCATTATCAACTACACCATGTTTATGCAGTAACCCTTTCACACTATAAGCAAACTTGCTTTAACTAGTGGTTGGTATCCTTACCAACCACCCTATTTTGGCAGGTGAAGACCCCAACGATAGATTAAAGCTTAGAAATAACATACTATCTAGGGCCTACTGGTTCTGGACCTTTCTTTCCATCTGCTTTAGATTCAGGTTTTGGCTTTGGTTTTGGCTTTCTTGTGTTATAAAAATTGCTTATAAAGCTTTTATCTAATTGCGAGATTTCATAGTTTCCAAAAACTGCAAAACTAGGATCCAATACCAAGTCCTCTGAAATAGAATAATGCATAATGGATTCCTTGTCATATGCAGAATTGGTTACTGTCCTTGTCGAATAAACATTTAAGATGTTATGATTAACCATTTTTTTAGACCATCCAGACTTTGCATATTCTCTATATACAGCAGGTCTATTCCAAGGTATTTGTGCAGGAGGGCTTTGATGCTCATGAATCATTCCTAATGCGTGGCCGAACTCATGTAATATTATACTTCCGATGTAATAATCACTCATAGTTGGTGTAAACGGTTCAAAATTCATTGAAGGAACCATAGAGCCTGTAATTGATCCGGGAGAAGGTAACGATTGTGTTCCAAGTTTAGACCAATATCCACCATTCCGTTTAAAACTTATTCTAATATCGGCAGGGCCTTTTTTTACAAACTTAAATTTGATAGAACAATATTGCGACCATTGAACTGCGAATTGTTTCACTTTTGATATTACAAAATCATTACCGTCTAAAAAAAGGATTTTAAGTATTTGACCAGAGTCCCATCGATATTTATTTACAATCCCAGCTTTATCAGTGCTCGTTTCTACGTTAGGAAATATAGATGAACAAAGAAAGGATATCTTTTCTCTTGTCGCTGATGTAGTATCAGCTTTATTAGAAGTACTATCTTTTACCGAAGCAGTGGAATCATGTTCACCTTGCTCATTTGTACCACATGCAATCAGAACATTAGTTATCATGATAATTGTGAGGAGGTGTTTCATCTTACTCATTATTTATTTTTTTTATTTTCGCTTACAGGCAAAGCCAGAATATACTTCATCTTCTTACTTTGCTTTTACTGCTTTCTTTCCTTTCTTCTCTTTCACAAACAACCCTGCTGTGTATTTATCATACAACTCAAATAAGAACTCTATTCTCTTGGTTTCGCTGGTAAAAGGTTGTGGACGGTAACACAGATCAACGGCTTTATCTAAAGCCTGGTGTGCTTTTACCAATACCGGAGGCATCGTGTTAGGATCATATAAATCTGCTAAACTGCTATCGGGAAATTTTGCTCTTGCATCTAATACTTTTTGTGCTGCTTCTTCTACTGTTTTTGTTTGTTTTTCAGAAGGTGATTCTGGCCAGGGATAATTATTGTACACATTATCCTTAGTAAGTCTCCAATCACTTTTCAAACGACCGGCTATAGTCTTAATCCAAGCCATCATCATTTCCGAACTAAGTACACCGAAAGTATATAAAGAAGCTTCTGGTATTATATTCACCAAATTAGAAGCAATTACTTCTTTGTTATAAGTATCTAGAGGGATATATTTCCTGTTTTCTGAGGAAACAACAGGTGCTATTAGATATTCAGAGTCTGGCTGCCTTGTTTCTCCAAACAAAGTTGGAAAAGCTGCTAACTTTCTGGTAGTTTCTCTTGTACTTTGATTTCTAAACTTTCTTACCTCATCAACCCTTTCAAGTATTTGCTTATGTTTTTGTAATTCTTTTGGATCTACATCTTTGAGCCATAGACACCAACGTTCTTTGTTATTGAGATATTCTACTGCACCCACAAACTTTCTGATGAATTTATTAGCAGAAGGATCATTGGCTAACAATTCCTCTTTTTCGTCATTTGACAGAATTAAATTACCGTTATCATTCGGCATACTGCCATTCATCATTTCCTGAACCTTACAGAGCGGTTTTTTTCTTGATGGCAAGAGGATTTCTTTAGCATCTACTAAATAGGGATTGATATTTTTTA
>JANPIB010000147.1:0-4965 GCA_031424775.1 Chitinophagales bacterium | reverse complement strand
CTAAACTGGTGATCTTGGGTGTGCTTATAGCCAATTCCCGGGCTAATTCAGCAATTGTACTGGCTCCAGACTGATCTATTTGAGTAACAATCGCTTTTTTAAGTGCTTTATTCTTAAAAGCAACGCCGGAACTGATTCCATCCTCACCAAAAACAGAAAATACCTGCTGAGCAGTTGTCATGTTGCTAATTTATTGAATAATAAGACAATATCTTAAAATGACGTCACTAAATAAAATATTTTAAAAAGATAGTGCTACTTTGAAAATATTTGTAATATTGTACAACTCTTACTGCTTCATTTAAGTATTGATGTGCCGATGATTGCTAAAAGCCAAACTAATGAGATTATAGATTCTCGCCTGCAAGGTTTTGCTGGTTTATATAAGCATGAGCTCCTTTTTAACATCCTTCCATTCTGGGAGAAGCATAGCCCTGATATAAAGAACGGAGGTTTTTTTACTTGTCTTGACAGAACAGGAAAAGTTTACGACACTGACAAATTCGTGTGGCTTCAAGGAAGGCAGGTCTGGTGTTTCAGTTATATGTATCATAATGTCGAGAAGCGACCTGAATGGCTTGAGATGGCAAAGCTGGGAGCAGATTTTTTGCAGAAACACGGTAGAGATGAAAATGGGAATTGGTATTTTTCTCTTACAGCTGATGGAAAGCCTCTAGTACAACCATACAATATCTTCAGCGATTGTTTTGCAACAATGGCTTTTGCAGCTTTAGACAGAATCAACCCAAATGATGAATACAAGAAAATTGCCTTAGACACTTTCAATAACATTCTGCGTCGTCAAAACAACTGGAAGGGTAGTTATAATAAATCATATCCAGGTACAAGAGAGTTGAAGAATTTCTCACTTCCAATGATCCTCTGCAACCTCTCTTTGGAATTAGAACATATTATAGGACGGGAAAAGGTAGAGGAGTTCATTCCAACAGTGATTCACGAGATAATGAATGTTTTCTATCAGCCAGAAACGGGGTTAATACTGGAAAACGTGTATGCCGATGGAAGTTTTTGCGACAGTTTCGATGGTAGATTGGTTAATCCAGGACATACGATAGAAGCCATGTGGTTTATCATGGACTTGGCAAAGAGAAGTAATGATACAGATCTGATTGAAAAAGCTATCGCTATAATGTTAGATACATTGGAGTTCGGTTGGGATAGTGAGTTTGGAGGCATCTTTTATTTTAAGGATATCAAAGGACATCCAACACAACAACTAGAGTGGGATCAAAAACTTTGGTGGGTACATGTGGAAGCTTTGGTAGCCCTTGCTAAAGCATACCAGCTAACTGGAGATGAACGCTGTGCTGCTTGGTTTGAAAAAGTACACAACTATACCTGGAAAAATTTCAGAGATCCTGAATATGGAGAATGGTTTGGTTACCTGAACAGAAGAGGCGAAGTATTGCTGAACTGTAAAGGTGGTAAATGGAAAGGATGTTTTCATATTCCAAGATCACTTTACCAGGTTTGGAAAACGCTGTCTTAATTCAAATGATAAAATACACCTCCATATTACTTGCCATCTGCCTTTTGCACATAGTTGCATCAGGACAGAAAGTACTTCGTACTGAAGTATTGGTAGTTGGTGGAGGAACAAGCGGAACTGCAGCTGCCATTCAAAGTGCAAGAATGGGTGCGACTACAACATTGGTAGAAGCCGGACCGTGGTTAGGTGGAATGATTTCTTCTGCTGGTGTTTCTGCAATTGATGGGAATAACAAAATGCCTTCTGGCATCTGGAATGAATTCAGAGAAGCAATTTATAAAGTGTATGGTGGTGCTTCTAAAGTAGCTACAGGTTGGGTGAGCAACACTCATTTTGAACCGCATGTGGCTGATAGTATTTTCAAGTCAATTGCTTCTGCAATTCCAAACTTAAAAATCATCTACAATACTGATTTTGTTTCGGCAGTCAAATCTGGCAAAACAGTTAAAGGGGCAAAGTTCAAATCGAAAGAAGGTCAATTTGTTATTTATGCCAATCAAACTATTGACGCCACTGAACTAGGAGATGTGTTGGCAAGTGCAGGAGCAAAGTATGATATAGGATTAGAAGCAAGCCCACTTAGTGGTGAGAATGTTGGAATTGAAAAGTCAAGCAACATAATACAGGATCTTACTTATGTAGCAATATTGAAAGACTACGGTAAAGGATCTGATAAAACAATTTCTAAGCCCGCTAATTATGATCCTTCTGAGTTTGATGGTAGTTGTACAAATTATTACCATGACCAAAGCCGGAAAGCACCAAATGTTGACGCCAAAAAAATGTTGGATTACGGTAAGCTGCCTAATGGCAAATACATGCTCAACTGGCCAGCTTATGGGAATGATTTTTATGTAAACATGATCGGCATGTCGGCTGATCAAAAACAAAAAGCTATACGGCAGGCAAAAGAGCAGACGTATCGATTCATCTACTTCATTCAAACCGAACTTGACTTTAAGCACATTGGTATTGCTGATGATGAGTTTCCTACAAGTGATCATCTTGCCTTGATGCCTTACCATCGTGAAAGTCGAAGAGTAAAAGGTTTGGTTCGGTTCAATATCAAACATTTGTCTCAGCCTTTCGATTATAATTTATACCGAACTGGTATTGCAGTTGGTGATTATCCAATAGATCATCATCACCGGAAAAATAGCGAAGCTCCTCAGCATATTGACTTTTATCCGGTACCATCTTACAATGTTCCGCTCGGTTCTTTGATTCCGAATGGTATTGAGGGTTTGATAGTAGCAGAAAAAAGCATCAGCGTTAGCAACGTTGTAAACGGAACAACGAGGTTGCAACCAGTAGTTTTATTAATTGGTCAGGCTGCAGGAACTATTGCCGCATTTGCTGTAAGAGAAAAGAAGCCAGCTGCTAAAATATCTATAAGAAAAATTCAAAAGCAATTACTTGATAATAGAGCGATGATCATGCCTTATATAGATGCAGGAATTCATCATCCACAGTTCAAATCAATTCAAAGAATTGGTGCTACAGGAATTTTAAAAGGAAAGGGTATTCCTTTTCAATGGGCAAACCAAACCTGGTTTTATCCTGACAGTACAATTACTGAAAAGACACTTCTGAGTGACTTGATTGAATTCAATCCGGCATGGTTAAAAAAAATAGTTGCTTCTGATCAAGCACTAACAACTGTTAAAGCCTGTGAGTGGATATTACTGATCATGAGATTTGATGGTAAGCTGAAGCAAACCTCAAAAGGGTTAACAGCTGAGCTAATGATAAAAAGACTAAAAGACCAAAACTTATTTACAGATAATATCCTACGGAAAAATTTGGCTTGGTTACTAGATGAGTATGTCAGGCCATTTGATAGAAACCTTAACCATTTGGGAAAATTGTATAACTAACAAAACTTGTCGTATGAGAAGATTCGCTAAAATCTTTCTTCTGTTGGCTGGTATGTTCGGAATGTTGCAAGCTTATTCGCAATCCGGAACAAAGATCAGTGGAAGAGTAGTAGATTCTGCAACCAACCAGGTAATTGCAGGAGCTTCAGTAGTAGTAACAGGTAGTAGAAAAGGCACGGCTACTGATGCCGAAGGACGTTTCATCGTGGTTGCAAAACCAGGTGATAACCTTACAGTAAATGCTGTAGGCTATGTGCAGCAAATTGTAAAAGCAACAGATGGCATTTCAGTCACTTTATCTACTGTTTCTGCAAACTTGCAGGATGTGGTAGTGGTAGGTTATGGCTCACAAAGAAGAGCCAACATTACGGGTGCAATTTCCGTTGTGAAAGGAGAGCAATTGATTCGCCGGCCTGTTGCATCAACAAGTATGGCTTTACAAGGGTTTGCTCCAGGTGTTACCGTAAGGCAAGGTTCAGGACAGCCAGGTGCTGATGGTGGACAGATCAACATCAGAGGTATTGGTTCTATAAGTAATTCATCTAGTCCTTTAATTGTAGTAGATGGTGTAGAAGGTGTAAGTCTTAATGATGTTGATCCAAACGTTATTGAAAGTGTTTCAATTTTAAAAGATGCTGCATCAACTGCTGTGTACGGAGTTCGTGCAACAAACGGTGTGATTCTTATTAAAACTAAACGTGGACAATCAGGCAAGACATCTGTTTCTTATAATGCCTTTGTTAGTATGCAAAATCCTACAAACATGCCTAAAACACTTAGTGCTGTTGATAATATGATTTTGAATAACGAAGCTGTTGCTAATACAGGCTCAACTTCTTTACCATATTCACAAGCCCTTATTGATTTTTATACAGCAAATGCTGCCAATAATTATACAGTATTTAATACTGACTGGCAGGATCTGATTTTTCAAAACAGTGGTTTGATGCAGAACCATAACATCATTGTAAGTGGTGGTTCTGATAAGGCTTCTTTCCTTGCTTCAGGTACTTATCTGAATCAACAGGGATTGATTGTAAATAATTCGTTTAGAAAATTTGACTTGCGTATCAACGGTGACATCAACGTAAATAAAAAACTGAAATTCACCACTGATCTTTTTTATACAAAGGCTGAGAATATTGTTCCGGCTGGTATGTCGCCAACATCTATTATCCAGAGAGCAATTTCAATGGCGAAGAACTTTCCAGGGAAGTTTAACAATGGTTCCTATGGAGATGCTGGACAATCAAACTCATACAATCCCATAGCTTTCGCAGAATCATCTGGAACTCAAAGAACTGAAACGCCAACATTGTCTATGCGTTTTGGATTGAGATTCGAGCCAATCAAAAATCTTGTATTTGATGGTGCATATAATGCTCGTTCGTCATGGACACAGAGCGTAAGGGCAAACAGAACTTATGATGTGTACACGCCAAATCCTGCAACAAGTGGATATAATTACTCTGCAGCAATTGGTGATTCTTCAATCAATTTCTCAACTAACCGAGTTACTTCAAACCAATACTATGCTTCTGGTACATACAGTATTGTTCCTGCTGCAAATCATAATGT
>JANPIB010000146.1:0-26740 GCA_031424775.1 Chitinophagales bacterium | reverse complement strand
GTTAGCTGTAGAAAGATTGAATCAGATGGTCAAGTGATTGTAGTTACCACAGGTGGTGGCGGAACTTCTACTGGTTCAACAATAACATTGCAGGGTAGAATCAGCTCTGATACTACGCTAAAAAAAGGAAACACATACATCCTGAAAGGGTTAGTGTACATGGTAAATAATAAAACAATGACCATAGAACCTGGAACGGTAATAAAAGGATCTTTTACAGGGTCTGATGTTGGAGCATTGATCATTACCCGTGGTTCAAAGCTTATGGCTCAGGGTACTGCGTTAGAGCCGATCGTATTTACTTCAGCTGCACCTAATCCACAGTCTGGAGACTGGGGGGGAATCGTGATCTTAGGTAAAGCACCAATCAATACATCATTCAATGGTATCAGTGGCTTGTTACAGGTTGAAGGCGGTATTGATAATGCTAATGGTGATGGTTTAGCTGGTAGTGGTGATGCTGTTGCACTAACACCGGTTGCCAATGATAATTCTGGAGTGCTGAGTTATGTAAGAATTGAATATGCAGGTTATGCATATCAGCCAGACAAAGAGATCAACAGTTTAACCCTGGCTGGTGTAGGTAGTGGAACAACGATTGATCACATACAGGTGATCTACGCTAAAGATGATGCTTATGAGTGGTTTGGTGGAACAGTTAACGCTAAGTACCTTATCGCTTACAAAACGCAGGACGATGATTTCGATACTGATAACGGCTTCAGTGGTAAAGTGCAGTTTGGTATTATTATCCGTGACTCTGTGATCGCTGATATCTCTAACTCAGAAGCTTTTGAGAGTGATAATAACGCTTCAGGAACTACATCAACTCCAAAGACCAGTGCAATATTTACAAATATTACAGCTATCGGTCCACGGGCTACATTAAATAATATCGGTAGTACACTTTTCAGAGGTGGTACGCACATCAGGAGAAATACAGGAATATCAATCTTTAATTCTATTATTATGGGTTGGCCAAGAGGTGTTGAGATTGATGCAACAACCGGTACTTCTACTGCTTTGAATATCGAAGACAGTTCACTTCGTTTAAGAAATATCACGTTAGCTGGTAACACTGTTAATACAAGATTCTCAGGTACTGCCGGTGCAACAATCACGAACGATGCAGCTTTCACTACCTGGTTTACCAATGCTTTCTATAATAATGATCTTCTAACCAATGCTTCAGATGCAAAGCTGATTCAGCCGTTCAATTACGCTGCACCTGACCCAACTCCATTTGCTGGTGCCAATGGGAATCAGAAAATATTAAACGGTGGAAGTTTTACTGACGCTAAGTTTACTGGCGATACTTACTTTGATAAAACGATCACCTTCCGTGGTGGTGTAGCTCCTGCTGGTGAGTTAGCAAGCTGGTGGAAAGGTTGGACAAGATGGAATTAATTCCTCAATCACTTTAGATCAATAGATAATGCCGGATTATTCCGGCTTTTTTATTTTAAGCAAATTCAGATAACTTAACATTGTTCAAAATCTTCGTTACATATTTTTGAAATTGTGAAGAAACATCTTATACCTCGTGATATCAGCTGGCTCAGTTTTAATGCAAGGGTTTTGCAGGAAGCAAATGATCCTACAGTTCCGTTGAGAGAAAGAATTCGGTTTCTGGGTATCTTCTCTAATAACCTGGATGAATTTTTCAGGGTAAGAGTAGCCACTTTACGCCGAATGGTAGAAGTGGGTGGTAAGAAAACCAATTTTCACCTCGAGGCAGAACCTCAATCTATTTTAGATCAGATACAGCTGATTGTTCTTCAACAGCAGAATGAATTTTCAAGGATATGGGAGAATATTTTTAAGGAGATGATCCAGCAAAATATTTTCCTGCTCACTGAAACACAACTGAACGAGCAACAGCAAACGTTTGTCAAAAAGTTTTTTGAAGAGAATGTGCGATCGAATATCATCCCTCTGATGATAGAAACGTTGCCGGCATTGCCTTACCTGCGAGATAAAAGTATCTACCTGGGAGTTGTGATGCAAAAAAGCGAATCAGCTTACCAACAGAAATATGCATTAATAGAAGTGCCTGGAAGTTACATTGGTCGTTTTGTTGAGTTGCCATCAAAAAGAGGAGAACACCACATTATCTTGCTGGAAGATGTGATACGATATAACCTGCCTTACATCTTCTCATACTTTGGTTACGATACCTATAAGTCTCACGTTTTTAAAGTAACGAAAGATGCAGAGCTAGATATTGATAGTGATATCGCAACGCCACTTATTCAAAAAATTGAAAAGGGGCTAAAGAATCGTAGAAAAGGAAAACCTGTAAGGTTTGTATATGATAAGGAAATGGATGCAGGTTTATTAGAATACCTCATTCGAAAACTAAGTCTTTCAAAAAAAGACAATATCATTCCCGGTGGTCGTATTCACAACTTCAGAAACTTCACAACGTTTCCTGATGTTTTTTCAAAAGCATCCAGAAAAGCTTCACTCATACACCCTGCATTAAAAAATTCCTTACGTGTTACTGATGTTGTGTTGAAACAGGATGTGATGCTTCACTTCCCATATCATTCTTTTGATGCTATTATTGACCTGTTAAGAGAAGCTGCGATAGATCCTGATGTGGTGTCAATAAAGATTACTGCTTACAGGTTGGCAAGCAATTCTAAAGTGATCAATGCCCTGGTAAATGCTGCAAGGAATGGAAAGAATGTTGAGGTGATGCTCGAGCTCCGGGCAAGGTTTGACGAAGAAGCGAATCTTGAGTGGAAAGAAAAGCTTGAAGAAGAGGGTGTAAAAGTTTTCTTAGGACTTCCTCACATGAAGGTTCATGCAAAGATCTGTTCTATAAGAAAGCGAGTTGGTAATAAGATGATCCAGTACGGCTTTGTGAGTACAGGCAACTTGAACGAGAGAACGGCAAAGGTGTACAGCGATCATTGTTTGCTAACATCAGACAGAGCCATTATGGCAGATGTGAATCGAATATTTCGTTTCCTGGAAAACCCGAAGCAAAATGAACTCTTGCTTGGCTTTTGCAATACGTTAATTCTTTCTCCGGTAAAGATGAGAAGAGAGCTGGAGCAGTTGATAGCAAAAGAGGTAAGGGCTGCAAAGGATGGAAAGTCAGCTTCCATCATTCTTAAGCTTAACTCATTAAGTGATGAGAAGTTTATCGCTAAACTCTATGAAGCTGCAGCTGCAGGTGTAGAGATACACCTTATTATAAGAGGTATATTCTGTTCTTTGGCAGAAGTTAAAAAACACAAACATGAGATAAAGGCGATAAGTATTGTTGATGAATACCTTGAACACTCCAGGATCATGTATTTTGAACATGGAGGCAAGCCTCGCATCTTTATTTCATCTGCAGACTGGATGGTACGAAATATTGATCACCGGATAGAAGTGACTGCTCCTATCAAGAATAAAAGTATTCGCAAAGAGCTTCTGCAGTTTCTCCGAATTCAACTTTCGGATAATGTAAAGGCAAGGGTGCTGGATCAGGAACTAAGCAATAATTACGTATCGTTTTCAGGGAAAAAGAAAACACGTTCTCAACTAGAGATTTATAACTTTCTTGAAGGGCAGGCGAACAATAAGTAAAAGGTGTTGTTAACTTTATAACAATGCCATTGCCTTCACCAGAAACATCTTTCTACGCCAGAAATAGAAATGCCTGGCGTAGCTGGCTGCAAAAACATCATTGCAGCAAGGAATACATATGGCTGATCATTTATCGAAAAGGTTCTGCAACATCAAGTGTTTATTACGATGACGCTGTTGAAGAGGCTTTATGTTTTGGTTGGATAGACAGTAAGCCTAACAAAAGAGACGATGAGAGCTTCTATTTGTTTTTTGGTAAGCGAAAACCAAAAAGCAGCTGGAGCCAATTGAATAAAACAAGAATTGAGCGTCTGATAACTGAAGGAAAGATGACAGATGCCGGCATGAAGATGATTGATCTGGCTAAACAAACTGGAACCTGGACTGCATTAGATAAGATCAGTAATCTTGAAATTCCCAAAGACCTTGCCTTACTGTTGAAGAAGAATAAACAAGCAGGAGCAAATTTTTCAGGCTTTCCTCCTTCTGCTAAAAAAGGGATATTGGAATGGATTCAAAATGCTAAAAGACCGGCAACAAGATTAAAGCGCATCAATGAAACGGTAGAACTTGCTGCGAACAACATACGTGCAAATCAATACAATCCCAAAAAGTGAAACTTACAATTGGCAGATTAGGTAATAATATGCACTACATTTCTGTACCTGAAACTGTGGTAAAGAAGTATGGCTCAAAACGAGTGATCTGTACATTGAACTCTGAAGTATCTCAGCACAGTTCTTTTATCTTTTCAAAAGATGTTGGCTATTATGTTTACATAAATAAAACTGTTATGAAACAGTTGTCTTTAAAAGTGGCTCAGACTGTTGAGGTTATTTTTAAGCCAGATAAAACTACTTACCAATCTGAAATGCCGGAAGAGTTGGAAGAAGTAATAGCAACAGATCCTGGTGCAAAACTTGCATTTGATTCGCTTACACCAGGTGCAAAAAGAAGTTTTATCTATTGGGTAAAACAAGTCAAATCGACTGAAAAAAGAATTGAAAGAGCCCTAAAGATTGCTGATGCATTTAGGAATGGTATTACATCAGTTCAAAAAATGTTGAGATGATCTTGCAAGAATTTTCGTTTTCTGATAAAATATTTTCCCCATCCTGTAATTTTAAAAACCCTTCAGCCACTAATTATATGTCAGGACAGTTCAATCACAGAAACAAATTGTCATGTCTCAAAATTTTAGAAAAAAAATGGTTATTCGTTCAACGGTATTATTAGTACGGGTTAGTTATGTATCGATCACTACAGCACAATACCGTTACATCAATTAAACTATAGCTGTGAGTCAAACAGAGTTTCTCCAGCAGGTAAAAGAAAATCAGAATATTATCTATAAGCTGGCACTTCTCTATGCTACTGATGAAGAGGATAAGAAAGACCTCTACCAGGAGGTTTTGTTACAGGCATGGAAAGGTTGGCCATCTTTTAAAGGTGAATCTAAATTCTCAACCTGGTTGTATCGGGTTAGTTTAAATACAATTCTAACACTCAAAAGGAAAAAACCGATTCTTGATTATAACACATCAATTGAATCGGTTGCAGAATCAACACACACCGAGCATGGCTACTCTGTTGCAACAGAACAATTGCGATGGGCTTTACGAACACTCCCAGAAACTGACAGAGCAATTATTTCATTACATCTTGACGGCTATGAGAACAATGAGATAGCTGAACTAATGGGAATTTCTCTTAACAACACTGGAGTAAAGCTGTATCGTATCAAACAACAACTTGCTAAAATTCTAAAGAAGTCACATGCAAACTGAAGATAATTGGAAGAATATTAGCTACTCAGATGATGTTCTTACAAACCTGCTTGATCATCCATTCTTTATATCTAATCAATCCAAACACCCCTTGATTGTGTTGAAGCGTAATTTATTCCTTCATCTTATACTGGGAGTTTTAATCATTCTTGTCTATATAGCAGTTATCGTTTTCTTTCAGTATTGGCAGGTGCAACTTGCAATGTCTATAGTGCTTGCTTTTACGGCTTGGGCTATTTACACTTCTTATCTGCAATATAAAAAGCTCCCTTCTTCAGTATCTGCTATGCAAAACATGTTAAGTGAAATGAAGTTTCATTACAACGCTATACAGCAATGGTGTTCTTTACAGCAGAAGGTTGCTTTATTTATTTATCCTATAAGTATAACCGGTGGATTTATTTTAGGTGGTGTGAGTGGTTCTGGCAAATCAGTAGAAGAATTTATGAGTAAGCCTGCTGTATGGATTGCCCTTGGTGTTTGTATGGTGTTATTAATTCCTGCTTGCTATGCTCTTGCCAAATGGATGACACGTTACAGTTTTGGAAAGCACATCAAAACATTAAAATCAAATATTGAGGAGTTGGAAAACAATTTTTAGTAAATCAAAAATCAATTTATTATGACAAAATCAATTGACAGAACACAAACCTTTTACCGGGTATTCTACAGCTTATTCATTCTTAGTGCTATTTACTTTGGAATAAAAGCAGATTTTTCCATGGCTGCAAGTCAATTAGGGATTGGGTTGATATTCGACCCTTTCGATCATAAAATGCCATGGAGCAAACGTCCACCTTACCAGAAGATATGGCTGATCGTTCATTTAGTATTAGTACTCATGTTGGTTGTTTTGGCATTTATGTCTAAATAAAGATAAGTTCAATTAGACTTCTTCCCCGTTACATAAAACCCTGTCCAAAAAAATTCTTAAATCTTTTATGTAATACCTGAGCTTCGGTCATCTTAGTCGTTACGATATAAACCTAACGCTATGAGATACCTTCTCTTTCTGCCGGCAATCCTTAGTATTTGTTGTAACATGGCAAATGCTCAGCAAGCTCAGTTACTTCCCAGCCTGATCGTTGAAAATGATTCTACTAAAACCAGTCTTCAAATCGCCAAACTCAATATTAGTATTGAGGTAACCGGAAATGTAGCCAGCACTCTGTACGATATAACTTTCTACAATCCATTTGATCGTGTGTTAGAAGGTTCTTTTGAGTTTCCACTGGCAGAAGGGCAGAATGTATATCGTTACGGGTTAGAGATAAACGGAAATTTGCGTGAAGGTGTGGTAGTAGAAAAGCAGCTTGCAAGAGTAGCTTACGAGAATACCGTAAGGCAGAATATAGATCCAGGACTGATAGAGAAAACTAAGGGTAATAGCTACCGAACAAGGATATATCCGATTCCGGCGGAAGGCTATAAAAGAGTATTGATTGGTATAGAACAAAACCTGCAATACCAGGAGAAAGAACTGCTCTATCTTCTGCCGATACAGTCAACCACAACAATTGAGTCGCTAAATGTTAATACAAAAGTCTACAACAGCCTGGGACCTGTAGTTCAAGGCAACACGCCAGAGCAATTCAGGTTTAAGCAACAATCAAACGATTGGACTTCCAGTTACACCAATAAAAATTTTACTCCAAATACAGAGATTAGGTTTGCCATTCCATTCGGTACAGAGAATAGTGTGTTGAGTTTTACCGGTGAGCACAAAGGCAACACATATTTCTACCTGGCTCTGCCGATGCAGCAAGAGTATGTACAGAAGAGATCACCATCGACTATTGCTTTACTTTGGGATGTATCAGGTAGTGCAGTAAATAGAAAGCTGGAAAAAGAGATCAGCCTGCTGAAAGAATATCTATCTAAACTTGGTAACGTTACGATAACCCTTATTCCGTTTCGTAATAAACTACAGAAGGCTGAAACGTTTATCATTAATAATGGCAATGGAGATGAGTTGATAAAGCGATTAAAGAAGTTGGATTATGATGGAGGAACACAACTCGGCAGCATCAACCTGAAAAATGATAAAAGTGAGCAGGTGCTATTGTTTACAGATGGCGTTGCAACTTTTGGGCAGAAAGAGATCATTACCGGTTCGTCACCTATTGCTATCATCAATTCATCTGCAACAGCAGAACACAGTTACCTGAAGTTTGTAGCAGAGCAAACAAATGGAGTTTACCTGAATCTTGAAAGTATCAGCAGCGAAGAAGCTGTTAGAAGCCTGCTTTTTTCTCCACTTCACTTCGTTAGTGCAACGTATAACAGAAACGAGATCTCAGATGTTTACCACAGCAGTGGCAGTAATCGTAACGGGTTTTCAATAGCCGGAAAGCTGAGATCAGCTTCAGCTGAAATCACTTTAAACTTTGGCTACGGTAATACAATAGTGAGCAGCATCAGATACACCATTAGTAAAGATGATGAGCCGATCAATAGTATTCCAAGAAGTTGGGCAGCACTAAAACTTGAAACGTTGGAGATGCAGCCAAAAAAGAATAAAGAATCTATTACTGAAACGGGAAAGGAATTCTCTATCGTTACCTCAAACACTTCTTTGCTGGTGTTGGATAGAGTAGAAGATTATGTTCGGTATGATATCACTCCACCGTCCGAACTACGTTCAACTTTTGATAGCATGATGATTGTAAAAAAGAAATTAGACTTACAAGAAAAGATGAAACCACTTGAACAATCTCTGGTGGTGATGATGGAATTGAAGGAGTGGTACAGAAAAGATTTTCCTAAGAACATGCAGCAAACATCAAAGGAGAAGAAAATCTCAAACCCTCAAGGTTCAGTTTCTATTGAGGCAAATGCAAGTCGAGGTGTTGCATCAGAAAGTGCGAGCTACGGTTTTGCAGTAACAGATTCAGCAGTACCGCAGAGACGAACTGAACATGCACAAAACGCACCTCAACAATCTAATGCCTTGAGCTATGATGTAGGAAACTTCAGATTATCACCCGACAGTGCTAGTCTTGAAAGCGTTGTTGTTACGGGCTATGGATTAAGCAATCAAAGAAGATTAGAGGGTCGTGTTTCAGGATTAACAGTAACCTCAGCAAATGGACAGCCCGGTAGTGCTGCAAACGTAGCAATCAGAGGATCCCGATCTATCTCAACAGGAAATAATCCACTCATCGTCATTGATGGTGTTCCCTTCAGCGGAAGAATGGATGATATCCCTGCAGGGAATATTGTATCAACAAACGTATTAAATGTACCTTCAGCAACAGCCTTATACGGTTCTCGAGCAGCAAATGGAGTGGTGATCATTACTACAAGAAATGGTAACATGGAGAGAGCGGATTCACTTGCAGATATCGTAGACTCAACAGTCGATGCTAATATGAATTGGGCTAACATTGAAATGAACGAATGGAAACCAGACGCTGATTACCTGAAGGCAATGCAAAAGGCATTGGCTGCCGACTACTACAGAATATACCTGGAACAAAAAGAGAAGTACAAAGACAAAGCCTTTTTCTATGTTGATATGGCAGATTTCCTTTACAAACACAACAATAAAGATTTGGCTTTGCAGGTACTCAGCAATGTTGCCGAATTAAAGTTAGAAGATGCCGAACTGATGAGAATACTTGGGTATCAGTTAAAGAGTTGGAATGAACTTTCTCTTGCTATTGAAACCTTCAAAGATGTACTCGAAATTCGTGGTGAGCATCCACAGAGTTATCGGGATCTTGCTCTTGCAAATGCTGAAGCTGGTAACTACCAGGAAGCTGCTGATGGATTGTATCACATCCTCACAAATAACGGGGATGATCGTTTTGATAGAATGACCTCAGTCATCATCAGCGAATTCAATAACCTCATCAGCACACAAAAACAAAAGATCAGCACCACTAACTATGATCAGCGTTTCATCTTCGCTATGCCTGTTGATGTTCGTATCGTTATCAATTGGAGCAGCGACGACTCAGACATTGATCTATGGGTTTCGGATCCGCTAAAAGAAAAATGCATGTACAGCTTTCCGAGAACAAAAGGTGGGGGAAGATTGAGTGGAGATATTACTCAAGGTTTTGGTCCGGAGGAATACCTCATGAAAAAAGCTGTAAACGGGAATTATGTAGTTGAGATCAACTATTACGGCGATTCCAGACAAACGCTGGCCGGTCCAGTCACTGTTCAGGCTGAACTCTACACTAACTACGGTACACCTCAACAGAAAAAGCAAATGATCAACGTAAGGCTAAGCTCGTCTAAAGAAACATTGAAGCTGGGAGTGCTTAATTTTCAAGCAAGTAGATAAAGAAAATTTCCCATCCTTGAGTTTGGCACGCTTGTAGAAATACTACTCATAGTGGAGGGAACAAACGATGAGTAAAGTAATTAGCATAGACAGGAACAGAAGAACAGAAGATCAGGAGCCAACATTAGCAATTATCAGGCATTTGCCATTTAGCCGTGTTCAGCCGGTATTCAACGATTGCACTTTAGACGAGTTAGATTATTTTCTCGCAAGAGCCGTTGAGCAGGAAGAATACGAATTGTGCAAGCACCTGAAAGATGTTATAGCTTTCCGCTATACTTCTTGTGTTGCATAAGCATACACTTCAGGGTTAGCTGTTACATTTGTCGTCATGGCAATTCGTAATATCATCTTCGACTTTGGAGGAGTGTTTTTAGACATAGATTACAGCAGAACTGAAAAGGCTTTTATAGAAGCCGGGATCACCAATTTTAGGGAGTTGTATTCTCAGAATTCTGCTTCGCCTTTATTTGAAGACCTTGAAACCGGGAAAATTGGTAAAGAGGAGTTTTATCCAACTTTACGTAAGATATCAGGCGTAGAATTGTCTGATGATGAAATGACTCGCTGCTGGAATGCCATTTTAGGCAATTTTTATCCTGAAGCCATTGAAAAAGCCAAAGAATTAAAGGGAAAGTACAGGCTATTCCTCTTTTCAAACACAAATATCATACATTATCAATGCTTTATGGAGACTTACCAAAAGCAATTTGGCAAGGATGATTTCAATTCTTTCTTCGAGAAGACTTGGTATTCCCATGAGATCGGAATAAGGAAACCATACAAAGAGGCTTATGAATGGGTTTTGAAAGATGCTTATTTACAGGCAGATGAAACCATTTTTATTGATGACACCTTAGTAAATATTGAAGGTGCTGCTAAAGCTGGATTACATACAATTCACCTGAAACCACCAATGAAACTATGGGAACTGGATCTTTAAATCAGACTTCTTACCGCTGACTTCTACTTTACTTCCTCATAATCAATGTCTTCAGTATCCAAGAAGGGTGGTTGCTTTTGTTGCTGTTGAGGTTGGGAAGACCGCTGCTGCTCATAAAATTGCTGCTGCTGAGCCTGGGCTTTCCTGATATTCTTTTTAATTTGATTCGTAGCCTTGGAAACCGGAATAATAAAGCCGAAGATCAGTTTATAAAGCAAATAAAATAAAACAACGGAAATGATAAATTTCATAATAGGAGGCAAAGTTAAGTGTACCGATAAAAAGCATTCAGGTATTTTACAATAGGTTAACTCAACTCAAATTTGGAAAATATACTTTCAGTACATTACATTTGCCACGGACAAGAACGAATGAGGGGAACGAAAACGTTCCCTTCTCTTTTTCCCATACTCAATGGCAATAGAAACGCAAATTCAGCATATCGAGCAGTTGGTAGATCAGCTTTTAGTAGATTATCCTGAATTTTTCAGGGTTACTGTAAAGATCAAACCAACCAATAATGTAAAGGTGTTTATTGATGGTGATAATGGCATCACGATAGAGAAGTGTGTATCCATCAATAAAAAATTATATAAGTTATTAGAGGAGGCAGCAATGTATCCGGAAGGAGAATTCTCTCTTGAAGTATCGTCTCCAGGTCTTACCGAGCCGTTGAAAATGCACAGGCAATATTTAAAGAACATCGGCAGAGACATTGAAGTGATTTTTGCTGATGGCAGTAAGAAAGAAGGTAAGCTGTTACAAGTGGCTGAGGCTGATATCATCCTAGAACATACTGAGGGTAAAGGAAAAAAAGCTGTGACGCAGCAGCTGGTGATTCCTTTTGATAACATAAAAACAACAACCGTTCAAATCAAGTTTTAGCATCTTGCCCTCTCCTTTAGTAGAGGGTTGAGGTGAGGTTTTATAATAGAAAAAATAGAAAAATGGCAAGTATTAACCTCATTGAGGCTTTCCAGGAGTTTAGGGACGTAGAAAATATCGATCGTCCTACGTTGATGAAAGTGGTAGAAGATGTTTTTAAAACACTTCTCAGGAAAAGATTTGGTAGTGATGAGAACTTCGACGTGATCGTAAACGCTGAGAAAGGTGACCTTGAGATCATTCGTCGTCGTGAGATTGTTGAAGACGGTGAAGTTTTAAATCCACTGGCTGAGATCGGCTACAGCGAGGCAATAAAGATCGAACCCGACTTTGAAGTTGGTGAAGAGCTGTACCAGGAAATGAATATTTACGATTTTGGTCGTCGTGCTATTCTTGCTGCAAAGCAAACACTGGCAAGCCGTATCAACGATCTGAAGAAGAATGTATTGGTCAAAAAATACGGTGATAGAATTGGTGAGATCATCAGTGCTGAGGTTTACCAGGTTTGGAAAAAGGAAGTGTTGTTGTTAGATGAAGATGGTAATGAACTCATCCTCCCAAAATCTGAGCAGATACCACAGGATTACTTCAAAAAAGGCGAAAGCGTTCGTGCTGTTGTTCGTCGTGTAGACCTTAAGAATAATTCGCCTGTTATCATTTTGTCGAGAACTAGCCCTGAGTTTCTGGCGAAATTATTGGAGATTGAGGTACCTGAGATCTTTGACGGATTGATCGCTATTAAGAAGATCGTTCGTGAACCTGGTGAGAGAGCAAAAGTTGCTGTAGAATCTTACGACGATAGAATTGACCCGGTTGGAGCATGTGTAGGTATGAAGGGTAGTCGTATTCACGGAATTGTTCGTGAACTGAAGAATGAGAATATTGATGTGATCAATTTCACCGCTAACATTCAATTATTGATACAGCGTTCTTTAACACCTGCCAAGATCAGTTACATGAATATTGATGCAGAGAAAAAACACGCTGAAGTGTACCTGAAGTCAGACCAGGTATCACTTGCTATCGGACGTCGTGGTGTGAACATCAAATTGGCTTGTGAACTAACAGGCCATGAAATTGATGTTTATCGTGAAGAAGAAGAGCAAACCAATGAGTTTGATATCGATCTTGATGAATTTAGCGATGAGATCGAAACATGGGTGATTGATGAATTAAAGAGAGTGGGTTGTGACACTGCAAGAAGTGTATTAGATCTTAATACCGAAGAACTGGCTAAAAGAACTGATCTGGAGAAAGAAACAATAGAAGAAGTAAGAAAAGTATTACAGGCAGAGTTTGAAAGAGAAGATTAATTACCGTGAAACGTGAATGGGGAAACGTGAACTCACGACTCACAATTGACGATTCACGAACAGAAAGTACAAGAGTGCGACGCAACGAAGCATATTGATGCACCAAAGTTGGTCTCACAAAAAAGAAAAGAATAAAAAAGCTTAATGGCAGAATTGAAATTACCTCGATTGTTAGCAGCCGCAAAGGAGTTCAATATTGGGCAGGATACCCTTGTTGAATACCTGGTAGGCAAAGGATTTGGCAGGGATGACCTGAAACCTACAGCAAAGCTTACGGAACAGATGTATGTTTCTTTGCAACAAGGCTTCCAGGGAGATAAGCAGGCTAAAACCAAAGCTGACGCAATAGAGATTCCTAAGATTACCGCAGCAGAGAAGAAGCGTAAAGAAGACCAGGATATCTCTATCAAAGCTAAACCTGTATTTAAAGAAGAGCCTAAACCTGAACCTCAGCCAGAACCAAAGAAGGAAGAACCAACTCCGGAACCAGTTGTAGCAAAAGAGGAAAAGCCGGCTGAACCTGAAGTGGTGAAAGCTGAAGCACCTGCAATGGAAGGTCCGAAGGTGTTAGATAAGATTGATCTCTCAACAATAGATTCTTCTACACGTCCTAAAAAAACAGCGAAGAAGAAAGCGGAAGAGCCAGCTTCAGCTCCGGAAGCCCCTGCTCCAGCACCTGAAGTAGAAAAGCCAAAGAAGAAATCTAAAAAAGCAGAAGAAAAACCTGCAGCAGCTCCGGCACCTCAAGTTGCACCTGTAGAAGAGCAACCGAAGGAAGAAGAGCCGCAGACCTTGAGAATAGAAGCCGAAAAACTTACCGGTCCTAAGATCTTAGGGAAGATAGATTTGCCGGTTGATAACGATACTCGTCCGAAACAATCCAGCGAAAGCGGAACAGACGAAAAGCGTAAGCTGCGTAAGCGTATTCCGATCGAAAAGAAAAATGATCAGCCAGCACCTCAGGGTGGTGGTCAGAATCGTGGAGGATTTCAACGAGATAGCGGAGGTGGCAGAACTGGTGGAGCACCAAGAGATAATAACAGGCAAAGACCAACTATACAAAAAGGCGGAACCGGTGGTAGTAGTGGTGCAGGAGGAGGAAGAGGAAGAGATGCCAGACCTGCAGATAGAGAAATTGATCAAAAAGAAATTCAGGATAAAATTCGTGAAACACAGGCAAGACTTGCAGGTGGTGGCGGAAGAGGAAAGAATGTAAAGTCGAAAAAACGTCGTGAGAAAAGGCAGGAAACCTCAGAAACCGGTGGTGTACAAGACAACAAACTCCATGTAACGGAATTCGTTACCGTTAGTGAACTGGCAAACCTGATGGATGTAAGCTTTGCTGAGGTGATCAGCAAGTGTATGAGCCTTGGTATCATGGTATCTATCAACCAACGTTTGGATGCAGAGGTGATAGAACTTGTAGCCAGTGAGTTTGATTATGAAGTGGAATTCATCGGCATAGATGATACCACAGACATGGATTATGAAGAAGAAGTGGACGATGCAGAAGATCTTTCTCCAAGAGCACCGATCGTTACCATCATGGGTCACGTTGACCATGGTAAAACATCTTTGCTCGATTATATACGAAGTGCAAATGTAGTTGCCGGTGAGGCAGGTGGTATCACTCAGCACATTGGTGCTTACGAGGTAACATTGCCAACTGGTAAGCACATCACTTTCTTGGATACACCTGGTCACGAAGCATTTACAGCCATGAGGGCAAGAGGTGCTAAGGTTACCGACGTAGCGGTTATTGTTGTTGCGGCAGACGATGCAGTGATGCCACAAACCAAAGAAGCCATCAGTCACGCACAAGCTGCAGGTGTACCGATGATCTTTGCTGTAAACAAAATAGATAAAGACGGAGCTAATCCGCAAAAGATATACGAGCAATTAGCAGGGATGAATATTCTTGTTGAAAGCTGGGGTGGTAAATTCCAGAGCCAGGAACTTTCAGCCAAGAAAGGGTTGAATGTTGACCAGCTACTTGAAAAAATATTACTCGAAGCAGAGTTACTTGATCTTAAAGCAAACCCTGACAGAGAAGCTACAGGAAGCATCATCGAAGCTTCGTTAGATAAAGGTCGTGGCTATGTTGCAACCCTCCTTGTTCAGAACGGAACATTAAAGCAAGGTGATCTTATTGTAAGTGGACAACACTACGGTAGAGTGAAAGCAATGTTCAACGAAAGAAATCAGAAAGCTGACGATGCACCACCATCAACACCAGTTGTAATACTTGGTTTGAACGGAGCACCGCAAGCTGGTGAGAAATTCAAGGTATATCAGGATGAAGCTGAGGCTAAAGAAATCGCAAGTAAGAGAGCACAGATACTTCGTGAACAAGGATTGAGGGCAAGAAAACATATTACGTTGGATGAGATTGGTCGTCGTTTGGCACTTGGAAACTTCAAGGAACTGAACGTGATCATCAAAGGTGATGTGGATGGTTCTGTAGAGGCATTGAGTGATTCATTGCAGAAATTGTCTACCCAGGAAATCGCAATAAGAGTAGTTCATAAAGCAGTAGGTCAGATCTCTGAAAGTGATGTATTGCTTGCAACAGCTTCTGATGCTATTGTTATTGGTTTCAACGTTCGTCCAAGTAGCCAGGCAAATAAGCTGGCAGAAAATGAAGGTGTGCAGATCAAGATGTACTCGATCATCTACACTGCTATCGACGAGATCAGAAGTGCCATGGAAGGTATGTTGGATCCGAAGGTTCAGGAGAAAGAGATCGCTACTATTGAGATACGTGAAGTGTACAAGTTTGATAAAGCTACCGTTGCCGGATGTTATGTAACTGATGGTAAGATGAAGAGAGATAGCAAGATCCGTTTGTTCAGAGACGGGATCCTTATCTACCCACGTCAGGAAGGTGGATTTGCAGAACTCGGCAGCTTAAAGCGTTTCAAAGATGATGTGAAAGAAATAGCCCAGGGTTATGAGTGTGGTTTAACCGTCAAGAACTTTGCTGACATACAAGTTGGCGATACCGTGGTAGGTTATGAACAGGAAGAAGTGAAAAGAACATTGTAACCGGTGATTATATAAGATTTGAATGATTAAGAGGAGTAGTGAAAACTGCTCCTTTTTTATTTCAAGCGTTCGGTTCTTTGGTCATCTTCGTTGTGTCACTCACTTCAACGTTCTTATTCGTGTGGAGCAGGATCATTTTAACCAATATTCGATTGGTGATGGAAACCAACTCGTAGAAAAGAATAGGGAGTAGCCAGCTACTCCCTATTCTTCATTACAACTTAATTAGTTTTTTGGTCACCCAAGAATTACCGGTTCTAATTTTCAACAAATAAACGTTTGATTGTAAATCGGAAATATTAATCTTGAATTTCTTAGAGGCTGCAGAAACTTTTATTCTTTTTACTATTATCCCATTCATGTTGTAAATAAATATCTCCCTTTCTATTGCATTCGAAAGTTCAGTACTTCTGCTGGCAGTTTGATTATCTGTACTATTTGTCTGTTCTAGTTCTACATAATCATCAGCTGGATTAGGAAACATCATATAGTTATCGCATGGAACAAAAACCCCCTTATAAGTCAATCCCGAAGTTCCACAAGTACCGAAAACTGCTTCAACTGTAATTCCATATCCTACGTCGCAAACATCTCTTTCAATTGGAATTTGAGCAAAGCTGCCATGAGCTGATGCCATCACCCCATCTTTATACCAGTTGTAAGAACTTGCTCCAGGAACTGGATCAACCTGAACTTGAATTTTGCCCATATTCGGGTCAGTTAGAATCACAAAAATCTCAGCGGGAGCAACTGTACCATATGAGAACTTTGAGCTTGTTTCTGTGCTTGAATTATTACCTGGATAATTTGCCTTGGCTTTCAATGTTATAATCGAAGGCGAACCACTAAAAGACAACCCTACTGATGTGCTGGAAGTTGTGATTGTCTGAAGGCTATTTGATGTAAATGTCACTCCTGAACTTCCCTGAATCGTGTAGGTATAATCTGTTGCACCACAAATACTACTTATTGCAAAGTTTTGGCTAGAGCCACAAACTATTGATGGGTTTGAAGATGAAAACACTGGTGGTGGAGAATATCTTATAACATTAAATGTTCTCGTTTCTGTAAATCCGCACGGCAATGTAATAGTTGCAGTTAAAACTCCGGTGCCAGTAGCATCAGGAGTGAAAGAAACATCATTGCCATTTGTTGATATACTAGTTTGCGTCCAACCCGACGGAGGCTGCCAAGATATTGAATATTGTGTGGGTGTATAACCAGAAGCACAAAATTGTCCGGAACAAGTGAAGGTATTCAAACTAAAGCTTACCACATTGCTAGTACAACCATAGTTTGGCAAAGGTGTAATTAAATTAATCACACCAAAATTCAAGTCTTTTATCAACGGAGTAAATGATGATGATGTGTACTGTTGTGAAAAGAAAAACAGTTAATAAAAACTTCTTCATAATGGTGTAATTGATAGGTGTTATTTTATGAAATTGAAAAGAAAGCCTATTTGGAAAGTTCGGTTTGCCCCTTTTTTATCGCCGTACCGCTGACCTGTAGCATCAGTGCTATACAGTGTATTGAATCCGTAGTTATATCTGATTTCAATTTCGAGATTGTAAACAACTTTGTGCTGTATTCCTAGACTAAGTGCAACATCAAATTTTGAGGGATACCTCTCTGTTAAAGAGAGATTATTATTATTTCCTACAAGAAACCTTGCTGCAAGTAGGTAGCCAAATTCGGGTCCGAAAACAAAAGCTGTACGCTTATCTAATTGGAAGCCAAATAAAAGCGGGGCATTAATATAGTTTAGTCTTGTAGTCGTAGTTAAGGTACTTCCTTGGTTATTTGATTTATGTCCTTTTGAAGAATAAATTAATTCAGGATTGAAAAAAAACTTCTTTCTTAATTCTATTTTGCTACTAACACCTATGTAAAACCCTACTCTGTTTTTTGGAAAAGTGATTAGATCTTTAGTTGTAGCTATATTTATTCCTGTTTTAACCTTAAATGAATATTGGCTTATACTAGGTAGGCTCGTAAGTAGCAGGGCTATTACAACCATGCTCTTGATGTGTTTTTTCATAGCAGTTTAGCTTAAAGGTCTGCAACGTGAAAATACCTCATTTTATAACTTTTGAGCATTAAAATATTTCCCTATCGGTTGGTGTCCTCACCAAACGAAACCTAATCTTTATAATGAGTCAAGATATCAAACTCGTCAAATCCATCATAATAAAACCGGGCACTACTCCATCTATATTCTTCAGGATATCTGCATAGCTTCCAATGCTCCTTGATCGGATTATTATGTATATAGTCAAGCTTGCTCTCTAATATCTTCTCAGAATCGATTGGTATTGCCAATGGATCTCGCTTTCAGAATTGATAGTCCCGATCTTCGCACTCTTCGACTGCCAAAACTATATGTAATACAAAACCAAGGTTAGTAAACTTATTCAGTGGAACTAAAAAAACATCTTCAAATAAAATTTAATACAAATTTTTATTCATGTGTAGTATCCTTTCGTACTCACACATAGTATTTCTACGAATTGTATGTAGCTGTTTTAGTTAGTTCCTGCAACTTTCAAAAAATCTTTAACAATCACATACTAAATCGAAAACTGCCGCCGTTTAATTTCCGTATTGTTTTTATTGCCTCGATAGATCGTAACCCAAATCGTTGCAATAAATATTGTTGAACCCAATATCCAATAAACCATGAAAGTTTTTACCAAACTTGCGAGGATCGCTATTGTCATTCTCGTAGCCTTAACGGCAACTCGTACTTACGCTCAGCTTAAAGTTGGTACCAACCCAACACAAATTCAGAAATCCTCTATCCTTGAATTAGAAAGTGACAGGCAGGGTTTCTTACTTCCAAGACTTACAGACACAACAAACATCAACTCACTCAATCCACCGGATGGAATGTTGATCTACTTAACACCATCTACAGCAGATGCAAGAGGATTGTACATGCGTAAAAACGGAAAATGGCAACGCATCACTACCGATTCTGCAGCTTTGAATAAGTGGAGTAAAGACGGTGACATGTTAGCAGGTAATGAAAAACTAGGATCACTTAACGCACAATCTCTAAAGATCATCACTAACAACCTTGAAAGATTGGTGATTGATGGAACAACAGGTGAGGTGACTGTTAATGAGAACGCAGCTTTTCAGAAAAATGCAACAGTTGGTAACACCTTAACCGTTACAGATTCTACCACCTCAGGTAAATTATTCGTGAATGATAGTGTTCAGTTCAGAGGACTCAACCGAAGTACAGACTTAACAGAGATCTTAGTCATAGATACCGCTGCAGGTGGATCAGTAAGAAGAAGAACCATTGCAACTGATGCCTTTAAAAACTGGTTTGTAGGTGCATTTAAAAATACATCTAATGCCAACGGTTTATCTAAGATCGTAGGTGCTCTTTCAGATAGTCTTGTACTACATGCAGCAACAGCAACAACACCAGGTGGTGTGTCAATTGAAACACAAACTTTCGGGGGTAACAAAACATTCCAGGATTCATTAACAGCAGCAAAAACAGCTTTAGTGGGTACAACTGGAACAGCCAATTCTACATTACAGGTTTCTGGTAGCTTATCACTCAGCATCAGAACTGTAACATCCAATACAACTTTAGGTGGTACAGATTATACTGTACTGGTTGATGCAACCAGTGCAGCAGTAACTGTGACTTTACCTTCTCCTTCTGCTTCCATTGCAGGACGAACTTACATCGTCAAAAAGATCGGTGGTGGTTTAACGAACGACGTTATCATCAGCGGTTCAATTGAAGATGGCACATCTATGAGCATTTACAACGACTGGACAGTTGTGAAAGTGCAAACAGATGGCAGTAAGTGGTATGTGATCAAATAAGATCATACACCACTGTTCTAAGACGTTCCCTGGGTTAGACTGGTTAGAAGCAAAAGGAGGATCTATGAAAAAGATTTGTTACCTCCTGCTATCTGTTCTGCTTCTATTACTTGTGGATGATGTGAAGGCTCAATTAAAGCTGGGAGATCAGCCAACAAGTGTTCAGAAGTCAGTGATATTGGATCTGCAGGGGTCAAATGGAAGACAGGGAGTTTGGCTACCAAGAATTTCAGACACCACAAACGTTACAGGGATTGATGCACTCAATCCACCTGACGGAGTATTGATCTATCACACGCCAAGTGCACAAGTGATGATTCGTAAAAATGGTTTCTGGAGTTCTTTGCAAACAACTACCAAAGTCGGCAGCACCACATCAACTAATTCTACAATTGAATTTCAATTGGGCACTGCAGCAGGTGCTTTAAAGGATATGAATTACAGCCTGAACAGTAGTACAGGTGTGATCACTTTGAATATTCCTGATGCTGCAGTGGATACAAGAGGTGTTGTTACAATCGGTAGCCAGACTTTTGGTGGAGTAAAAACTTTCAATGATGGATTGACGAGTTTAGCTACAACAACCATAAGCGGAGCTGCTTCTAATGCATCTAATCTTTATCTAGGTATAACATCAGCTACAACACCAGGAACAACATCAGACAGATTTCTATCAGTCGATAACTCAGGTAGAGTTGTACTATCTCAAGGCATTCCATCAGCAAGAACAATGACCATAAACGGTACATCATACGATCTATCTGCCAACAGAACATGGAGTGTTGGAACTGTAACAAGTCTTACAGGAGGTTATGGTTTAAATGGAGGAACGATCACTTCAAGTGGAACACTTTCTCTCGATACAACTGCTATTTCAACGAGAGGCTGGAGACAAAAAGGAATTGATAGTGTTGTTGCATTACTTGGAAATTATTCTCCATCAACTAGAACACTCACCATCAATGGAACATCCTATGACCTCTCTGCCAATAGAGCATGGAGTGTTGGTACTGTAACAAGTCTTACCGGAGGATATGGTTTGAATGGAGGTACAATTACTTCAAGTGGTACTTTGTCTCTTGATACATCAGCCATCTCAACAAGAGCATGGCGGCAAAAAGGAATTGATAGTGTTGTAGGATTGTTCAGCAGCTATGTTCCAACAACAAGAACCTTGAACGGATTGGCTTTATCCTCCAACCAAACATTTACAACAGGAACAACGGGAACAGATTTCAATATTTCATCAAGCGGTACAACACATACATTTAATATTCCTGATGCATCTGCAACAGCGAGAGGATTGATAACATCAGGGTCACAAGCAATTGCCGGAGTAAAAACATTTTCAACAGGAGTTACTGTTTCAGGAGCTACAAGTAATGCAAGCAACTTAACACTCGGAATTACATCTGCCACTACTCCTGGCTCATCAACTGACAGATATCTAACTGTAGATGGAACAGGTAAAGTGATTCTTTCAAGTGTAAGTGGAGTTGCATCTTTAGGAGCAATCGGATCTTCTCCTAACGCCAATGGGGCAAGCATCACAAGCGGAGTTTTAAATCTACAGCCTGCTTCAGCTTCTTTTGGAGGAGTAGTAACAACAGGAACGCAAACTATAGCTGGAACAAAAACATTCTCAACAGGAGTTACTGTTTCAGGAGCTACGAGTAATACAAGCAACTTAACACTTGGAATTACCTCGGCTACAACACCAGGAACAACAACTGATAATTTTCTTTCAGTGAATGGTTCAGGAGTGGTGACATTAAATCCTGTTCCTGTAACGGCTCCCAATGGGTCAACAAAGATCAAGAATTATACGGCACAGCTAGATGGGATGCCCAATAACCTAAATTCTAATACCAGTGGTCTTTACACTTTTACCATATCCGGTGCCAGCCTTTCAACAACGTCAATAGTGTACCTATCTCCCACACAGGACTTAGAAACTACAACTACAATAAACTGGGTACGGGTGGTAAACTCAACAACGATACGAGTAAGTTTTTCAGCAGGATCAACCAAGCAAAACTTTACTCCTGGCAACAGTTCAACCTTTAATATAACTGTAATAGAATTTTAAATGAGTGAGTAATAAACATATTTAGTAGTCGTTGGTTGCAACAGCAAAGTTCAGCCAACGGTTACTGGGTTCAAAACAATACACCGGCTGGTATTGTACGACGGTACAGTACCAGCCTTTTTGAAACATCAAAAGCAATATCCTGAAACAAGGAATAGTCATATTTTTTTTGATCTGCTTCTGGCTTTCTGCTCAAGCCCAGGAGTCTGTTTATATTCCACCTAATTCAACA
This sequence comes from Chitinophagales bacterium, assembly GCA_031424775.1. Taxonomy (GTDB): domain Bacteria; phylum Bacteroidota; class Bacteroidia; order Chitinophagales; family Chitinophagaceae; genus JAEZDC01. The sequence goes on along the minus strand of JANPIB010000146.1, from coordinate 4,715 downwards.
GTGTATGTTGGTAGCAATAGTTCTGTAGGTATTTTCGGTCACTTTATCAACGATGGAAATCTAAGTGTCCCGAAAGACGGCAAAGTATATTTCCTTGGAAAGATCTTTCGCAACAGTGCTACAGCAAAACTTACTGATGGAACTACACTAAAGAATTCAAAGTTCTCTGGCAACATCATCTTTCAGCAACCAAACTCCCGTTATGGCGACCTTGGTCAGCAATTACTGGAAGGTGGATATAATGATGTAAATCTTTCTGGTGCATCTTTCTCCAGCATCACCATCAACAATCCAAATGGCGTTGTACTAACATCTGATTTGAATGTGCTTGACGCAGTAAATTTTCAACGTGGGCACGTGTATCTCAATAAATACATCGCTGCACTTGGAGATTCTACTGATTTTGGTGGAGTTAATGGCTTCAGTCCAGACCGCTATTTCGTAACCGGAACTTCAATCAACGGTGGAGCTCTAAAGATCAGTTCGCTGGCTTCCTGTTGTATTGTAACTTATCCAATTGGTGTATCAAATAAAGAATACACTCCACTACAAATGCGAAATACCGGAGCTAAGAATGATTTCTATGTTCGTGCTTTCAGCAATGTGTATCGTAATGCTACCAGTGGACAGGTATTATCCGATACAACGTTAAAAGTCACCTGGACGATCGCTTCTCGTAAACCCACAACTTCAGAAGTTGAAGTGCTCATTCAAAATGATAAAGATGTGGAGACTGCAACCTTCACTGCTTATCGTGATAAAAGTTACATCAGCCTTTACAGCAGAAATGGCTGGGAACAGTTCAACAGTTTTGCAGCACCACAAAGCCCCGGAACCATTACAAGCAGTGCTGCAATCTATACCGCTTTAATGCATTTCAGAAAGATCAACGTATCTCCTCAACAAACATATATCACCAAAAGAGCCTTGCCATCGATACAAAAATATCTCCTCACCAATGCATTTAGTCCGAACGGAGATGGCATCAACGATAAATGGGATCTCCCATTCCTTGAAACTTTCTCCAGCTGTCGGGTTCAGATATTCGACCGATATGGTAGGGTGATCTTTACCTCCACAGGTTATAATAAACCCTGGGATGGAACCATCAACGGAAATGCAGGTGCGGTTGGAGCTTACTATTATGTTATTGACCTAAGGAACGGTGAAAAGCCACTCTCCGGTTATGTTGTGTTGCTACGGTAATGATTTCCAGACAAATTGTTTGTTAAAAACCACTTCTATCCTGAACTAAGGCATCAGTAAAAACATATTTTTGATGCCTTACAGATAGATATGAAACGATTAGTACTACTTGCTTTTTCTCTCCTTACCATTCTTTCGGTTTATGCCCAGCCGAAAAAAGTGATCGCAGATAAGATTGTGGGTCAGGTGGGTGATAAGATCATTCTCCGTTCAGATATATTCAATGCCATTGCAGATTATAAAAGACAAGGACAAGAAGGTGCACTTCCGCCAAATCCTGAATGTGCTTTCCTTGAAGGTCAGCTGATTCAAAAAGCCCTGGTGCTACAGGCAGAAAAAGATTCACTTCCAATTACTGAAGAAGAGATCGAAGGTCAGTTGGAGAATCGTATTCGTTACTTTATTCAGATGTACGGATCTAAAGAAGTACTGGAAGATATCGCGGGAAAATCGGTTTTTGCTTTGAAAGAAGATCTGCGTCCTTCAATTCGTGAAGCTTATATGGCTGATCAAATGAGGAACAAAGTGGTGAACAGCGTTAAAATCACACCAACGGAGGTAAGAGGTTATTGGAGCAAGATCCCGAAAGACAGTTTAGCGTTCTACGAGAGTGAGCTGGAGTTAAGCCAGATCATCCTCTATCCAAAAGCCAATAAAGACCTGGAAGAGTATGAAGCGAATTTTTTACAGGGTTTGAAAAAGCAAATCGAATCAGGAAAATCAAGATTTGAGCAGTTGGCAAAGCTATACTCTCAAGATCCGGGAAGCAAAGACAATGGTGGACAATATGCCATCAATCGTACAGAAAAATCCTGGGACCCAAGTTTTGTGAGAGAAGCTTTCAAGCTAAAAGAAGGTCAGATATCAAATCCTTTCAAATCAAAATTCGGGATTCATATCATACAACTGGTTAGCCGTTCAGGTGATGAGGCTGTGGTTCGTCACATTCTCCGTATCCCAGAAGTTGGTGCAGACGAGATAAACGGCAGTAAAAACAAGCTGGATTCAGTTCGTTCTTTGGTTATGGCTGGAAAAATGAATTTCAACTTTGCTGTAACCAAATTCACTGAAGACGAAACTTCTAAGTTCACCGGTGGTGCAATTAGTGGAGCAGATGGCTCAAGCTACGTTACCATAGATCAGCTGGATAAAGAGGTAGTGCTTGCAATTAAAGATCTGAAGGCTGGACAGATATCTCAGCCATTGGCTTATAAAGATGAAAGAGGCAAAAATGCCGTTCGTATCATCTACTTCAAGTCTAAAACAGAGCCGCACCGTGAGAATCTAAGAGACGATTACAATCGTATAGCCCAAAGATCTTTGGAAGAAAAGAAGATGGAATACCTGAAAAAGTGGTTCAGCGATAGAATTCCGAGCTACTATGTGTTCATTGATAAGGACTTCGGAACCTGTGGCAACATTGCAGAGTGGCAAAAAGTGGCTGCGGCAAATCGTTAGTGCTCATAAATAATTCAGAAAGCCATCTCGAAAGAGATGGTTTTTTTATTTAGCCAGCTTCAGATCATTGTGCATCGTCTGTTGCTACGCTCAGTTCACAGTTCAGGTTTCATGGCGTCAAAAGAAAGCGTAGCAGCATGTCCTGAGATTTCCGAAGGATCACTCTCTTGTACGTTCGGGGCATTGAGCAACAGAGTAGCCATAAGAATCAAAGACTTAGGTTACATATTTTAAGCTGTAGCCACAAAAACCTTAAAATCAGCATTTTTTTCGCTTCAGCTTTTGAATCTTCCTTGCTCACCCTTACCTTTGCCGTCCTTTCACAAACTGTGGTATGGTGACCACCGTGAAGTTGAAACAACATTATTGGGTTAGCAAAATACAAAAACAATGAAACGTACATTTCAACCACATAATCGCAGAAGAAAATCTGTTCATGGTTTCCGTCAAAGAATGGAAACTGCCAACGGACGTAAAGTTCTGGCTAGCAGAAGAGCGAAAGGCCGTAAGAAACTTACTGTTTCTGACGAGAGAAAACTGAAGTAAGCAACCCCCATCCCCTAAAGGGGAGAAAGGTTGTAATTGATATTTGAGGTCCCTTTTTTAAAGGGACTTCTTTATTTTGGGTAAGCAATGAAAGGAGCAAACACATTCAACAAACAGGAAAAGCTGAAAAGCCGCAAGCTGATTGAACAATTGTTCTCTGGCGGCAAAGCTGTGTCTACACATCCTTTAAGATTGATCTACTTCACCCCGGAACAACCAATGGAAACACCGGTGCAAGTTGGTGTTAGTACCAGTACCCGAAACTTTAAAAAAGCAGTAGATCGGAATCGGATTAAAAGATTGTTGAGAGAAGCCTACCGACTAAACAAGTCTGAATTACTAATTTATGCAGCAACTAATAACCTGCAACTGGCTGCATTTATAATTTATACTGACAAAGTGCTCCCTGACTTTAAAACCGTAAACGAGAAAATGCAGCTAATTTTATCGAAACTCATTAAAGCCACCAGTGAAGCTGCTTCAAAAAATCCTTAGTTATCCCTTTTTACTACTCATCAGGATTTACCAACTGGCGATTTCACCTTTGCTTGGATCGCAATGCAGGTTTACACCAACCTGTTCTCAATATGCTGCTGAAGCTTTAAAGAAGTACGGCGTATTTAAAGGAAGCTGGTTGGCTGTAAAACGAATTTCACGTTGCAGACCAGGTGGCGGTTCTGGCTTTGATCCTATTCCTTAGTTTATTTAGGATCGTTCACAGGTTTTTCTGAAGTACCCATCAGGGCTTTTAATTTCTCCATTGTAGTACGTGTTTCCTGAATGGTATAGAAGCGATATACTTCAGGCTTTTCGCCAGGTTTTACTTCAAGAGAGGTCATTTGATGAAATGGATTGATAATAGTAGCATCCTGGTTCTCGGTTATCTTCACAGCATGGTTTGGAAGAATGAAGTAGGTTTTGCCATATTGTACTTTGCCGGAAAGTATTTGCTGAAGTGAGTCAATATTGCTTTGCAATTCTGCATCAGAGAGGATTTTCCTTGTTTTCTTAGGAGCAGTATAATTTACAAAGCTTCCTACGATCGTATCTTTTTTGGTATTGAGAAAGTAAACACCATTATCAGGAAGTGTAACTGTTGCACTACCTGATGGTGAAGTAACTTTTAGTTCCATGTTTCCATCTCCATAAAACAAAACGGTTTTTTCTTCGTGTCCTCTGCCTTTGGTGGTAACTGTTCTTTCCTCGGTATTTACATCTGCAGTTCCTTCGCTGATGATGATCACTTTCTTCCTTCCTTCAGAGCAAGAGGCAAGGAAAACAATAACAGACAGGCTGGCAATAATTCTTTTCATTGGTGGTACTTTAAAAATAATCCCGCTATGTTTTAGCGGGACTAAATTATGGTTTTATTGCTCAGTAATGAACTGAAACCTGAAGAGTGCGACCTTTAGATTTGCCTTAGTTCTTTGAAGATAATGTTTAGGATATAAATTTTGTGGAAGAAGAGATGGAGTGAACCTTGAGTGCGACTGGGTTTTAAGTCC
>JANPIB010000145.1:0-23489 GCA_031424775.1 Chitinophagales bacterium | reverse complement strand
GTTATGGGCAAGCCTCGCAAGTTTTTGCGGGGCTTTTTTTGTGAGAATGCTTGTTTAAGTATCTTTTCGCCAGAAACTACCTGATTGAAACGACTACTACTTAGAGAAAATTTCCTGGTGTTTATCTTTTGTATGGCTGTGATGTTAGGTCCGGCTGTGTCGCAGCTTTTCTCGTTTCAGCCCATTACGATTGGTAATACTGACACAAGAACTTATATCGGTTTATCCAAATTTCAACTAAACCAAAATCCAAAAAGAAAATACCGTGTTATAGTACCTTTTTTGGCTGCTGCTGTTAATACAGGAAATATGGTTTGGTCTAAACTAGCTCCGGAATCTTTCAGCGGTGAATTTGGATTGTACTTCAGCTTCCTGGTGGTGAACTTGATACTGATGTCAATCTTCGGAATATTGATTTATAAATACCTCCGGACCTATGATCTTGATTCAGTTGAAGTGGTTGTTGGTCTTTTAGTGATGCTTACATGCAGATACACTTCAGTTTGTGCAGGACTCCCACTTGCAGAATCATTGTACTTCGTTGTGGTAGCAACTACATTGCTTGGAATCAGAACAAAGAATACTAAGCTGTTGCTGATATCTATTTTCCTAGGTCCGTTTGCAAAAGAGGCATTTATTTTTATTGCTCCGCTGATATTTGTCTTCGGACATATTTCAAAGTCACGTCAATTAATATATTTCTTGATTTCTGGAGTGCTGGTGTTTGGTTTTCGATATCTGTTTGATATCTACGCTGGCTTCCCCCCAGATGCAGGTTTGAAAGCAGATATGGGTCATGTATCAAACCTAGGTTTTAACCTGCTGCAATTATTCAGCATCAGAGGAGTTTATGGTTTGTTTTCGGTTGTAGGAGTTTGGGTGATATTTATTTTTTGGGGATTGAGGAGCAATGCAAACAGGATGTTGGTATTTGATTCATTACACTTATGGTTTTTACTTTCTGTCCTGGTTCAGATACTTCTTTCAGGAACGGTAGAAAGAATGTTCTACTTAACAATGCCGGTACTTTGTCTTTTAGTGGCACTAGCAATTAAAGACTTGAGGAAAAGGAGAATAGCATCATCCATCCAACAAACCACCTAGCTGCTCACCCAAAGCTTTGGTTTCTTCAGTTTCGTGATTAGAGTCCAAATCCAGCCAATGATCAGCACCTTCATTATCTGATTTGAATTGAATGCGAACGTCTCTTTCAGGCAAATGCACACAGAACGTATCCTCGTTTAAACGATCAACCTGTACCGGAGAGTTGTTATATCTGATCTGCATTTCTCTCATCTTACAGAAATACAATTGCATAATAAAGAGTGATGATTATCAACAGCTTTACTATATTATGAATTTTTTTATCTACGGGATGTATTTTAGGTTGTGCGATTGTTTCAGTAGTAGTTTGTTCTTCTTGCTGCCAAAGCTGTTCTGCCTGGTTCATAGTTGTTCTGGTGATTTTGATTCGGATTATCTAATCGATCTATCCATTTCAGTATTGCCTTCATTCAACTTCCTATCCAGTGGTAAAAAATCAAGGTTCTGAGGAGCAATATCCACAGTCCCCACCGATTTGAGTGTTGTAGAAAGCATTCGTATCTCTTTACGAATATCTTCTAACTCAGCTCCGGATTTTCCACTTTCTATTGCAGTGATAAAAGTCTCAACGAGTTGTATATATCGATCTGTAGTATTCTTCTGTTGTCTCATTCAATTCGCCACATTAGTCGTTAGCACAGCGTGACATAACGTTGCAAATAGTGTACTAAACAAAAGTTGAATTTATCTTTTTCGCAGATAGCTGCCAGTTAGTGCAGCGAAGCCAGCTACCAAACCACCAATTAATGCTGTGATCAAAACGATAAGCATTGAATTGTCTGCTTTCAGGAAGAGTTTAGATATTTTATTAGCGAGAAGATGATTGTTTTGAAAGTCGATGTAAGCTGACATTAGCCCCCATAACATGAAAAGGGCGAGAAATCCTGCAAAGAATGCTTTCCATGGTTTCTGGTGAATGGCAAGTGCTACAATAAAGGATGCGATTGCAAAACTCCACCATGGTAATATTGTAAATAAACCAATGGCGAAGCTGAGTAAAGCAGTAAGCAGTATAGAGGCAAAGAATTTCATGGGTGATGAATTAAGCTTTTGAGAATGTGAGATGCCACTTAAACTGTTTCGCATTTCCTGCTTCAGCTTTTGGAACAATAACGAGTGGATAATATTTACCTGCTACCCAGCTATCAATAAACGTATCGTAGTATTTGCTGCCAGGATTTCCGTCTTGACCACCAGGATAAACTCCGTATGCTTCAATTTTATCCGTCATATGAACGATCATTCTCCAACTTGGTCCGTGCCATTGTTTTGTTGCATTAATGATATGATCTCCACCACCTTCATTCAAATGAAAACGACTAAACGGTTCAATTTTCAATAGGTGACGTACACCGCCATCTTTAAACTTAGCCCAGCTGAGATTTCCATTCCCATCGGATTTCTTTAGTTCAGCTACAGCCATTCTAAATGCTTTCACTACATCAAACTGTAGTGTTTCTATTTCTGGCGTTCTGATATCATCTGTAAAATGAAAACTGGTAGAATCTTTTCTCAAAGCTTCTACTAAAGTGCTTTCGTCTGGCCATTTTGCCGCTTTAGCATATTTGCCATTTTGTGTGAGTGCAGCCATCTCGTCTGAGAATACCGCAACTTCTAAACTATCCCACCAGGCTTTGAAAACTGAAGCCCCATTTTCTGATGGATCATTTCTCAAGTTCCAGTTCTTTACTATATCAAGATATTTATGTTCGTCAGCATTTAATCCGTTCTCATCCAGGTACTTTAGCAATACAGGTCTGGCGAATTCTGCAAACACATTGTAGTTCTCGCATTGTAGTCTCATCATATCATGTGGAGTGATGGTACTCATTTGATTCAGATATGTGTTGATGATCAATCCACGATATGGAGGGTAGGATCCACCCAAATAATAAGGATAAGTTGTATCTACCGGAAGTTGGTTAGCACTACTTACATAACCTCTTGGAGGATTGATCATTTGCGGATTTTCACTTAAAGGAATATTCCCTTGCCACATATAAGTGCTGTCGAATCCTGGCATTGGAAAATCGCCTTGTCTCCTCCACTTTGCTGGAAATTCACCTTGTTGAGTAATGGCTATATCGCCAGTTTTTGTAGCGAAGATCATGTTCTGACCAGGGCATTTGAAAGTTGCGATCGCATCTTTATAATCTTCCAGGTTTTTTGCATGGTTGAGTTTATTGAAAGTGAGCAACTCAACTCCCGGATCGTGTGCTTTCCATCTTACCGCATAATATTTTCCGTCCTGCAACTTGTTAGCATACGTTTTATCAAACATCACCGGACCAAAAACAGTGAGAGCAATATGTTCTTTCAGATCAGCTGAGTCACGGATATTTATCAATTCATCCCTAAACTCTGTTTTCACCCACTGGTTATTAAACCAGTATTCCTGCATGGTAGTATCTTTGAATTTGATCTCGTAGTAATCTCTCACATCTCTCATGGCATTTGTAAAACCCCATGAGCAATTTTCATTGAAGCCAATTACAATAGATGGGGCTCCTGGAAACGTTGCACCATAAGCATTGAAAGAAGGAGTGGATATCTGCATTTCATACCAAAGCGATGGCAGATTTAAAGCAAGGTGAGGATCATTACAAAGTATTGGACGACCACTTGCCGTTTTGCTTCCCGCAACAGCCCAATTGTTACTTCCGTTATCGGGGTCGGGTTTTTTATCGAAAACAAAGCCACCATTTAGAGTAGTGTCTTTGGTATCCCGATACATAGTTGAATCTGCGTTAGCCGGAACTTTAACTTGCAAACCAGGTGCTGCGAAAGCAGTTCCTTTTGGAAGGATGGGATCAAGACTATCTGAAACGATAGGGTAGATTTTCTCAAAATCAGTTGCTCCAAGTAATCTCCTGGCATTTGCCATTTCAAAATCCCACTCAGCACCAGCTAAATCGAAAGACATGAACTTGAGAAACAAAGCTGTTTTTAGATTACTCCATTCTTCAGGTTGAGAATCTAATAGTTTATACTCAAGCGGAATTTGATGTGGTTTTAAGCTTTTGAGATAAGAATTTACACCTGCTGTGTAAGCATCCATCTCTTCTTTGATCACAGGATTGGCTTCATGAGCTTTAACTGAATTTTCGGCAGCAAGAACCATCCCGAGACGGCGAAACATTCTATCAATACCTAACTGGCTTTTGCCAAGCACTTCACTCAATCTTCCTCCAGCAGCTCTTGTTTGGAAATCCATCTGCCAGAAGCGAAATTTCGCATGGAGGTAGCCTTGAACATAATAGGCGTCTCTTTCATTATCGGCATAAACGTGTGGAACAAGTCGCTCATCAAAATAAACATCAGCTTTGCCAGTTAAGCCGGCAAGCTTGATGTCTCCATCGTAAGATTTATTTGCTGGAACAGCATTTTGCCAGAAACCATGTTGTGGCGAAAGGAAATAACCAAACCTTGGCGATTTAGCTCCGCCGATCGGCAATTGCACGTTCAGAGCAATGATCAATCCTGTGGTAACTGCAGCCGAGATAATAAATGGAACAATTCTCATATTGAGCAATTAGGTGGCTCAAAATACATAAATTATTCATGTACCAGCCTTTAACTGCTAAACTGAGTAGAGGCTTATTTAACTAGCTTCCTCTTGTTCCGCCTGTTCGTGGCGTTTTGGATTGAGATCCGGCAACCTTACCAGGCTTAGAAATGAACTTAGAACCCTGGGCATTTTGCTTTTTATTGTTACTGCCTTTCTTTCCTTTCTGGTTATTATTTACAGGTAGTGACATATGTATTCTTTAATCCAAATATACAGTACGATTACAGCATTACAAGTACTGTGGCAAATCAAATCCCGAAAATACCAGGAGTTAATTCGTAACTTGAAGATTGAAACTGCATTATTTCAAGCTACTGCCATGAATAATATTTCATCAATACTTTTATTCGTACTGGTAATGCTTATATGTACTGAATATTCTTTAGCTCAATTTCCTGAACATCCATATCCTGACCAGCAGTGGCAGGTAGCAACTTTTAAAAAAGCAAGAGTAAAGCAAATAAAGCTTTATGTTATACGAAAAGGGATTGAAACACTTAGTTCTGAAATGAATTTTTCCACGGATGGATTGATCTTAAATGAATATCATTTTTCTGGCAAAGTAGACAGCCTAAGGACGATTGAAAGAGATACCTTTTTTTATGAGGGCGGTAAAATGGTAAAGCATTTAAAGGAAAATCTGGAAACAAAGGAATTAGATAGCATTATCTACTTATACAGGGGAACTTCATTAAGAAAGCACACCACGTTTGACAGATATACCTATTCAAAATTGAACGATTCAACTTTGAAAGAGGTCAGAGAGTTAAAATCTACGATGGATTCAGATGATAAATATTTCGAGTTCACCATTAGCAATTATATACTGAGTAAAAACGGGAAGTTAATTCGGGTATTAACTTATTTTCCAGAAAACTATGCTAAGGAATTTTTCGATAAAAAAACTTTCAGTTTTGATAGTTATGGTAGAACTATAAGTTCGATAGAGATTGATGACAAAGGGAAAGAGCTTTCCAGTGATACTTATAAATATAACATCAAAGGTTTAATTGAATATAATAGTCATTGGTTCAGGTTCAAAGATCAATTGGTCGAAACGGATGTAAAATTTTATTATTCTTTTTATTGAAGTTGATTAGAGCCTGAAAACATCTAACACACTTATCCCAAAACCTGCTATAGGAAATTGATCCTATTCTGATTTAGTGGGGATTTCTTCGGTTGTTGTCAAAGTATCGAAGGCTGGCTGTATCACTCATTAGCTTTCAAGATAGATTTCTTCAGCACCATCTGTGAGGCTAAGATTCACATCTGTTCCTGCAATTCCTTCAATCGATCCCCTGATATGTGCTGCATTTAAAAGTACTTTCTCCAATTGCTTCTCCCTGGCTTTCCATAGTTTTTCCATGGCATCTCTTTCTTTCTGAATACTGATCTTCATGCCCATGAAACCTTCACGTATTGCTTGCCATTGTTCACTGAATTCGTTGCCTGTAAGGTAGTCGTACAATAGGCTCATCTTATCGCCTCTGCCTTTCTGACTTTGCGTAATACCAAACACTTTGATAACGCTGGTTCTTAAAACAGCTGATAAACTTCTTACCTCAGCAAATGTGCAGATGTAAACTCCGTCTTTCTCACCAAAACGTTCAAGATCATTAGGTAAAGCTTGTGTGACAATTACAGCAATATCGGCACCTAGTGCTCTCATATCTGCTTTCAATTTATCAATCCATCCGTCTTCGAATTTTTTGGTGCGTTTGCTTTCATAAATGATCTTACCACAATCTTGTCCGAACGGATTGCAGATATTGTGAATGCAATCTGCACCACGAACACCTTTGCCAACAGGTGTTACTTTGTCGTAAGGAAATGTTTGACGAAGGATATCTTCTAACATCAGTTCCTGAACTTCACCTTGTAACTGCATGCTGCCTTGATCGGCTTTTCGCCTCATTTCTTCTGCCAGCTTTTTCTGATCTTCAAGCTGCTTATCTTTTTCGGCAAGGCGAAGTTTATAGTCGTTTTCAAGTTGATCAATTTTCTGCTTCTCAAGGTCTCTGATCTCAACTGAAAGCTTTTCTCTTTCTTCACTCACCCTTCTTTTGATGTTGAGTTCCAGTTCAGCTTCCTTATTTTTCAGCTCCTGCATTTTGTCGAGGAACTCCATTTCTTTCTGCCTTGCGAGCTTTAGTTTTTCTTCATTGTCTTTAATGCCTTGTTGAAGTTGTTTCACCTGGTTCTCAAAATCTGAACTCAGGCTTTTGCGAATACTTTCTTCCAGTTCAGCATTTTTCCGCTTCAATTCATCCTGCAACTTTTGTTGAAATAAAGCTTCCTGTTTTAGAGCTTCGGCTTTGGTTTCTTCTTCTATCAGTTTGATCTTATGTTCAGCTTTGTTCCGATAATCCAGCATTTGCTGACGGAGTTCCTGCTTTTCTTTTTCGATCAGGTTCTTCAATTCACCACTTAACGCCTCTTCTAAAGGAAATTCAAAGCTGCAGCTCGGACATTTGATCTGTGTTGCCATACCTCAATATTACAAAACGAAAATCACTTGCTAACATCAGGTTTTTAGTGATGCTATTTCTGCTGAAAATCAGTGGTAGAAAGGGATTGGTTTGTTTCGTCATTGCTGTAAGGAGGAACGACTGAAGCAATCTCATGAATTGTAAAAATGTTGAAGTTATTGAGATTGCTTCGTGCCTCGCAATGAAGGAAAATTGCTTTGCTCTCGCACTAAGAGCAATTAATCAGATAAGCGAAGCCCGCACTTTCTTCGGCAGTTTACTTTTAATGATCTCGTAAGCATCTTTTGCTCTTTGCTGCCATTCTTTTTTGCCTAAACGGCTGATGTCATCTACAAACACCCATTTGTTTCTTGCCATGTAGGGTGCTGGCTTAAAACCTTTACGACTCGAGATTTCATCGAACGCTTCGTCACTCACTTTGAAGGAAGCTGTTACAGGAGTTTCATCCAAACCCAGGATCAAAAACATTTTTTCAGCTACGCAAAAGCAAAGATGGTTCTCCCATTTAATATCTTCTGTAACGCCTGGAAATTTATTGCAGATATCCTGCAAGGCTTCTACATCCATTAGTTCGTGTATTGGTTGATAATCTCAGTCAAGGCATTCAGCATTTGCAGTTGTTGTTCTTTATGCCCTTGTTGAGCTTCTATGTTAATGTAAGGTATCTTCTTTTTTGAACAATAGATAGCAAGCGATCCATCGTCTGAGGATGTATTCACCGTTTGCAGCACAGCATTGATCTTTTTCTTTTTCAACTGATCGTATATCTTTTTTTCTGTGGTAAGGATGAAGTCGTCTGCATCCATGTTTCTGTTCACATACTTTTCTTTAAAGCTATTTACTGAAAGCGGTTTCCCCTCTGTGTTATTGTGAACAGCGATGAGGATGCTCGCTTTTTTAATTTTTCGAATCACATCTTCTGCAAAGTCTTCTACCTCATCTTCGGTTCCCTTAGGAGTTTTTCCATTCAGAAGATTCAGGTTAGCTAAACGACCGGTTTTTGTGAACATTCGATTCGGATCGAACTGGATGATCTTGCCTTTATAATTAAACTTGATCAGCCTTGTAGTATCATGTTTCAACTCAATCAGCTTTCCTTCTTTACCAGATAGGTATTCGTTTGTCGCTTCAACACTAGTTGTTTCGTTCGAATGAACACTAAGAAAGACAGCTTTGGAACTGCCGTATTCCGTAGTTTGAATATTCACTGTGGTGGTGCCAATTTTGCTGGTATCTGTTTCTACTTGCTGAGGAAAACGAAAACCAGCCAGCATAAACAGCATCATCACAATTATCAGCTTCATAATCTAAAGATAAGCAGACGGGGCTGCAAACTTTCTGCCGTGGTTTCAATAGTATTGTTAAGTTGGTTCAAAAGGTTCATCAGTAGAAATCCTTAGCTTAGTAACCGACAAACCTTCTTGCCATGCCTACCAATTATTTTTTCATTACCCGTTGGCAGATCAAAGCTCCGGTAGAAGATGTTTGGGATGCGATCTATAATTCTCTGGAATGGCCAACCTGGTGGAAAGGTGTTCTGGCAGCTCAGGAACTGGAAAAGGGAGATGATAAAGGCATTAACGGAATTCGCAAATACACATGGAAGAGTGTGCTGCCTTATAAGCTGCAATTCAATTCCCGATTAACTGAACGTGAAGATCTAAAGCGTTTACACGGAGTTGCTTTTGGTGAATTAGAAGGAGAAGGAACCTGGCATTTCTTTGAAAAAGATGGCATCACTTACCTGCAATACGATTGGAAGGTGTACACCACTAAAAAATGGATGAACACTTTCGCCTTTATGCTTAAGCCAGTCTTCAAATACAATCATGATGTTGTAATGAAATGGGGAGCTAAAGGGTTAGCCAAAAAGCTGAATGCAGAATTGATATCTTACAAATAATTACTGCTGAGGTGCTGCTGCTCTCTTCTTAAACTTGATCGTACCATTGGTTTGTAAGGTGCTGGTAAGACTGATCTCATACCTTTTCTTGCCATCGTAAACCACCATTACCGCTGTATTTGGAGGAATGATTCCGAGATTCTCAGCAAACATGCTGATCTCGTTGATCAATTTATTTTCATCCAGGGTGATTGAATAGCTCAAACCTCTTTTAGTAAGCTCAAGTTTGTTAGCTAGTATGTGGTTGTTAAAAAAGATGCTAACTGAATCTTTATCTATTTCACCGTTATCGATAAGTTGAATAGTAAGGTTTGTTGAATCAACTTCAATGGTACCCATATCAATATTACGACGTTGTGGAAACTGCTTTTCAGTTGTGGACTTTTCTTTGAAAACAACCGGAGCAACTGCTAAAGGTGCATCCATCTGCTTTTCATTATCAAATGAAACTTCTTTCTCATCAACAACAATTTCCTCTCTCATTTTTTCTTCCTTGGCTGGGTTGAGGTTCATTACAATCTCGGGACAAGTAAGTGCATAAAATTCAGTACTGCTGAACTTGCCTTTTAATGATGATCCTGCTTTTGAAATGAGCAAGGTAAAGTCGCCGTTCATGTTACACTCAACTCCATTTACTGCTGCAGAACGATAATAGGTGATTGGAGTAGTTTTAAGATGAAGCCTTCTCGACTTAGAGTCGAAGCTGCCGCTGATCTTATTCGGGAAAAATCCACTCTTAAAGTAATAGTTGAACTCACCTGTTACGCCGGATCCTTTTTGCTCAAGGATCAGTTCAATGAGGTAGTTGTTGGCTACGCCATTAATATTTGCATTTCCTACACCATACCATTTACCGGAAACTGTTTGAGCAGTGGAACTAATGCCTATCAGCAGTAATGCCATCCAAAGGATAGAACGCAGGCTTTTCATATAAATTGAATTGAACGATTGTGCTTTGTCAATAATCATGCTAATTAACAATGTAATTTACCCTACGAAGTGGTTCTAACGCAGCAAGTGGAAAATGGAGAAGGGGTTGCCGAAGTTATTCACATTGATTATGAGGCTATTTCAGATAACGTTTGATCTCTCTATCTGTTTCTCTCGACTTAATAGTTTCTCTTTTATCGTGAAGTTTTTTTCCTTTACCTAAACCAATCTCAACCTTAACCAGGTTTTTGTCAGTAAAAAAAACTTTCAAAGGCACCAGGGTAAGTCCTTTTTCTTTTAAAGCAGCCTGCAAACGGCTGAGTTCTCTTTTAGTGAGAAGGAGTTTTCTATCATGTACAGCAATGTGATTGTTCGTTGTTCCATGAGAATATTCTGCTATGTACATACCTCTCAGCCAGAGTTCACCTCTGTCAAACAGGCAATAGGCATCATTGAAACTCACTTTTCCATCTCGGATAGACTTCACTTCCGTTCCTAATAAAACAACGCCTGCCACATATTTATGCTCTATGTAGTATTGAAAATAGGCCTGCCTGTTGCTGATCTCCTTTGTTGCCATTTTATTTAAAACATAGGCACATAGAAACATGATATCCATGTTAGCTATGTGCCTATTTTACTATGTGGTTACGCTAACTTCTAAATAATCTGATGGTCTGAGCCAATTTCACTTTTAGATCTTTCCTGTTCACGATAAAATCTAAAAACCCATGATCTAACAGGAACTCGCTTCGCTGAAATCCTGGCGGAAGGTCTTTCTTGATGGTTTCTTTTATTACTCTCGGACCGGCAAAACCAATCAAAGCTCCAGGTTCGGCTATGTTCAGGTCACCTAACATTCCAAAGCTGGCAGAGATTCCGCCAAAAGTTGGATCTGTAAGTAAAGAGATGAAAGGCAATCCGGCGTCGCTTAGCTGAGACAATTTGCCGCTTGTTTTGGCTAACTGCATCAGGCTGAAAGCAGATTCCATCATCCTGGCACCACCGCTTTTTGATATAACTAAATAGGGGAGTTTATGTTCCAGGCAATGATCTACAGCACGACTGAATTTTTCTCCCATTACACTACCTAAAGAACCTCCGATGAACTCGAAATCCATACAAGCACAAACCAATCCTTCGCCATTTACTTTACCAGTAGCAACTCTCATCGAGTCTTCCAGATCAGTCTTGGCGTGAATTTCTTCCAGCCTTCTTTTGTATGGTTTCAGGTCTGTAAATCCCAAAAAGTCTTTACTTCTGATGTTTTCAAAAAGGGGAGTGTACCCTTCGTCGTAGATGATCTCATAATATTCTTCGCTGCCGATCCGGTGGTGATAATCGCATTTTGGACAAACGAATAATGCCTCCCTAAGGTCTGATGAGGTTGTAATATGGTTACACTCAGGGCATTTTGTCCATAGCCCTTCAGGCGTTTCTTTTTTATCGGCAGTAGAAGTGGTGATCCCTTTACGAAGACGTTTGTACCATTTTGGCTTCACCTCTCCACTGGCACCTTCCTCACCTGATAAATTAGATTCGATATCCTCGGTCTGGTCTTTCTTCATTAGTTGGGTTTTGTAATAAGGCGAATTGAAGATAGTCAATTCTGCATAAGTAGTATATCACGCCTAACGGAGTCGCATTAGCTGCAATCGAATGATGTCAGCTTGTCACGTCAGTTGAAAATTATTTGTTGGTAATATCTAAGATAATGTATCATCAGTGTACAGTCTACAGTAGCTTAAGCTGATTAAAGTGCTACAATTGATACTGCGATACTTCACCAGCCATAACGCCAATGCACTTGGTGTAAGCAGTACTTGTCCTTGTTTACTGTTTAGTCAAAATAATGTTGGTCGGAACACTAAAGCCTGGATCACTAGGGTCTTGTAATCCGGCATCTTTTGTTACCGTCCATTGAAGTTGTAAAGGACAAGTATTACCTCTGGGTGCGTAACAACCTGGATTGATAATCTGCATTTTAAGCTTGGCTTCTAAAAAACCCCTGAAATTAGGCCCGCCGCTAACCGTATTATCATGAATTGTTGCACCAACTTTATTTTGGACTGCATTTCCAGAACTAATCACATAAGGCCAGTTCGTTGTACTTCCGCCCATTGGTTTATTTGAATCAAATACAACCGAAACCTGGTTACCGCTAGCGTCTACCATAATTTTTCGATAATGGCCATTATATCCATCTACAGTCTTCCATAGATCCACAATAAATACTTCGTTTCCGTTTTGATATTTCCAACTGCCGGCAAACATATCATGCTGGATTTGGCATATTGCCGGGGTCGCTATTATTAAGGCTAATATTAAAGCTAAGTTTTTCATGTTACCCACATTAAAGTTAATGATTAATTACAGTTAGTTCGCTTTACGGTTCCGGTTTGGTCTTTTTCAACTTTAGTAAAGCTGTCAAAATTGGTATTCGTTTCAAAAAGGGTTATTCCTAAATCTGCCTCTTTCATAAAATCAAGGAATTTGTCAAGTACGTTAGTATTATCAGTATCGGTTTCTGTGATCAATGCATTTTCATTTAAAAAATATTTGGCTCTTAGTGCCATTGCTTTATTCAACGAATGAAACTTCTTAACGTTATCTCCACCAGGCCTTCCCGAGTAAAGGAAATAATAAAAGAAGTCTTCAAACTTTGTTTTGTCTGTTATTGTAAAGGCATAATGTGCCCCTTTATAGGTACTTAAAAATGCTACAAATGTTCCGGCTTCTAGTTGACCTTCAAACATCAGTTCACATAATCTGCTAAGGTCACCATAGGAAAATATTGAATAGGTACCGCCGGCTGTGTTAGGGTGGGTGTGAGCAATAGATTTATATTGCTGACCTGAGGGTAGCGAAGGTAGTGTAACATAGGCAGAAGCAGTTGTACCACTCGCTTCTACAATATTAGGTGTGGCACCATCGATAAGTGAAACACTTTTTTCATAACCAAGATTTTGGTTTTGAGCAGTGGCCAGGTCCTTTACTTTTTGTATATATACCGCATTCCCGGCATCTGTAGCCATTGTCTTCACCTTGTCGCATGGGTTTGGTGGTGATAGTGTTGGCAACCATCCATCCTTACTGCCTTTTGGGCAAGGAGGTAATCCATTGTCTAACAAAGGTGTTGGATTACATTGAGTAGGTTCGGTAGTTCCACCATCACCACCGCCTCCACCTTCACCAGTGCTGCCACCACCACTTGGGTACCAACCGTCATCTACTGCCACCATAATGCTTGTTCTCACGCATGTTGTAGTTGCTATCCAGCAAACTTGTTCGCATGCACTGCATGCCCCGGGCGAAACCCCTGCTTGTGTACAACAAGCCGTATTCGCACTGCATTTCAGATTTGTACTGGAAGTACACACATCATACTCCCATATCTCGAAACCACTTCCCCTGCGTAGGTTTGAACTTTGATGATGCTTAACATGTACTTTCCTGGCTTTAGTATGAGTAGTTGTGGGTAATGACTCATCCTTAAACAATCTGTCATCTAAGACTTTGAAATTCGCATGTCCAAAGGTTTCAAAATCAAGAAGCATGAATTGAATTGCAAATTTCTCAGCATTGGTTGTCGAATCTTCTAAAGTACCGAAGCTATAACTGCTATAATCATTTGCACGGTAAAGCTTCAGGCTTATTGAATCATTAAACCTTGCAAGTATAAAAGCATTTACATACTGAGTATTTTCGAGGACAAGTGGTATGAAAATAATGGTGTCGCTTGCAGTTGCTGATCTTGCAGCAACTTTCTTAGATTTTGCTGTATTAGAGGTTATGGGTTTGTCCCACATTGCAAAACCATTTTGCTTGGCAATAGTAGTAAGAAAACCATGCTTTTCATTTAAGGTCTTTAATTTCTGTGCAATTCTTTTTACCTGAGGAGTAGTCATTGGCGGAAGCGTCAGGAACTTCTCTGTCAGTTCGTAGTCACCTGCTGGTGCAACTAGCCTATCCATTTTTCGACAGGAAACGAATGTAAAAGTCGTCAATAGAAAAAGTAGAAATAGGTAATACCATTTTTGTAGATGGGTTTTCTGCATAAGTGTTTGAGTTTTGAAGTTGAACGAGTGTTTTGCTTACAACTGTTGCTCAAGGCTGTACATTACAAGTGAGTCCCGAAGTATCGGGAGAACCTGAAACAACGAGGCTTATTCAAAAAACTTCAGTTGGTTAAATTAAGACCTCACCCTAAATCCATCTCCAAAGGAGAGGGACTTGAGGAGATATTTTAAGCTATTGTAATTGAGTTATCCAGATAAACATCCTGTGTTGCATTCAGGAGTTTAACACCTTCGGCAACCGGTTTTTGGAATGCTTTTCTACCAAGGATCAGTCCCATACCACCGGCTCTTTTGTTGATCACTGCTGTAGAAACTGCTTCCTGCAGATCGCTTTCGCCTTTACTTTCTCCGCCGGAGTTAATTAATCCAACCCTGCCAGCATAGCAATTAAGCAACTGGTAACGGCAAAGATCGATCGGGTGGTCTGTAGTAAGTTTATCGTACACCAATGGACTGGTCTTACCATGCTTTGTAGCAAGATAACCACCATTATTTGTTGGAAGTTTTTGTTTAATAATATCTGCCTGTAACGTGACACCCAAATGGTTAGCTTGTCCTGTAAGATCGGCTGAGGTATGATAATCTACTCCATCAACCTTAAAACTGTTGTTCCGTGTATAGCACCAAAGAATGGTTACCATTCCTAATTCATGAGCATATTCAAAAGCTTCGGCAACTTCTTTTAGCTGACGGGCACTTTCTGCACTACCCCAATAAATGGTTGCACCAACACCGACAGCTCCCATATTCCAGGCTGCTTTTACAGTTCCGAACATTGTCTGATCGAACTTATTAGGCATGCTCAGGAATTCGTTGTGATTGATCTTACAGATGAAAGGAATCTTATGAGCATATTTACGGCTCATGATGCCAAGAACACCATAAGTAGAGGCAACACCGTTACAACCACCTTCAATAGCCAGTTTGATAATATTCTCAGGATCAAAATAAATAGGATTTGGGGCAAATGCACTACCACCACTGTGTTCAATTCCCTGGTCAACCGGGAAAATTGAGCAATAACCTGTACCTCCAAGTCTTCCATGATTCATCAGCTGCTCCATACTACGCAAAACCTGGTTGTTACGGTTGCTGTACGTCCAAATCTTGTCAGTGTGGTCAGCAGAAGGAAGATGTAACTGGGCTTTGTCTACCGTTTTTGATTCGTAGCTCAGTAAATACTCGGCTTTGTCGCCCAGCAATTGCAGAATTTGTTGATTTGCCATGTGTAGTTATTTTTTTGGAGACGAGCTTCAGTAACACAGATCAATCTTCGTTGTGTCACTCACTTCAACGTCCTGTAAAAAGTTCGGCAAATATAGGCACACGAATTACACGAATAAGGGTAAATCCGATGATATTCATCATTGAATCTCTCGCAGAAAACGCAGAAAGCACGGAAGCTAAGTTGTTTATTCAGCGATTTCAGCGTTTTCTGCGAGACACTAATCACTTTCCTTCCCCAAGTTCTTCTGTATCAGGTTCAGGCTTTTTCTTAACGAAAAGCGGAGGGTTTGCTTAACAATATCACCCATGCTTTTACAGCGAAGCATAGCATTTGCTCCATAATGATCGGCAAGGTCTTGTTTCAGCCTGTCAATTTTATCCTGGCTGGAGATCACATCTTCACACATAATATTCAGCAGTTCCAGCATCCGGTAACGTGAAGAGGCAAGGCGTAAAGCAATAAGTGTTCGTTCTTCTGCCTGGTATTGTTCAATACTTTCTTTGTTCAGGTGTTTCAGCGTAAGATCAACAAGCGGCAGGTTTTCTTTGAAGTATTGTGGCAGGTAGAGGCTTTTTCGTCCTTCGTACGACTGCTGGTCAAAATCGATTGCCCTGAGGCGGTATTGGTAATCTTCAATATCAGGAGATATGTTTACCACGAAGTTGTAACTCCTCATATCTCCCAAAAGCCTGACAAAACACCGTTCGTTGAACTTTACGAACTCTTTTGCCATCCTGATCTTGTTGGTTTCAGGCTTTTCAAGGTGCTTTTGAACGAAAACATCTCCCGGAACACCAATAATGTGTTCTTCAACCAAAGTTCCATTACCAGTAAGAAAGCTGATACGATTAGGGGAGAGAATGTGTTCCAACTCAAGCCCATAAACCCTGGACGAATCTTCTCTTTTAATATAGTAATGGTCGTAGTTATCGTTAAAACGGTTTACGATCCTTATTCTGAAGGGATTGGAGTTACCAAAGCTGCAGTAGTCAATTCTTGCTACATCAAGGTGACTGTTGAAAGAGAAATCGCCTTCGGTTTTGATGATGGCATAAAGCTGAATCAATCCTTCACGAAGGTGTTCCCAATCCTTCATATCGTAGAGGCATTTCTCCCAAAGAGTATCATTTCCTTCTTTGTCTTTTAAAGGAATAGAGTAGGTGAAATGCAGCAGATCATTGTAGGTTACCGGTAAATTCACCTCACGACCGTGGTTCTTCAGGTAATTTCTAAGCTCCGTCGTAACGGGGAAAAAGGGCTTTTTCTTAGATGGCTTGTCCAGTACCGGTTCAATCATTGGATAAAGATATTTTAATAAACTCAAGCCTGAAAGTTGTTCAAAATCGTCTTTGCTTATCAATCATCCGTCGGGTGCAATATGTTGAATAAAAGATCGTTATACTTGTATTGCTAAACCAGACCAAAACTACCTACCTATGGATTACGAAAACAGGCTAACTACACTCAAGCATCTTTTCGATGTGCTTACTCAAAAGATCAAAGCTGAAAATCCCGCAGCAAATGATGCTAAAGTTCACGAATCACAATCTCATTTAAAGCAGATAGAATCAGAGATAGAACGAATATCTAAAATGCGTTCATATAAAACTAAGTAGGAATTGTTTCTTTGCGGTGCAGATTGAATATACATGACACCCGAACGTTCCAGTAAACTACTCTCAGTTCTTAGCAAAAGGCAAGCTTCGATAACCGTTATTCTGGAGAATGTCGAAGACCCTCACAATGTATCAGCAGTTCTAAGAACCTGTGATGCTGTTGGTATACAAGATGTGTATGTGATAAACAATAAAGATCCACGAAGAAAACGTTGGGGCTACAGAAGCAGCAGTAGTGCTTACAAGTGGTTGTCGGTTCACCAATTTAGTGATCTGGATGAATGCATTGCAACAGTTCGTCAGCAGTATAAAAAAATTCTTACAACTCACCTCTCAGGTGATGCTGTGAATTTATACCAGCTCAATCTCACGGAAAGTATTGCCCTTGTTTTTGGAAACGAACGTTTTGGCATCAGTGAAGAACTGATTGCAATGGCTGATGGTAATTTCCTTATTCCACAGGTTGGCATTATCTCTAGTTTAAATATTTCTGTTGCCTGTGCAGTAACTATTTACGAAGCTTACAGGCAAAGAACTGCAGCCGGAATGTATGAATCTTCTTCATTGCCGGAACAAAGAGTTGCAGAAATTAAAAAGGAGTGGGGCTTTTGGGAGTGACGTCATTAATAGCAAAACGAAGCCGTCATGGCGAGGAACGAAGCAATCCCCTAATTAGAAATCTTATTACAGATTGCTTCAGTCGTTCCTTCTTCGCAATAACGAATTCCATAACTTTAATAAACATGAAAAAGACCTTTATAGTATTAATTTCTCTGCTTATCACTTCAGCATCTTTTTCCCAAACGGTAAAAAAGGTGAAGATCGAAGATGTGGTGAATATGATAGATACCAGCTCAACCCCGATCATCATAAACTTCTGGGCTAGCTGGTGTCAACCTTGTGTTCATGAGATTCCCTGGTTTGAAAAAGCAGTAGCCGAACTAAAAGACACGAAAGTGAAAATTGTGTTGGTTAGCCTTGACTTTGCTTCAGATTACAAAAGCAAAGCTTTAGAACAGTTTGCAAAAAAGCAAGGTTACACTTCAACGGTAGTCTGGCTTGATGAAACAAATGCTGATAAGTTCTGCCCTAAGATCGACTCCAGTTGGGATGGCTCTATACCTGTAACATTAATGGTGAACAATAAGAAGAAGTATCGCCAGTTTTTTGAATTCCAGATAAGAGAGGAGCGGTTTAAGTTGGAGTTAGCGAAACTTGTTGAGTAATATTCCGTCATTGCAATGACGTGTGATATATTTTACATTACCTGTTTCGCTTTCACTTTATTGATCGCATCCTGCTTTTGCTTATCAGTAACTTTTTTCTGCACCACTTTATTCAACTGGTAGCTTACAGCAATCCTGAAATTTTTTGTTCTTGCCTGGCTGTGACTTTCCAGAAGAAAGTTTTTGCCGTAAGTGAAGTTGGTGAACTCCTGAGCTGAGAAGGGATCCATAATATTTAAGCTCACACTCAATCTTCTATTAAAGAATTTTCGCTGCACACCAAAGTTCATCGTTACATTACTTCTGCTTCTGCCTTGTGGATCAGCAAAGCTGTTATAACGAGCATTTCCTTCAAACGAAAGCACTTGTGATGGTGTAAAGTTGTAGTTGAAGCTGGTGTAAAATGTTCCGCCATTACGGTATTTGTATGACTGCTTTTCAGCTTCACCATATTCATTATAACTATATCCAACACTGGAGTTGATCCTGAATTTCTTGCTGAAAGTATATCCACCCCAAATACTTGCTTCATACTCGTTCCTGTCAGAGATATTCTGCCAGGTAACTTCTGTTTTTCCGGATGAAGTAAGATTCCTGATCGTATTGAACACATTCCTCACCCTGTTATATCCAACAGAAGTGTTGAAGTAATATTTGCCTTTGTTCATCGATACATTCCAGTCAAAATTATCTGCGATTTGTGGGTTCAGATAAGGATTACCAAAACGAATATTATAAGGATCACCGTAATCAATTGCAGGATTCAATTCTCCAATCCCCGGTCTCCTGATGTTTGAACGATATACTAAACTTGTATTCACCTGTTTGTTGAACTCTTTCCTAATCGTAGCATTGGGCATAAAATTCCAGTAACTGTTTGTTACGTTGGGAGCATTGCCTTTCAGGAATTCAAAGTTCATTTGGGTTTGTTCAGCTATCAGTCCAACAGTAATTCTCCACTCTTTCGGGAAAGCAAATGTGAGTGCTGATCTGGCCTGGAAGATCTTTTGATGAAACTCAAAGTCAGTACTCAACAGATCATTGTTCACGAAAGTATTGTCGAGCTGCTTGTAAAAACTTGTGTTCAATACGTTGTGATAACTGTTGCCGGTGTATGATAAACCTGTTGAGAAATTACTTCCTTTGATCTTCAGCGGACGATCATAACTCAACCTGAAAGAATAAGCCTTGCTTAAATTATCAGTCAGCTGTTGTTGCGTTGAATCCAATCCATTTGGAAGGAAATCAGGATTCAGGAAACGTTGGTAAAAGTCTCTGTCGTTATCGTTCTTTCCTAAGTTACCGCTCCCAATGAACCTTAATGTTTCACCAGGCTTCTTACTCTTTAAAGTATAAGATAGTGTTACACCATGACTGTAACCATTTCCGTCTGAACCGATCGATCTTGTACTCAGCTTATAGACCTGTTTATCTTTATTGATATTGGTGTATTGGGTTGAATTGTTGTTATCGAAGGAGTTCAAATTGCCCTGGTAAGTAAAGCTGAGATTTTGGTACTTATTAAAGTCATAATCAACCTGTGTTCTCAGGTTGGGGCGAAAATTCTTGTTCAGGTAACTACCATCAGTGTTGAAATAACTTGTTGAATCAGTATAGTAATTCTCTCTTCTTGAGTAATTAGAACCTTTGATACGGTTTGCTCCAACTCCACCATTCAAACTCAATGAAAGTTTGTTATGCCGGTAGGAGAGATTCACTCCAAGATTAGCTTCACCTCTTGAACCAACACTGGTGTTCACTCTTCCAACCCAACCGATTTTTCCCTTCTTCGTTACGATGTTGATCACTCCACCAGCCTCATTGGCATATTGAGCAGGAGGATTGGTCATCAGTTCTATCTTTTCAATGCTGCTGCCTGGTAAACTCTCCAGCAAGTCTGCAAGTTGTGCTGCATTAAGATCTGTTGGTTTATCATCAATTAATATCTTAGGCTCTTTGCCTTTCAGTAAAATCTTACCGTTGGGATCATTACTGATCAACGGCATACTCTTCAATAACTCAGAAGTTGTAGAGCCGGCACTCAAAGCACTTTCTCCTACATTGTAAACGATCTTTCCATCACTGCTTTCAATCAAAGGCTTCTCAGAATAAATGATCACTTCTTCCAGCAGGTCTTTACCTTCCTTTAGCTTCACATCACCCAGGTTAAAATCATATCGTTCAGCTCTCAGGTAAATACTGTCGAGATTAAGCACAGCATAACCCACCAAACTGGCTGATAAGCGGTAATAACCAAAAGCAAGATCGTTGAACTCGAAAGCTCCATTTTTGTCAGTAACCGTATTCCTTTTAGAAGTGCTGTCACTCATCAGCTTTAGCTGAACATTTGCATAAGCCGCAGGTTTTCCATCTGTTGTGAGGAGGTTTCCTATAACGATGCCCATGTTTTTAGGCTTCTGCTGGGCTATTGCTGAAACAATGAATAATGAAAAGAGTATGGTTAGCAAATATTTCAAAAACAAAGATTTCCGGCGAATTTCCTTAAAAAATCCTGCAACTCCGGCTTTTTAATATGAATGGGGCAACTGGTTTATAATGTCGTTAACAGAGACAGACGACCAGCAGAGTATTACTTCCTCAATATCTTCTCCATAGCCTTTCCCTTAGCCAGTTCATCTACCAGTTTATCCAGGTAACGGATATGTTGCATCAGCTTGTCTTCGATATCTTCTACACGATAGCCACAAATCACACCTGTGATCTTTGAAACGTTTGGATTGATCTGGGGAGCCTCGGCAAAGAATGTTTGAAAATCAG
Organism: Chitinophagales bacterium; assembly: GCA_031424775.1. Lineage (GTDB taxonomy): Bacteria > Bacteroidota > Bacteroidia > Chitinophagales > Chitinophagaceae > JAEZDC01. The sequence continues at coordinate 2,565 of JANPIB010000145.1, read as the reverse complement.
TTTTCTTGTCGAGGTGTTGTTCAAAGGTTTTTTCATCATACCCCGTTAGCCAGAAGATGATCTCATCTACTTCTGCTTTGGTATGTCCTTTTTTCTCCGCTTTTTTTATGTAGTGTGGATACACTCCGGCGAAAGACATTTTGAAGACTCTTGTATTATCCATTTTCAATTAATAGTCTGCTAAAATTATGGAGTATCATCAAACCAAATTTATCTAAAATAATGTGACAAATCATACTGCTAGTCAGACTTGTTTGATGCCTGCATTTGTATGATGTTGCTAGAACTTTCCCATAATGTATTCATCAAATACAAGCTGACTGAAATCATAGAATTTCAAAAGGCTGCATATCAATTTTGCGGCAATGAATTGGAAAAAAAGGACTACAGTATTTCTCATACTTTTTATATGTTATACTGCATATAGTGCATGGGTCTACACCTCAGGAACTACAGATAATCACCAGCTTCGCTTTACAGCACAGGAATTAGAAGGTAAACAACTCTGGCAAGCCAATAACTGTATTGCCTGCCACCAACTTTATGGGTTGGGTGGCTACCTTGGTCCTGATCTTACCAATATCATATCCGATCCGCAAAGAGGTAAACCTTATGCAGCTGCATTTCTGAAGTATGGCGGTACTACCATGCCCAATTTTCACTTTACCAATCAACAGTTGAATGCCATCATTGCTTACCTCACCTATGTAGATGCATCAGCTAAAAACTAAAATATAGATCCATGACAGGAAAACGAATTGCATTTGGCTTCTGGGCGGTATCGCTCTTCTGTTTGGTGTTTGGGTTATTTTTTGGCATGTCGGGAAGTCTTCAATACATCATTCCCGGATTTTTAAAAGATCAATTCAGTTTTGCTCACATGCGTCCACTGCATGTATTCCTCATAACGCAATGGATCGGTGGTGCAGCAACAGGCAGCATGTATTATTTTATTCCGTCTGTAGCTAAAAGAAAACTATTCTCTCCTTTATTAGCTAAAGTTCATTTATTACTGCAGGTAGCTATTGTAATGACCGCTGTAAGTGATTTCTTCATTGGCAATTTCACCGGTAGAGAATATATGGAGTTCCCTTTATGGCTTGCCGGAGTGATGATCTTAGGCTGGATATTAGCCCTCATCAATTTCATTGGAACTGTCCGTCCAAGATTCAACACAGCACCTGTATATATTTGGAGTTGGACAACCGGCCTGGTATTCTTCATCATCACCATTACAGAAGCCTGCCTTTGGCAATTCGATCATTTTAATGGAAACATCGTCAGGGATATTACCATTCAATGGAAGGCTTTAGGTTCAATGGTAGGAGCCTGGAATATGCTCATTTACGGTTCAGCCCTGTATGTAATGTGCCGTATTAGCACGAGTGATGATATGGCAAGATCTAAACCTGCATTCTTCTTTTATTTCCTGGGATTAACCAACCTCATGTTCAACTGGGGACATCATACTTATGTTGTTCCGGCTTCACCCGTTATAAGGATAACGTCGTACATCATCAGCATGACGGAACTGCTGATCCTCTTCAACATGATATGGAAATGGCGTAAATCACTTTCTAAAAAAGATAAAGAGCTGCATCTTACTTATCGCATGTTAAAGATGACGGATAATTGGATATTGCTGAATCTTACCCTGGCAATTCTCCTCTCCATACCTGCATTAAACCAATACACACACGGCACACACCTCACCGTAGCACATGCTATGGGAGCAACGATTGGTATAAACACAACCATCTTACTGGCTGCAGGTTTTTATATTTTGTTTTTAGAAAAACGATTGCCTGCACCCAACATAACTGCTTCAAAGAAACGACTGCTTAATTTCTTTAACCTATCGCTATTGGTGTTCTGGATATCACTCATTGGCAGTGGCATTGCAAAAGCTGCTTTGGTAAGTGAGCACAAACCATTTGCTGAGGTGATGATACAACTCAGACCTTGGTTTCATGTATTTTCTTTAAGTGGATTCCTGCTCACCATTGCCATAGTGGTTCTTTCCTTTCCACTTATACGTTTCTTTATAAAACTTTCTATAGCCAAACGACAGCACATCTCTATGCCGAATCGAAATGAGTTAAAGCCAGTTGAAGTTCAGGAAGCAGAATTGGAAAGGATATAGGGGGTAAAGTGATTTACCTGATTGAGTTTTATCATGTTCATCCGAATTTCTGACGAAGGAGGAAACAGCGTGCTGATTAAAGGCAAGAAATTTTGCACAACGATAGGGCTTTGCGATGTTGGGGAATTTGAAAATCGTCTGCCCGTAACCGCTGCTGATTGAAAAACAAATGTACAAGATAACAACCAAAAGCCCACCGATGCTTGTCCTGCCCGAACAACTGCTGCCATGTTGCTAAAGATGAAGATTACAACGTCCAGCCCCAATATTGCAAAACCCCATGTGTGTGCCCTGAATGATGAATATAGTTCTTTTTAAGAATTGAGCCAGAGAGTGCGAGTCTCTTATGTGCGGGATTAATTACCCGAAACATTAGCAAGTGGCAAGGGTGATAGCAGTGATGCTATATCTGAAGTAAGCCA
>JANPIB010000144.1:0-2900 GCA_031424775.1 Chitinophagales bacterium | reverse complement strand
CGACTTTCATGGATTTACAGGACCATTTATTCAGTACACACATGCAAGAATAAAAAGTATTATCAGGAAGGTGGGAGACGTGAATGGTGAGTCGTCAATTGTGAGTGGTGAGTTGTTGCCTTTAGAAAAGCAAGTCATCGTTGCTTTGGAAAAATTCCCTTTGGTAATTGAAGAAGCTGGTGAAGAACTCAATCCCTCTAAGATTGCGATCTATGTTTTCAACTTAGCACAGATTTTCAACTCATTCTATTCTGAACATTCTATAGCTAATGCAGAGAGTGAAGAAAAGAAACTCTTGAGATTACAGCTTGCTCAACGTACAGCACATGTAATTAAAACAGGGATGGGAATGTTGGGAATAAGAGTGCCAGAGAGGATGTAAGTTATGGTTTCATATCTGTAAGCAGATGTTTGAATCTGTCAATTTCTACTTGCTGAGACTTAATAATATTATTGGCGATTTTTTTCAGCTCACTATTTTTTGCTCCGATTTGTAAGTATGTTTTTGCCATATTAATTGCCCCTTCATGGTGAGGTATCATCATTAAAACAATCTGCCTTTCAATAAAGCTGCTATCATCCATTAATTGCATGTGATGCATGTCCTGCATCGATTTTTTGAAGAAGCCCGAATCATTACCGCTCTTTACTTTTAAACTATTAAGTACATCACCAAAGACAGCGATCTCTTTTTTCTGATCAATAATGATCTGCTTAGCCATTTTCTTCAGTTCTTCATCTGAGCCAGTTTTTAGCAATGTATTTGCCATATCAACAGCTCCCTGATGGTGAATACTCATTAATGCAGCAAAGTCAATATCTGCATTACCAACTGAACGAACTCCCATCATCTGTTGCATATTCTGCTCCATCAATTGCTTCATCGAACTGATGGAGTCGGTCGGGGAAACATGATGAGAGCCATGGCCAGAATCCACGTCGCCAGCTTGTTCATTCTTGTCTTTTTACAAATAAGAGAAGTCGCTTCATGATGATTATTTTAAACGGAGGTTAGCTTTTAATGATAATGTTAATTCAGCTTATCTTTTTCCTTTCTTACCTTTCTCAATTGCCTGTACTCGTTAAGAATTGGAGTGAAGGTTATCACTGTGATAATAACTTTAAAATAAAGCTTTGATCGGTCAGCAAAAAACCAAACGAGAAGCATCAGCAGAATAAATGCTGTAACTCTTAAATAAACCCTTGCTAATGGCTTAAGGTTACCTATGGTAAAATAAACAATCAGTGTAATTAAAACAACTATCCCTAAGACTATTAATTCGTTCATAAAGATCCCTTTTACTTTAAAACCACTCCTGCCAAGGGCGGCAAATTCAACGTCAGTTTATAGAGCTTTGATTTCTTATCCACCAGCTCAGACTTGATCTCAGGATTGAACACATCTCCGGTTCCCCAATATTCCTTCATATCACTGTTGAATATCTCTTCCCAATTTCCTTTGCCGTGTACAAGTACTTCCCAATCGTATCGGACTATTGATGTCATATTGAGTAACACAAGTACATCTTCTTTCGCCTTACCACATTTGCGTTTGTAACACATAACAGCCTCAGCTCTATGGTTCAGATCTACCCACTCAAAGCCTGAAGCATCAAATTGTTTTTCATGCAAGGCTGACGTTTCCCTGTAGAGATGATTCAGATCTCTCACGCATTGCTGCATACCGCTGTGTGAATCGAATTGCAGTAATTCCCACGGCAATTCGGACTTATAATTCCATTCGCTAGTTTGTCCAAACTCATCACCCATGAACAACAACTTTGCTCCGGGATGAGTAAACATGTAAGTGTATAATAATCTGAGGTTGGCAAACTTCTGCCACTCATCTCCCGGCATTTTATAAAGCATCGGGCTTTTGCCATGCACCACTTCGTCATGACTCAAAGGCAGCATAAAATTTTCATCATAGAAGTACACCATACTAAACGTAAGTTCGTCCTGGTGGTGTGGACGATGCAAAGGATCACGTTTAAAATAACGAAGGGTATCATGCATCCAACCCATCATCCATTTCATCCCAAAACCCAAACCACCAGCAAATGTCGGTTTGCTGATGCCTGGCCAATCTGTTGCTTCTTCAGCAATAGTTTGAACCGAATGGAAATCACGATACAATGTTTCGTTCAAATCTTTTATAAAAGCAATTGCTTCCAGGTTACCGTTTCCGCCAAACTCGTTCGGTTCCCACTCTCCTTCGTTTCTGCTATAGTCTAATCGCAGCATGGATGAAACAGCATCTACCCTTAACCCATCAGCATGAAATTGTTCGCACCAGAATTTTGCACTGCTGATGAGGAAACTTTTTACCTCGCCACGTTTGTAGTTGAAAATATAAGAATTCCAATCAGGATGAAAACCTTTTCGCATATCAGCATATTCGTAGGTATGTGTACCATCGAACATGAATAAACCATGAGCATCGTAAGGGAAATGAGAAGGCACCCAATCGAGAATTACTCCAATGCCTGCCTGGTGAAAAGCATCCACTAGTGCTGCAAATTCCTGTGGCTCACCAAAACGTGATGTAGGTGCAAAAAATCCGGTTCCCTGGTAGCCCCAACTTCCATCGAAAGGATGTTCCATCACAGGCATCAATTCAACATGTGTAAAGCCCATCTCCTTTACATAGTTCACCAGTTTTTCGCTAAGGAAACTGTAGCTATTGTAAGATTCTTCGTCGTGCTTGTTGGGTCTCATCCAACTGGGGAGATGCACTTCATAAACCGAATGAGGCGCTTTCAGTGAATTTAGCTTTTCTCTTTTCTTCATCCACTTTTCATCACTCCAGCTGTATTTCGTATCCCAAACAATTGAAGCTGTTTGTGGTCGTTTCTGCCAATAATGTGCGAAAGGATCTCCTTTATCAAGCTTCACCCCCT
>JANPIB010000143.1:0-6909 GCA_031424775.1 Chitinophagales bacterium | reverse complement strand
GGTTACATTATAAATTTTACTGTCCCACTAATTAAAGATGGCATCAAAAGGTTAGTACTTTAACCTTTGTGAAACTTTGTGCCTTCGTGTCTTAGTGGCAAAACATAATATGGAAACAATAGTTATCAAACCATACCTAAGATTATCAGGACTCGAGCCTTTAGTAGTTCGTCCTGAAACAAACTTTGTGAACGTTGGTGAAAGAACCAATGTTACAGGCTCAAAGAAATTTGCAAGACTTGTAAGAGAAAACAAATATGAGGAAGCACTGAGTGTTGCTCGGCAACAAGTAGAAAGTGGTGCACAGATCCTTGATGTGAACATGGATGATGCTTTGCTTGACGGTGTTCAGGCAATGACCACTTACCTTAACCTGTTACAAAGTGAACCAGACATTGCCAAGATCCCAATCATGATCGACAGCTCTAAGTTCGAGATCATTGAAGCCGGATTAAAATGTGTGCAAGGCAAGTGCATTGTAAACTCTATCTCCATGAAAGAAGGAGTAGAGAAATTCAAGGAGCAGGCAATCATTTGCCAGTCTTATGGTGCTGCTGTTGTTGTAATGGCTTTTGATGAAGCTGGTCAGGCTGATACACTACAAAGAAGAGTTGACATCTGCACCAAAGCTTACGACATACTAGTTAATGAAGTAGGTTATGATCCACAAGACATCATCTTCGATCCAAACATTTTTGCTGTAGCAACAGGCTTAGAAGAACATAACAACTATGCTGTTGATTTCATAGAAGCAACCAAGATCATTAAACAAAGAATGCCACTGACTAAGATTAGCGGTGGTGTGAGTAATCTTTCTTTCTCTTTTCGTGGGAACGACCATGTAAGAGAAGCGATGCATTCTGTGTTCCTGTACTATGCTATAAAATCAGGAATGGATATGGGCATTGTAAATGCTGGTCAGTTGGTGATCTACGATGAAATAGAGCCAACACTAAGACAGCTTTGTGAAGATGTGATCTTTAACAGAAATAATGACAATAACGAAGCCACAGAAAAACTGATCGTTTTTGCTGAAACTGTAAAAGCAAAAGGTAAAGTTGAGGTTAAAGACGAAGCCTGGAGAAATAATTCAGTTGAAGAAAGATTGAAACATGCTTTGGTAAACGGCATTACAGATTATATAGAAGCAGATACAGAAGAAGCTCGGCAGAAATATCCAAAGCCTTTGGATGTAATTGAAGGGCCCTTAATGGCTGGAATGGACGTAGTAGGTGATTTGTTTGGAAGTGGAAAGATGTTCTTGCCACAGGTAGTGAAGAGTGCAAGAGTGATGAAGAAGTCTGTTGCTGTATTAACACCATTTATTGAAGCTGAAAAAGAACTAAGAAGACAAGCACATCTCGCCGCAGGAACTGTAAACGAAGAAGGTGCAGGAGCAGCCAAAGTGTTGATGGCAACCGTAAAAGGTGATGTACACGATATTGGTAAGAACATCGTTGGTGTAGTGTTGGGTTGTAATGGATATGATGTGATCGATCTTGGTGTAATGGTGTCGGCAGATAAAATATTAGAAACTGCTCAAAGAGAAAATGTAGATATCATTGGTTTGAGTGGACTCATCACTCCTTCTTTAGATGAGATGGTACATGTGGCTCATGAAATGAAGAGAAGAGGGATGAAGCAACCACTTTTAATTGGTGGAGCCACTACTTCAAGAATGCATACAGCCGTAAAAATTGCTCCAGCTTATGATAATGGTGTGGTGCATGTGTTAGATGCATCCAGAAGTGTGACAGTTGCAGGTTCATTATTGAGTAAAGAACAGAAGCCGGAATTTCTATCCGCTATTAATTCAGAATACATCAAGTTGAAGCAGGATTTTGAAAGCAAGAAAACAGCCAAGCAGTATCTTCCTTTTAAAGAAGCACAGGCAAACAAAGTAAAAATTGACTGGAGTAATTATCAACCACCAGTTCCAACTTTCACCGGAACAAAAGTGTTTGATAATTTCAGCTTGTCCGATTTAAGAAACTATATCGACTGGCAACCATTTTTCATAGCATGGGAAATGCATGGCAAGTTTCCAGCAATCCTCAGTGATTCTATTATTGGTGTGGAAGCAACTAAGCTATACAACGATGCAAATGTTTTGTTGGATAAGATCATCTCAGAAAAATGGTTAACAGCAAGAGGTGTTGTTGGTTTTTGGGAAGCCAATGCAACTGATGATGATACAATTGAAGTCAAAGCCTCCTCTATCTCCTCCAAAGGAGGAGGAAATGTAGAAGATCGAAGCGAAGTTTTGCAGCTTCAATTTTTGAGACAACAAGTAAAAAAAGCAGCTACCCAGCCGAATGTTTCCCTTGCTGATTTTGTAAAGCCTCTTCAAAGTTCATCGTCTAAAGTCCCTCCTTCGGAGGGATTTAGGGAGGCTGACCACATCGGTGCTTTCTCAGTAACCATTCAAGGTATTGAAGAGCACATAAAGCGTTTCCAGGAGCAGCACGACGATTACAACAAGATCATGTTGCAGGCTTTGGCTGACAGACTTGCTGAAGCTTTTGCTGAGCTACTTCATCATAAAGTACGAACAGATCTTTGGGGTTATGCAAAAGATGAAACCCTTAGCAATGAGCAATTGATCAAAGAAGAATATTCAGGTATTCGTCCAGCTCCAGGTTATCCTGCTTGTCCTGATCATACTGAAAAGTACAAGTTGTTTGAATTGTTGGGTGGAGAAGAAACAACAGGTATTCACTTGACTGAAAGCCTTGCCATGTATCCGGCATCGTCTGTTTGTGGTTGGTACTTCTCTCATCCACAGAGTCAATACTTTGGTGTAGGTAAGATCCAGCAAGATCAATTGCAGGATTATACAAAGAGAAAAGGGATGAGCATTGAAGAAACAACTAAGTGGTTAAGACCGATTTTAGAGTAACTATTGCATTGCTTCACCTTTCGCAGGCTTGATACCTTTCTGCAACTTTTTCTTTAGCCAGCGTTTGGAATGTTTTTCCATGTAATGGTTGATGTGGTTGATGGCTTCATCATAATCATCAGTCATCAGCACCAGCTTCATATCTTCAGGAGAGATTGTTCCTTCACTAGCCATGAGCATGATGTTATCCATCATCGGCTGATAATAATCTTTACCAAACAATACAATTGGAAATTGAGTGATGGTTTTCGTTTGTACTAAAGTGAGTGTTTCAAAAAACTCATCCATTGTTCCAAAACCTCCCGGCATTATTACAAAAGCGTAGGAATATTTTATCATCAATGTTTTTCGAACAAAGAAGTATTCATGTGTAAATGATTTGTGCAGGTAAGGATTTTCATGTTGTTCAAATGGTAATTTGATATTCAATCCCACTGAGTTGCCACCATTCTCAAATGCACCACGGTTAGCAGCTTCCATAATTCCCGGACCGCCTCCTGTCATTGTAGTAAGTCCAAGCCCGGCAATTCTTTTCCCAATTTCCCTTGCAGCGATGTAGTATTTATGTGTTTCCTTAAACCTGGCAGAACCGAAAACCGTAACACACGGACCAACATTGCTTAGTACTTTAAATGCTTTTATAAACTCCCAGAAAACCTTGTAAGCAAACCGAAGTTCAAACTGCTTGGGTTTTGCACCTTCAAGAAATGTTTGTTCTTTGGCAGGAATTAACTGACTTCCGGGCTTTTGTACTTCATCCATATTGTAAAGTTCGAGTATTTATGTACTCAACTTTCGTGCAGGAATTGCGGATAGTTATTGCCAGAGTGCAACTATCCTGCAAGGAGACAGCAAGGAAGATGCAAGGAACATGCAAGGAAAGCACTATTGAAGCCAGCTGAAAGCAGGAATTTAGCTTCTCTTGCGTCGCACTCTTGTACTGAAGGATCTTTATTGAGCCATTTTGATAAACTCCTTCGCTTGTTTACTTTTATTTATCCGCTGCGTAGCTAAATCGTGATAGTAAGAATTTCGAGAAGTTTTTTGTTTGACCTGTTGTGAGATGGTTATTGCAGTGTCTAAGAAGCTTAAGTTTTTGCTATTCCGTCCCTCCATATAATACATTACAGCATAATCATTAAGCGCTTTTATATTATTCGGATTTACAGCTAGAACTGTTGTATAACAAGTCCTTGCTTTTTCAAATGATTTTAGCTTTTCAAAATAGAAACTTCCCAAGTTTAGCATTACCGAGTCAAACAAAATCTTTGGAGCATTTTGTGCAGCGATAGAATAAAATGATTCGGCTTCTGCTAATTTCCCATTAGCAGAAGCATTAATTGCAAGAGAATGATAAAAAACAGTTACGTTATTTCTTAAATACTCTGCTGACGAATCTTTTGATAGTGCCAGGGTTAGAAATTTCTTTGCTGATTCCATGTCCTTATTGTCGATTGATGTTCGTGCTAAAATGTTGTAAGCAATTGCATACTGCTTATCAGAAACATTATGTAGGCGATAAAAAACTGAAGCTTCCTGAAGCTTACTTAACTTGAAAAGTTCAAATCCTAATTTCACCCCTTCTTTGCTATATTCTGTTTGCCCTTCTATAGCTTTTTTAAAGTAGTATTCAGCGTTAGAGTAGTTTTTGTTTTCTATCTCCAACATTGCAAGGAGGTGATATATATGTGTTGCACCTGTATCAACACGCAAAGCTTTTTTTGCTAACTCTATTGCTGTATTTAAAGCTGTCAACTTAGGATTGTCAAAGTGACTTCTTGCTTGCAAGAACCATAGTTTGGGATATAGAGATTTAGCTAGGTTATCTGTTTTACCCATTAATTCAATTGCTGTTTCCAAATATTGTGCTGCTAAAACAAAGTTTGAAGAAGATATTAGGGATAAATCTTTATAAAAACTAGCATTTGGATCTTTTGAAGTGGCTTTTGTTTTTACATATTCCATATCCAAGCCTAATAAATAAAGATGGACATAGGTTTGCGAATAATTAATAAGCTCTGTAATTAGCATTAGCTCTGCTTCTTCTGTAATAGGATCGTTAATCCAGAATTTTTTTAAAGTATTAAAGCGTTGCAATGCAGAGTTAGTTCCTAAAAGGTTTTTGGTTTTTATAGATGATGTAAATTTATTATAGACATCTAGAAGTAATGAATCAGATTTACTTTGGTAATCTCGGGATGAAAAGTTCTTAGTTGTATAAATTCCTTTCTGTTTAGTCATTTTGCTTTCTAGAAAGGAATTCATGAATGAATAACTTTTCTTATAGTCATCAAACGTACTATCATTTACAGCGAATAAAGGCTTTCTATCATTTTCCTTGCAACAATAGATTGGAAGCTGTTCACCGCCTTTAAAAAGAATATTAGCTGTTTGTTGTACTGAATCTTCAACATAAGCCGCAAGTTCAGATAGTGTTATTATGCCATTTTTAGGTTTTAAATCCGCTTCTCCAATAGCCCCTTTTACAAAATAATATGTGTAAAGACCTTGCCCCCCTGGAACTAAATTTGACTCATAGGCAACTTCTCCAACTCTTGTAGCATAAAAACTAGTAATACCAAGTGGGTCGTTTTCATTACTTTTTTCTGACCTAAGCAGAGAATCATTTTTAACTCTACAAGCGTCGACTACGAATATTACCTCCGCTTTTCGGTGTTGAACTATGTACACATTTAACCTCCGTTTCAAATCGTTTAGCCAAATGTTTCCGTCAACTAAATATTGCTTAGGTCCTGTTTTTCCGTCAGTATCGTAAGGGAAAAAGAACTCATCATCATTATACATGTCTCCGTGACCGGAGAAATAAAAAAATATTCTATCTCCGGGTTTAATATTTCTGTTGGCAAGCCATTTAAATACACCACCAGTAATTGCACCATAAGTAACTTCGGAATCCAGCAGCATTCTTATGTTGTTACTATCTACATTTCCACCAGCAGGTGACAGTAAAAAGTTTTTAAACATCAAAGCGTCTTTAGAGGCATATAATAGAGGGGTTATATGTTTGTATTTAGAAACTCCCACAATTATTGCATAAGTCTCACCAATTGGTTGTGCCTGAGTTGAAGTAGTACCTCGTATTGAACTTTTGATGTCTTGCGAGAAGATAATAATTGGTATTATCAATACTAGACAAATAAGACTTAAACTTCTTAAAGGCATTGCAGATAGCTTTTGATTACGATGCACTTTATCTATCTATTCCTTAAACTGTAGAGATAAAGTGTTGTTAAGGTAACCAATTTCCTTATAGGTAGGTCAATCAGATCAATCCAGCTCCGAACGCACAAGTGAGTGACACAACAGACGATGCCATGAAATGCAAAAGCTGGCATCAAAACAATTTCCCCTGTTCTCCAGGTCTTCTAAACAAACTGCAATCAAGTCCCAGTCTTTCGTGATTCAATCCATACTTCTCAGTGTATTTTCTATACTGCATGGCTACCATTTCTGCAATATTGCCTTCGCCTCTCATTCTAACACCCCAACGGCTGTCGTTCACTTTACCGTTGTGGCTTCCTTCTATAAAATGCCACACTTTGTCTGCCCGATCAGAAAAGTTCTTGTATAGCCAATCATGAAAAAGCAACTTGATAGCACCGTTGAGACGTATGTAAGTGTAAGCCGAGAATGTTGCACCAGCTTCGCTTGCAGCTTTGATAATGTCGTGCATTTCATGTTCGTTCAAACCTGGTATCATCGGACCTAACATTACACCCATTCTTACACCTTCTTTTGCCATTTCTTCTATCAGTTTCAATCTTTGTTTACCTGTGGTTGTTCTTGGTTCCATTACTCTTCTCAGGTCTTCGTTAAATGAAGTAATAGACACAAGAATGGAAACGATATTCTTCTTTCCCATTTCACTCAGCAGATCTTTATCTCTCAACATTCCTGCATTCTTGGTGATCATTCCTACAGGTTGGTTAAACTCATTACACACTTCGAGCAAACTCTTAGTAATGCCGAATTTTTTCTCAGCAGGTTGG
>JANPIB010000142.1:0-2333 GCA_031424775.1 Chitinophagales bacterium | reverse complement strand
ATGATACACAACCCACAGGTAAATGCCGACCTGCAGGAAAGAGGCGTTCGTTTTCTGCAAGACACTTACGGTAAACAGTTGATACCTTTTGAAGACATCACCCCTGATGATGTGGTGCTGATCCCTGCTTTTGGTACTACACTGGATATTGAACGTAAACTACAGGCGAAAGGCATTCAAACCGAGAAATACAATACTACTTGTCCGTTTGTAGAGAAGGTATGGAATCGTGGTGAGCAGCTGGCGAAAAAAGGTTACAGCATCGTGGTGCATGGCAAACCGAAACACGAAGAAACAAGGGCTACTTTTTCTCATGCTTCATATCATACACCTACAATTGTAGTGAATGATATGAAAGAGACACTTGAACTGGCGAAATACATTACCGGAGAAAAACCAGCCGAGCAGTTCTATGCAGAATTTGCCGGAAGGTTCAGTGAAGGTTTCAACATATCCAAAGACCTGGAACGTTTTGGTGTTATCAACCAGACCACACAGCTGGCTTCAGATACTCAAGCTATTGCTGAATACCTGAAAAAGGTTGTAATGCAGCAATTTAGTTTGAATGAAGAGACCATCGGAGAACGTTTTGCTGACACAAGAGATACACTCTGCTACGCTACGCTGGATAATCAAACATCGGTTGGTGGAATGCTGGAAACAGATGCTGACCTGGCAATTGTAATTGGTGGCTATAACTCATCCAATACATCTCACCTGGTTGAGCTTTGTGAAGAGAAGCTGCCGACTTACTTTATTATTGATGCTGATAAGATACTCAGCAAGTCAACTATTGTTCATGCTGACTGGCGAACTAAAGTTGAAAGCACAACGGTTGATTTTCTGCCGGCAAAATCACCTGTAAAAGTGCTGATCACTTCCGGTGCAAGTTGTCCGGATGCTTTGGTTGAAGATGTGATCCGTAAGCTGGTAGGCTTTTATGATGCTGAGCGTAGTGTGGATGAATTGATTACGGGATTGCAGGGCTAATCAATATCGCCTAAAGCATATTTATCTCCAATCTTCAGAAAAGCATAAGCTGCTTTACCTTCCTTTCCTTTCCGTGTGTAGGTAATCAGCAGCACATGCCAGGTACCTTCGGACTCCTTTTGAGTAAGATAACTAACGATCTTATACTCTGTGGCCTGGTTTAAAGATCCATTGATTCTAAAGCAGATGTTATCTACCTGGGTTTTCTCCTGCTGGTTCTTGTAGTTGGCTACGTCTTTCCACTTACGGCTGTTATTATCTCCCTGGTAAATAATGTACGATGCAGCCTTATAGAATGTGCCGAGTTTCGATGTGTTGCTATCGCTCCAATCAACATTCTTACAGATAGATAAAAGCTCAGTAAAAGTCTTGGCAACTTTAGCTGAATCCTGTGCTTTTGACGCTGAGCTGAAGGTGATTAACACGCTACTCAGTAATATGTAGCTGAACTTCATACATTAAACCTAATATTTATCTGCCATTTTTCTGGCTTTTAGGCTTGAGACAGTTATTTTTACCGCCACAAAAGCATCAATATGACCATCGAACAATTCAAAGACCTCTCCCTTCCTGAAAAATTAAAAGAGATAAAATATAATGGCAACATACTAGGCCCTTACGAAAGACCAAGTGAAGATGGTGGCAAAAGAACACAAGGCGATATTTACGAGATCTACGATTTCTGGGTATTTCTGAGTGAAGATGAAGACATGGTTATTCCAACAAGAAAGAATCCGGTAATTGCCGAAGAATAAAACTGGAGCCCTGGAAACAGGGCTTTTATTTTCTATAGAATTGATGAATATGAAGTATATGAAAGGTATAGCTGTGCTGATGTTGTGGATGGTAAGCCTGAAACTATCAGCCCAAACAGCGGAGGAATTGGCAAAACATCGGCAGCAATACAAAGCTGACCTGGCAAAAGACATAAAAGCCGATACTGCTAAGGTTGATTTTTACTCATTCAACAAAGAGTTGATATTGACAGCTACTGTTGAAGTGCTGAAAGATGAACCTACGTTTCAGATGATTACATCTTCCGGGATGAAGAAAGAGGCTCAGAAGTTTGTAAAGGTGATATTCAGTTACAAAGGAAGCAGCTTCACTCTGTTTGGATATCAGCTCACCAAATTGAAGGAAAGTAAAGAATTAGCTGATCATTTCTTCATTCCTTTCAAGGATGAGACAACAGGAAAAACAACTTACGCTTCAGGAAGATATCTCGACTTCAAAGCTGGTGATATTAAAGACGGTAAGCTGGTGATCGACTTCAATAAAGCGTACAATCCATACTGTGCTTTTACTGATGGCTTTAACTGTCCTATCCCTCCAAAAGAAAATAC
>JANPIB010000141.1:0-4891 GCA_031424775.1 Chitinophagales bacterium | reverse complement strand
TTTCAGAGCCTGATAGAGACAGATACAAGGACTATCGATCTCAAATTATTAATGGAACATTACAGCATGAAGAAATAAGAATGTCCTTTATTTCAAAAGATAATCGGGAAGTAATTGTTGAAGGTTCTACCTCACCCAAATTTAAGAATGGTGAATTTGAATATACCAGGGGAATATTTAGAGATGTAACCCGTAGAGTACAGAATGAGCAAAAAATTCATTTCTATACGCTGCAAGTGTTAGATCGGGAAGATAAAATGCGACAACTTATTTACAATGCTCCTGACGCAATAATTGTAATAAACGAACAGGGAGTTATAAATATCTGGAACCCTAAAGCTGAGGAGATATTTGGATGGAAGGCAGAGGAAGTGGTGGGCAGCAATTTAGCAGAAACAATAATTCCCCCTCAACATGTAGCATCCCATACAAAAGGTATGCAGCGGTTGCTTGCAACAGGTGAAGCAAGGGTCTTAAACAAAACCATAGAAGTAACAGCTTTAAGAAAGGATGGATCGGAGTTCTTTATTTCTCTAACAATTTCCAGAGCCATGCTACCAGATGGAGGATCATTATTCGTTTCCTTTTTGAGGGATATTACTGCTGAAAAGAAAATTCAACAGGAATTAGAACAACAAAGAATTCAACTGGAACGTACAAATACTGCACTTGAACAATATGCATGGGTAGCTTCTCACGACTTAAAAGAACCGTTAAGAAAGATCAGGACTTTCAGCGACATACTGTTTGACTCTAATGAGATTACCAACGAGGGACGAAATAAATTGAAGAAGATAATCGAGTCGGCAGAAAGAATGGATAAGTTGATTGACGCAATACTAATATATTCCAATAGTTCGACTGAACAAAGTGTAGAAGCCGTTGACCTTAACGTAACGATTAAAGATGTGTGTTCTGATCTGGAGATACTTATTAGTAGTAAAAAAGCACTTTTGTACATTAACGAACTCCCGATCATTAAAGGAAATCCCTTCCAGTTACGCCAGCTTTTCCAAAACTTACTCAGTAATGCCTTGAAATACAGTAAAACTGATGTAACTCCCGAGATTCATATTTTATGTAGTAAAAATAACAATGAGTACCAGATAGAGATCAAAGACAATGGGATTGGCTTTAAGGAGGAGTTTGCCAATAAAATATTCCAGGTATTTCAAAGGTTGGTAACTAAACAGGAATATGAAGGAACGGGTATAGGTTTGGCATTATGCAAAAAAATTGTAGAGAACCATGGTGGATCAATCTTAGCACAAAGTAAGGAAGGTGAAGGTTCGTCTTTCATCATCAGCTTCCCTGCTAGCTAATCCTGTAATAATCCTTTCACTAAACTTTTCCATTGTGGTTTGTTCATTCCGGCAATAGCAGAAGTTCCCACAACAGCATTTCGAACTTTATCCAACAAGCTATCAGCCTGTAGATTTGGTTTCTCATTTCTTCCTTGTACAGCTGCTGTAACAAGGCTACCTTTCCGGGTAATAGAAAATGTACTACTTGCTTCATCTGTGAAGAAATGGGCAACATCTTCTTTATTACTTTGTGGATTAGAGCTTGGACGAACCCTTACAGCGACAACATCACTTTCATCAGTGGACTTTTCTTCAATTGCCTCTATTTGTACCCAATCGTTTCCTTTGCCGGTTACAGTTCCAGGTCCTGGAATATCAATCTTGAAATGATCTCCTAGTTGGGCTAAACGATTTACTTCAGTACCGTTTTCGTCTGTTAGTTGAAAATCAGCACTTGCTAAACCACTGAGTTTATGCCACTCATTCACGTTTAGTAAGCGAATTTTCGACAGCTCGAAAAGTTGCTTTGCTGATTGAATGTCAGGCTTATGCAATGAATATTCATTGTCTGAGCTGGCACCTGAATGATTATCTGGAACTATAGCTGGACTTTCCATGTGGAGTTTTGAGAGAATATGCCGAAGTTTTATGCCAAGGAGATCAGCAATGCTATAAAAAACGAGAGCCTTCTGTAGAAACAGAAGGCCTCTAACGATTGCTTGCCATATGAAAGAGTTCGAAATATTTTTTTGTGTGATGAACTGCCTGATTGCTATCGTTCATCTTTATAACACAAATATAGAATGGCTGGGTTGCGGGTAAAAGGCAAGTTTCTCTAAATTCTACTAAGTCCGAGTAGTTAATAAATCGTTTAAACCCTTGCTGTGGTTGACTTTGGATGGAAAAAACTTACGACACTCAAGCAGCTCTCCGGCATTAAACAATTTAAGCAAACGTTTGCAGTGGATGAAATAGCTGCGAAAGCATAACTTTAAAAATGGGATTGTTATTCTTCCTGCGGTATGGCATTGCTTCTATTGCTTTTTTGGGATGGTTTGTTTACCAAAAGCAGATTAAAAGAAGAACCTGGGCTGAATTAAAGCCTGATGCCATCGCTATTGTCTTATTTATTGTTGTTTGGTTCGGCATTTCTTATTGGGTGATGAGTTAAAACCCTTGCTGGTAGATTACTTACATTTGCTGCCATCTTTAGCTGCATAGCAATATGCGGTACAAGTGAGTGACACAAGGGACGATGAGTTGAGAACCAAAAGCTTAGATAAAAAAAATGAATTCTCCTAAACGATATTTAATTACAGCAGCTCTGCCTTATGCCAACGGGCTGAAACATATTGGCCATTTGGCTGGTGCATATTTGCCTGCAGATATTTATGTGCGATATCTGAAAGCTCAAAAAAGAGATGTGGTTTTTGTTTGCGGAAGTGATGAGCATGGAACGGCAATTCCGATTCAGGCAATGAAAGAAGGCACAACGGCACAGGCGATAATTGATAAATACCACCCGATAATTGAACAGAACTTTAAAGATCTTTCGATAGAGTTTGATATTTACCATAGAACATCTGCACCAATACATCACGAAACAGCACAGGAGTTTTTTACTGCTTTGAATGATGCCGGTGAACTTGAAGTGAAAGAAAGTGAGCAGTACTACGATGAAGAAGCGGAAACTTTTCTTGCTGATAGATTTATAAAAGGTACTTGTCCTAATTGTGGTTTTGATGGTGCTTATGGTGATCAGTGTGAGAAATGCGGTAAGAGTTTAAGTCCGGATGAGTTGATCAATCCGGTTTCAACTTTAAGCGGTGCAAAGCCGGTGAAGAAAGCTACGAAGCACTGGTATTTGCCGTTGAATCGGCATGAAGAATGGCTGAGAGATTGGATAGTTAAAGGTCATAAAGATGACTGGCGAGCCAATGTGGTTGGTCAGTGTAAAAGCTGGATAGATGGAGGATTATTGCCAAGAGCTGTAACAAGAGATTTGGATTGGGGAGTGAAAGTTCCAGCCTCCCTAAATCCCTCCAAAGGAGGGACTTTGGAAACCTCAAATTCTATAACTGTTGAAAACAATTCGGGTGTTGCTAAAACCCCTCCCTCGGAGGGGCTAGGGGAGGCTGGAAAAGTTCTCTACGTTTGGTTTGATGCACCGATAGGTTATGTGAGTGCAACAAAACAGTGGGCAATTGATAATGGCAAAGATTGGAGACCATATTGGTATGATAAAGACACCAGCCTGGTTCATTTTATTGGGAAGGATAACATTGTTTTTCATGCCATCATTTTCCCGATAATTCTGAAGTTGCATGGCAATATTGTTCCGTCGAATGTTCCTTCGAATGAGTTCATGAATCTGGAAGGTGACAAGATGAGCACCAGCAGAGGTTGGAGCATCGAGATGGATGATTACATCAACGACTGGGTCAAAAAAGAAAATGGAGGAGCCCAGTTTGCAGATGCTTTGAGGTATTACTTAACCCAGATTGCTCCAGAATCGAAAGACAGTGAATTTACATGGAAAGGTTTCCAGGATGCAGTGAACAGTGAATTAGTCGCCATCTTCGGAAATTTTGTAAATAGAACCTGGGTATTGATGCATAAACTCACCAATGGAAAAGTTCCGAAGCTGCATGAGGAATTGATGGATGATACGGATATGCAGTTGATCGCTGATATTGAAACTTCAAAGCAGAAAGTTGAAAGTCTGCTTGAAGGATACAACTTCAGGGAAGCTTTGTTTGAGGTGATCGATCTTTCGAGGAAAGGCAACCAGTACATGCAGAAAAAGCAACCTTGGATCGTTGCAAAAAGCCTCACCCCAACCCTCTCCAAAGGAGAGGGAGAAAATGCACAAAAGCAAATAGACAATTGCATGCATTTGTGTTTGCAGTTGACTGCAAATCTTGCAATACTCATCAACCCTTTTTTGCCTAATACAGCCAGAAAGATGCTGCACATGATGAAAGTCGTTGATAAAATGTTGGACTGGGAAAATGCAGGTAAGATGAAACTGCTAAGTGTTGGATATAGTTTGAGAGAACCACAACTGCTGTTCAGGAAAGTGGAAGATGGTGAGATAGCAGTACAGTTGGAAAAGTTGAAGTCAAAAAGTCAGGATAATAAACAAGTTAAAATGGAAGAATCAAATATCAAGGTTGAAGAATCTCAAACCTCAAATCTCAAACCTCAAATTCAATACGATGATTTCGCCAAGATGGATTTCAGAATTGGAACTATCACCTCGGCAGAAAAAGTGGAGAAAGCAGATAAACTGCTGAAACTTGAAGTTGATCTGGGCTTCGAGAAAAGAACGATCGTTTCAGGAATTGCAATGCACTTTAAGCCGGAAGAAATTGTTGGCAAACAGGTTACGGTTGTAGCCAACCTTGCTCCAAGAAAAATGAGAGGTATCGAAAGCCAGGGAATGATATTGATGGCTGAGGATAAATCTGGGAAGCTTCATTTTATTAATCCAGAGGAAAAGATTGACGAAGGCTCAACAGTAAGTTGACATTACATTAATTATTTAATCAAAGCCACTTGTTTTACAGGTGGCTTTTTCATTATCT
>JANPIB010000140.1:0-3302 GCA_031424775.1 Chitinophagales bacterium | reverse complement strand
AGAAGGTGGATGGGATCTGAGCTCTGTTAATCTGGAGGACCTGAAAGATTCCAAAGCAACTTTTGTTTTCGGACAAATGAATGAGCCGCCAGGAGCAAGAGCACGTGTGGCTTTGAGCGGATTGACCATTGCTGAATATTTCCGTGATGGCGAAGGCGAAGGACAGGGAAAGGACATTTTGTTTTTCGTAGATAATATCTTCCGTTTCACACGAGCAGGTTCTGAAGTATCAGCCTTGCTAGGTCGTATGCCAAGTGCGGTGGGTTACCAGCCAACCCTTGCAACAGAAATGGGTTTGATGCAGGAGCGGATCACTTCAACAAAGAACGGTTCAATTACTTCTGTGCAAGCGGTGTATGTACCTGCGGATGATCTTACCGATCCGGCGCCGGCTACAACCTTTGCCCACCTTGATGCCACAACGGTATTGAGTCGTAAGATCGCTGATCTTGGTATTTATCCTGCGGTTGATCCATTGGATAGTACAAGCCGTATCTTAACTCCATTGATAGTTGGAGATCTGCATTACAATACTGCAAACAGGGTTAAATTAATTCTGCAACGTTATAAAGAATTACAGGATATCATTGCCATCCTTGGTTTGGATGAATTAAGTGATGAAGATAAACTGGTTGTATCACGCGCTCGTAAAGTGCAACGTTTCCTAAGCCAGCCTTTCTTTGTGGCCGAGCAGTTCACTGGGTTGAAGGGTGTTTTGGTTCCGATAGAAGATACGATCCGTGGTTTCAACTCTATCATGGATGGTGAAGTGGATGAATACCCGGAAGCAGCATTCAACCTGGTTGGTACATTGGAAGATGCGGTTGAGAAAGGTAAAAAGTTGATGGCTGCAGCCCAGGTGTAAAGCCCCCTGTCCTCCGCCGCGGCGGAGAACTTAGGACGGTTCTTTATAAATTATTCGACACAGGTCTTAATTTTATAGGGTGTAGGTTTTGTTGACCAGCAGATGTTTTTCATAGCATCATCGTTGTGTCACTCACTTGTACTTTTAGTTTATTATTCAACAAAAATACAAGCCTTGACACTGCCTAAACTATTACTGTTTAGATAGTAAAAGAGGTTTGGAGCGGCTTTATATGACATTAGAAATTTTAACACCGGAGAGAAAAATTTATAGCGGAGAGGTATATGGTGTTCAATTACCAGGCATCAGTGGTTTGTTTGAAGTTCTTGACAAACATGCCCCTTTGGTAAGTGCCCTTAAAGCCGGCAATCTTAAGATCCTTAATGATAAAACTTCAACAACGTCTTACACTATTCAAAGTGGTTTTGTGGAAGTGCTGAATAATAAGACGACGGTTTTAGTAGAAGGGGCTGAGGAGATTTAAAGCAGAGCAAAATATTTTACATTAGAGCCATCAGAAATGATGGCTTTTTTATAGCCCCCTGTCCCCCGGCGGGGGAAATTAGGACAAGTCAGTCTTCGTTTATTTTAACCTCCTTTTCACCTTATTGTTTTCTCGATTATTCGTATCCGTTAGCTGTGGTTTAGAGACTAAAATTTATAGCTGTTTCGAGTTAATAATATTGACCCGTCCTAAGTTCCCCCCGCCGGGAGACAGCGGGCTTTTCATATCTGCTTCTTCAATTGTACATAGCTCCATGCACAAAATGGAATCAGAATCAAAAGAAGCCAACCAGGTTGCCCAAAAATGCAGATTGCTATACTTAACAGCACCAGTAAATAAAGGGGATACAATACGAACAGCAACGCCACAATCACAGAATCGAAATGCCCACTTCGTTCAAACCTGCGCTTAGTAAAGCTTCTGACAGGCAGATAAACGGGTGCATGAAAAATATATCCCAACACAGCCGGAATCGACAGAAGCATTTTCTTTATTGTCGGCTGAGGCCAACAAAAAATTTTGCGGCGTCCCTCTGCATCTTCTTTTGCCAACTCTATGGTTAAAGGCTTAAGTTTTTCGGTAAGTTTTTTATTGAAATCCAAAATCGTTTTACCGTAACCGTTAGTATGATCAATATCTTCTTCGTGAAGAGTTTCTCCAAAGTTGATAATAACATTCTTTCCAAATAATTTGAAGGCTGAATAATTAAGGGCAGCGGGAAGGATCTTCAACGGAATGTTTTCATTCCAGCTGCTAACGGCAAGGCGCGCCGTGCCTTTTTTAAGAGGTCGCAAATGCCATTCATTGATGCATAGCCCTTCACTGAAAATTAAAACAATACCATTATTTTTAAAAACTTCTTTGCACTTTTCAAATGTTTCATAATTCTGGTTCATATTCTCTACGCCTTCACTGATTCGAAAGACCGGGAACATTTTCAAAGCATGTAAAATTTTGCTTCGGAATGGAGTAGAATAGACATCTCCACGGGTTAATGAGTATACGGGCCTTTTAAAAAGCGTGGCAATGATGACGGCATCTAGAAACGAACTTGGATGGTTACATGCGATGAGTAAAGGGCCTTCGGCGGCAAGTAACTCTTTATTATTTATGCGAATGCTCCTGCAATAAAAATGAATAGCAATTTTAGCCGGGATCTTTAGAAGCCTGTAAAGCAAGTGATTTTTCGGTGAATATACTTCATTGTTAATAGTCAATAAGTCATTAGGTCAATAGTCATTACTTAAAAATTTATTGTTGTGCACTCAAGCGATAATGATCCAAGGGTAAGGAGCTATTATTCCAATGACTAATGACTTAATGACCAACGGTTACACGATCTAAGTGACGCGCTCAGTTTAACTGTGGATCTATCGGAAAATTGATCATCATTTCGTATTTGCCTCCAAGGTGCCGAAGGCCGGCTTTCCAAATATCAGAGAGGGGGGTATCGAAAACGATATTTCGATTACTCGTTGCCGTTAGCCAACTTTTTTGAGAGAGTTCATCTTCAAGTTGGCCGGTGGTCCAGCCGCTGTAGCCAATGAAAAATTTTATTTTTGAAACGTCAACCTCTTCGTTTTTTATCAGGGTCTTTAATCTCTCAAAATCACCGCCCCAATAGATATTCCCTGAAACGAGCTGGCTGTCGGGCAGCAGATCTGGATACTGATGTATGTAATGTACAGTGTCCATCTGCACTGGTCCTCCCGTATAAACCGGGATGTCGTAGCCTTCCATCTCAGTGATCAGGTCACCCAGCGTTTGCTCGTATAATTTATTGAGCACAAAGCCAAAGCTGCCTTCTTCATTGTGCCTGCACATCAGTATTACACTTCGCATAAAGTTCGAATCTTTTAAGAATGGATCCGCGATAAGCAATATGCCCTGCTGAGGTGAAATCATATTTCTAAAGTAAGATTTTCCCTGAAA
>JANPIB010000139.1:0-2083 GCA_031424775.1 Chitinophagales bacterium | reverse complement strand
CGTGGCACAACATTGAAAGAAAGTATCGTGAGGATGCTGGCAAGATTGCAGCCAAAGAAGATCATTGTTGTTTCATCGGCACCGCAAATACGTTATCCTGATTGTTATGGAATTGACATGAGCAAGCTGGGAGATTTTATTGCCTTCAGAGCAGCTGTTGCCCTGCATAAAGAAAAAGGAACCGAAGACGGTCTGAAAGATTTACTCGATAAATGCAAACAGTTGCAAAGAGATAATCAACTGCACACAGAAAATGTGGTGAGGCATGTGTACAAGCCTTTTGCTACACAGGAGATATCAGACAAGATCGCTCAACTAATTACACCTCCCGATCTAAAAATTCCTGTTCAGGTGATTTACCAGACCATTGAAGATCTACACGAAAGTTGCCCGACAAATACTGGTGACTGGTACTTTACAGGTAATTACCCAACACCTGGAGGTAATAAGGTAGTGAATAAAGCTTTCATGAACTATATGGAAGGAAAGAATGTGAGAGGATATTGATATAAAAAAAAGCCGCAAACGCGGCTAATTTTTTGGCATATTAGATATTACAATATGTTTATCTCCAGTAACCTTCGATAATTGCTTTCGCATTAATGACTTTCGATGTTCAATTTTCTTTTTCTCTGCTGCAGATTTAGAAATTATATAATCCGCAATCTGCTTCTGAGAAACGGACGAAGTGCTTCTTTGGATGTTTTTGATCATATATTAATGTGTTTGGGTTTTTCAATGTCGTGTCCTGCAATAAACTTAAATCCGTCGTCATCAATCTTTGCCAACTTGATAACCCCTCCAACAGTCGGTACATTCCGAGTATATTTTTGAAAATCTACTTCTAATCGCATCAATAAAGAAGCCAAATCTACTGCTTGTTGAATACTTAGATCCGACAAATTTAATAATTCTATATCTCCATAGAAAAAATCCTTGAAATCTTCTGATTGTCTTAACTGATCCATGAAATCTTCAGGAACGCTACCTTCAGGAAGTTCAAGCTTGGCTAATATCCTATTTAAAAGTTCTGGGAAAGCATTAAAAAGCCACTTTCCAAATCCATAAAGAACATTATCACTCAATTTGTTTTGTCCGTCACACACTACTTTAACGAAGTCAAGCTCCTTATTTTGCAATATGTATTCATAATCATCTGCCTCTAAAACGGTATTATCACTTTCTTGGACTGTTAACCGATATATATGCGTTCTATGAGTATTTTTTTCATAAAAAGTTATGATGAAAATGCAGGATCCGATATTTTGATATTTCCCGATGTGTTCTTTTACTTGATGTGTCACATAGCTTTTAAACTGACTTACCCTTTCTTCAATAGTAATGGCAAAGTCATCAATATCGTCATGTCGTAAAGCAATGAAATCTTGAACTATATCCTCAATTTTTTTGTCGTTTATAACAGCAATTCCAGTTGTTGTAATTGCGGTATAGTTATTAAGACGAAATAGCTTTTCTTCATAATCTTTCGTATACATCGGCTCATAATTAAACAAGCCTATTATTTGTTGCGGATCAAGTGATATTTGCCCTAGCTCATTTGTAGGTTGTTGAGACAAATGATTCAAGAATTCCTGATAATGAAGAATAGGGACTTGCGATGTAACCAATGAATCGGCAATGATTGCAACACCTTTTTTGGCAATAACTGAAGCTATAAAAGTCATTTACGTTAGTTTGGCAAAACAATATAAGGAACTTATTACTATTGCCCAATAAAGTAGAGTCGTTAAACAGCTACAGTCTCCTTACTCAATACCTTCTTAATCACCTCAACCATCTTCTCACCTTTCTCTTTCACCTGCTCTTCAGTCCATAAAGTTGAAATGGAAGTTGAAATACATCTTCCCATCACAGCATCACTAACAGAGAAATCTTTGGTTTGCAGATCTGTCAATGCTTTTTGCTGAGCATCACTCAACCTGTTCAGCGCAACAGCATTTTTCAGGTGATCCCATTTACGGATGTAATGCCAGTTATTATCAAACCAATAAAAATTACCCGCGAGAATTTGTTGCGCCTTTAATTCGTTCACAACAGCCGCCGTCATGTCAGCAGTCGGTAA
>JANPIB010000138.1:0-2375 GCA_031424775.1 Chitinophagales bacterium | reverse complement strand
TCTGTTGCGTCGCAATCACTTCATCGTTCTAAACTTTGTTGAGCTTAGTTAGCCACGAAGGCACAAAGACACAAAGATTCACTAAGTCTTAGTGTTCCTAGAGCCTTAGTGTCTTCGTGGCTCAAATTGTTCAGTAATATTCCGAACGTACAAGAGAGTGACACAACCAAAGCTGATCCTTGTAATCAGTTGGTTAAATAATAACATTTATCTTTTCAGCCACAAATTTATACAGATGCTTGTCATTGGACTTATTAAGGAGGGAAAAGTTCCTGCAGATAATCGTGTAGCATTAATTCCGGCTCAATGCAAATGGTTACTGGAAAATGTGAAGGATGTAAAGATCATTGCTCAACCTTCACAAACACGCTGCTTCTCAGATGCTGAATACAAACGTGCCGGTGTTATTTTGAAAGAAGATCTGGGTGAATGTAACCTGCTGCTAGGTATAAAAGAAATACCCATAAACATGTTGATAGATGGCAAACGTTACATGTTTTTCTCTCATACACGAAAAAAGCAGGCTTATAACCAAAAGCTGATGCATTCAATGGTAGCAAAGAAGATCACCCTGATAGATTATGAGTCACTTGTACATGAAGATGGACAAAGGATAATTGGTTTTGGTTTTTTCGCTGGTATTGTAGGTGCTCACAACGGAATGATGGCTTATGGTAACAGAACCGGCACATACAAATTGGGAAGAGTAGGAGCTAGCAGGGATTATAGAGATTTGATTCATAACTATTTTGGTCTGAAGCTGCCTAAAGTGAAAATCGCTGTTACCGGAAACGGGAGAGTGGCTCACGGTATTCTGGAGATCATGAACCTGATGGATGTAAGAGAAGTGGAGCCTAAGGAGTTTCTTCAGCAAGATTATGCTTATCCTGTTTATGTACACCTGAAAGGATCTGACCTGTACATGCACAAAGATCGTGGTGATTATTTTAGAGAAGAGTTCAGGGATAAGCCGGAAGAATATGTTTGCAAGTTTGAACCTTATTGTTACCAGGCTGATATTCTAATGAATGGCATTTTCTGGGATGTTGATATGCCGAGGTTGTTTAGTATGGAAACATTGAAGCATCCGGATTTCAGGATCAAAACGATTGCTGATGTTACAGACGATGCTCATGGAAGTGTGCCTTGTAACTTAGGTGATGGAACAATTGATGATCCTGTTTATGGAGTGGATAAGATGAGTGGAGAGAAAACAGCACCTTATCTTTCAACCGGAGTTGATATGATGGCTGTTGGTAACTTACCCAATGAATTACCTAAAGATGCAAGCCGCTATTTTGGTGAGCAGTTAATAAAGTATGTGTTTGAAGACCTGATGAAAGGAGGCAGTAAAACTTTAGAAAGAGCTACGATTTTGAGAGAGGGAAGGTTGACAGAACATTTTGAATATTTGACTGATTATGCTTATTAGTTTCTCGCAGAAAACGCAGAAGCCGCAGAAAGGAAAGAAGAGAAAGTGTATTACTCCCGTGTGTTCAGCGATTTCTGCGAGAACTACAATTTCAAATAGTAATCCTTTAGTAACTCCGTAAACTCATCCGAGTAAACATCATTCTTTTCCTTGATGCAGATATCTGAGTGTTTGGCCAGCACTTTTGATCTGCCAAACAATAACATACTTCTGAAGTAAGGATGTTTAGAAGTTTGCTTCACGGAAACGTCCTCTTCAAGGTGAAGGTCTTTAAGCAAGGCATGATTGATAAAATTGGCTGACCGGTGGTAAGGTAATAGCACGGCAAACTTTCCATGTGTGGCTATGTGCTTTTGAATTACATCTAACAAATCATCCAAACCCAAAGCTGAACTGTGTAGAGCAAGGTTACGTTTAATGTTCTCACTTTTAAGATCATTCTCGTAAAATGGAGGATTGGAAATAATCAGATCGTAAGTATTGATGCCAAACTCTTGTATTGGTTGGTTGTGTATGTGTAATCTGTCTTTCCAGGGTGAACCTTTGAAGTTTTCTTTTGATTGTTCTGCAGCACCTTTATCTATTTCTACTGCATCAATCTGTGCTGAGGAATTCTGCTGAGCCAGCATCAGCGAAAGCAAACCTGTTCCTGAGCCAATATCAAGCACCCTGAACTTTGAACTTGTTCTTTGAAATCTATCAGCCACAAAAGCACCAAACAAACAGGCATCGGTACAAACCTTCATAGCAGTCTTTTCCTGCTGTACCGTGAATTGCTTGAACTGGAAATAATTGTTTGGCATCGGCTGCTAAGATAGGTGCAGAAACAAAAAGAGGACGTCTCATTAGTTTGAGACGTCCTCTTTCTTTTAAAACGTCTTGAAGAGTAAAAAATTAGAGTTTGGAAGTTTAGGTTCAATAAAACAGCACCTTATGCTGCCAC
>JANPIB010000137.1:0-23968 GCA_031424775.1 Chitinophagales bacterium | reverse complement strand
TTGTCTCTCAAAACTGACAAGCGTTTTGCATCTTCAGCCAGCTCAAGCCTTGCCAATTCGCAGGCTTTACCAAAACCAACGATGCCAGGAACGTTCAAAGTACCACTTCTCATACCTCTTTCATGACCACCACCGTCCATTTGGGCAGTAACTTTTACACGAGGATTCTTTCTTCTAACGTATAAAGCACCAATACCTTTCGGTCCGTACATTTTATGAGCAGTGAAAGCAGCAAGGTCAATTCCGTCTTTTTGTACATCAACCGGAACTTTACCTACAGCCTGTGTAGCATCAGTAAAAAACAAAATACCTCTTTTCTTAGCCAAAGCACTGATCTCCTGCACCGGCTGAATCACACCAACTTCATTGTTGGCATACATGATAGCAATGAGGATAGTAGTAGGCTTAATGGCAGCTTCTAATTCAGCCACATCAATTAAACCATCAGGTTTTACTGAAAGGTAAGTTACTTCGCCACCAATTCTTTCGATGTGCTTACAGGTATCTAAAACAGCTTTGTGTTCAGTAGTACAAGTGATGATGTGATTTCCCTTTGTGGCGTACATTTCGTACACACCTTTGATCGCCAGGTTATCAGCTTCAGTAGCACCAGAAGTGAAGATGATCTCTTTTGCATCAGCCCCGATCAGTTTAGCTACCTGCTCTCTTGCATAGTCAACAGCTTCTTCGGCTTCCCAGCCAAAAGGGTGGTTACGACTTGCTGCGTTACCAAAATGTTCTAAAAAATAAGGGGTCATAGCCTCCAACACCCTTGGATCCATTGGTGTGGTAGCATTGTTATCTAAGTAAACTGGTAATTTCAACATATAGATTCTCTCTCGATTGATTGTTGTGGATAGCAAAAATACTGTAACGCAGCCATACATTTGGGATGGAAAAATCAAGAGAAACTTAATTTCCCCAAATCGAAAAGCTGCTGAAAATCATAATGTAACGGTTAAAGCAGGAAATTGTTCATTAAATAAAAGCACAAACGTTTGCGATGTTGAAACTGGAACATATAGGGATTGCTGTTAAAAGCCTGGAATCGTCCATCCCACTATTTGAAAAGTTGCTGAATACAGGCTGCTATAAAACTGAAACGGTTGATTCTGAACATGTAAACATCGCTTTTTTTCAGAAAGGAGAGTCGAAGATTGAATTGCTGGAAAGTTCTACTCCCGATGGCGTTATCGCTAAGTTCATTGAAAAGAAGAACGAGGGCATTCATCACCTGGCTTTTGAAGTAGCCGATATTGAATCAGAAATGAAGCGTTTGCAAGCCGAAGGGTTCACTTTATTAAATGAAACGCCAAAAAAAGGAGCAGATAATAAGTTGGTATGCTTCCTCCATCCAAAGGCACAAACGGAGTATTGATTGAGTTATGCCAGGAAATAAGAGTGGTGAAAGGTGAGAAGTGAATGAGTAATCGTCTGACCGTCCCGGTCTGACGAAGTAGGAAATGATAATTATACCAGCAGTAGGTCTTCATGTCATCTTCGTTGCTACGCTCAGTTCACAGTTCTTTTTCATAGCAGCTGTGGGCTTTGATTCAAACCTGTAACTTCATTTTACAACCTGTGATTATGCAAAAGTTGCTTTCGCTTTTTATAGCTTCTTCTTTATTCCTCATAGCCTGTCAATCGCCACAGAACAAAAATTCTGGAGATAAAGCACCTTCATTAGAAGTAAACACTGATGGATTAGATAAAAAATATAACCTCGACAAGATTAAACTGCCACCCGGTTTTTCCATTTCAGTTTACGCTGAAGTGCCGAATGCAAGAAGTATGTGCTGGGGTGATAAAGGAACTTTGTTCGTTGGTAATAGGAGTGAAGACAATGTGTATGCTGTTGTTGATCAGAACAAAGATGGCAAAGCAGATAAGGTGTACAAGATCGCTGCTGGATTAAACTCACCCAACGGTGTAGCTTTTAAAAATGGTAGTCTGTATGTTGCTGAGATCAGTAGAATTATTCGTTACGATGGAATAGAAGATAAGGTGGAAAATCCACCTCCACCGGTTGTGGTGTATGATAAATATCCAACTGAAGGTCATCACGGCTGGAAGTTCATTGCTTTTGGACCGGATGGAAAGTTGTATGTACCTGTTGGTGCTCCTTGTAATGTTTGTGCGAAGGAGAATCCGGTTTACGCTTCCATAACAAGATTGAATGCTGATGGAACAGGAATGGAGGTTTTTGCCAATGGCATCAGGAACACTGTTGGATTTACCTGGCATCCCGACACAAAACAACTTTGGTTCACTGATAATGGAGCTGATATGTTGGGTGATGATCTTCCTGGTGATGAATTGAATGTTGCACCTCAACCAAATATGCACTTTGGTTTTCCATATTGCCACCAGGGCAATACTTTAGATCCTGAATATGGAAAAGGAAAAGATTGCAAGAGTTATGTAGCACCTGCAAAAGTGCTTGCTCCACATGTAGCTGCTTTGGGAATGCGATTTTACACTGGCAATCAATTTCCTGCCCAATACAACAAGAAAATATTCATTGCAGAACATGGAAGTTGGAATAGGACCAATCCTATTGGTTACCGTGTGATGATGGTAACACTTAATGGGAATACAGTGACTTCCTATGCACCTTTTGCTGAAGGTTGGCTGCAACAAAATGGTAAAGTTTTAGGAAGACCAGTTGACATTCTAGTTGCTGCTGATGGCTCGCTCTTGGTTAGTGATGATTATTCCGGCGTGATCTACAAGATTTCTTACACTGTAAAATAGTTTCTGTAGCTGAGTATCATTCTGTTGCTGAATTGCTGAATGTTGTATAAACGTACAAGTGAGTGATCCTTCGACAAGCTCAGGACAGGCTCCACAGAGCTTCCTAGTAGTACAGAAGTTGGTCTAATACCATGCTTCTAACATTTCATTTTCAAAGCCATGTTAAGCTTCCGTTTATCTAAAAGGTAGGCAATGTT
The DNA here is from genome assembly GCA_031424775.1 of Chitinophagales bacterium. Lineage (GTDB taxonomy): Bacteria > Bacteroidota > Bacteroidia > Chitinophagales > Chitinophagaceae > JAEZDC01. Next base: position 21,017 of record JANPIB010000137.1, on the reverse strand, counting down.
TTAGCGTCTATAAAGCAAAACAAAGGAGATTAACATGAAGAGCGTATTGGTTTTGATGATGCCTTTATTCCTTTTACTGGCTGCTTGTAGCAGTACCAACGTAACGAATAGTTGGAAAGATAAAAACGTTGAAAGTGCCAGTTTTAGAAAAGTATTGGTGGTAGCGATGGTTCCTGAAAGTCAACGGAACCTTAGACAGGAAATGGAGAACGAAATGGTGGAGGACCTTACTAAAAAAGGTTACAGTGCTATTAGTTCGTATGCAGAGTACGGTCCGAAAGCTTTCGCAGGAATGAATGAAAAACAAGTGTTGCAACAACTGGACAAGAACAAGGTTGATGGAGTGATTACGATTGGATTACAGAACAAAGAAACGTCTGAGAATTATGTTGCTGGTAGTGTAAGGTATGAGCCTTATGCAATGGTGTACAACAGGTTTTACCGTATTTATCAAACCTATTACAACAGGGTGTACACACCAGGTTATACGCAGGAAAGAACAAACTATTTCTTTGAGACAAATCTGTATGATGTTGATGAAAACAAGCTTTTGTATTCAGCTCAGTCAGAATCTTTTGATCCATCATCTGCAAGTCAAATAGCAAATGATGTTTCTAAAGCTGTGGTGAAAGACATGCAGAAGAAAGGCATTTTAGCAGCAACCGTGGCTAAGCATTAATTCTTTTCTATTTAGTAAATCGGGCATTTTATTCCGGTTTCGGTTCGTTTTGCTGTGAAGATGAGTGAGAGTTCCATACTTCCATTCTTAGGAGTTTTTAGTTTTGCTTCGGAGGTAACGATGTCGTAGCTCAAGCCGATTTGCATATCACCGTAAGTAAGTCCAACGTAAGGAATGATAGCATCTCCAACTCTCAGCCAGGTTCCTGCAGTAAAGTAATTCGCATCGTAAGTTTTTCCTGGTAAAAGCCAGGAGTAGGCTCCACCAAAAATTCCCTCAATGGCTCCATTTTGATGCATCGCATTTGCAGAAAAAGAAAATGAGTTATTGCCCTCCATTAATTTATTATAACCAGTGTTTATCGCATAACGAAGTTTTACATCTTCCTGGTAGCCTACAAATTTGTTGAAGGCAAGTTTCTCATCCATGAAATTAAAAAGCGAAACACCAATATAGCTCCGCTCAGTTTCTGTGTTCTTTTGGTATAAAGCACCAATGGAGAAATTGGCGAAATTGTTCTTGCCCGCAAATGCTTCTCCACTGCTCACTTGTGTATTGAAACCACCACTCATGAACTGGCTGGCAAAGCTGAGTTTAGAATAATCAAGTCTTTTTTCAGCATACGTAGCTTGAAAACCTAACCCGAAACTTTTTTCACCATCCTCATCCAAACCAACATGATACGCCAAACCTCCGGTAAGATAATTACTCTTTAATGCACCTGCACTGCTAGCATCATTCAAAGCCATAAGAGAAAATGCCATTTTATTTTTCTCAGGGATCCTGTTTTTCATCAGGAAACCTTCAATTGAAACAGTAGCAGTATTGAATGGAGCACCAACTCCCCACCATTGTGATCGGTAGTTTGCAGCCAATCGCATTGTACCGTTGAATGCACCGGTGTTTGCAGGATTAAGTGTTGCAGGTGAAGCGAAATATTGTGAAAAATGCGGATCCTGTGAAGAAGCTTTCATCACAAAGACCAACAAAGCAATTATGATCGTTCCCCTCAGTTTCATCGGATCAGGATTGTATTTCCACCATTGCGAATTGTAATTCCTTTCTCATCTACAGCTTCAGCTATCCAGGTGTAAGTTTCAGATGATTGCAGCTGTCCTTTATAAAAACCATTCCAGCCAGACTTAGCATCTGTTGTTGCATAAATGAGGTTGCCCCATCTATTGTACACTCTAAAAGACTTAAGGTATTTGATTCCAACAAGAATAGGATAGAGCACATCGTTCAAACCATCATTGTTTGGTGTGAACGCTTTTGGAACAAGCACCTGGCTTTGGTTGAAGATGAGAATCTTGATACTGTCAACCGCTTGGCAACCTGAAGAAGTTGTTATCACCACTCGGTAGTCTTGTTCACCTGTAGCTTTCAGGATTGGTGTTCGTGATGTGGGATTCGTTAAATCAGCCGAAGGCAACCATTGGTATTTTACTCCTACAGTTCTGGCTGAAAGCGTATAAGTATTACCAACAACTGCATTGATTGGTGAATATCGTGTGCCTACTAACGGAGTTTCAACGTTCACTGTTTTCTCAATCACAGATAAATGTGTTGGACATATCGCTGAGGTAACAGAGAGTTTTACTTTGAATGCTCCGGAAGCACTATAAGTCTGTAAGGGACTGATGTTGTTAGATGAAGCACCGTTGCCAAAAGTCCAGGCATAGTTCACAACATTGTGTGCTCCTGGAGTCGTGGTGTTAGAAAACTGAACTGCTTTGTTGATGCAATAACTATCCCAGGTAAAATTTGCTGATGGTTTTTTTATTTCGTTGATATAAGCCGTATCAACTGAAGCTGCACGGCAACCAAACTGATTGACAGCATCTAAAGTATAAGTGCCTTCTGAAATTGCATTGTGTGTAGCTGAATTAGCTCCGTTAATCGGTACTCCATTCAAAAACCATTGATAGTTTGTTCCACCTGAAGCGTTCAATGGTCTGGTAACTCCCTGGCAAAGATCATAAGTACCTTTGTTGGTGATAAAACCTACAGGCATTGGATTAACTACCATTGATTGAGTACTGGTGTCTGAACATGTGAGTGTTGATGTTGCAAGATGATCAACAATTAAGCGTACCGGAAAACTATTTGCTGCTGTATAACTGTGAGAGGTTGTAGCTGCATTGCTTGTTCCTCCATCTCCGAAACTCCACTGATACTGATAATTCGTTCCGGCAGGTGTTCCGACAAAGTTGAAATTGTTCCCGGTTAAACATTGAGGTATGGCATTAACTGTAAAGCCGGCTCCAGGATTTTTATAAACTTTTACAGGCTTGGCGATCGTATCAGCACAGTTATTCTCTGTTGTAGAAGCTATTAGTGTGATCGTGTAATCTCCTTGTGTAGGGTATTGTTTAGTTGTATTGGTTTGAGTTGAGTTGCTTCCTTCACCAAAATTCCACTGATAGGTAAGTGGCGAAGCAAAGACACTATTGTTATTGAACTGAAATAGATTTCCTTTTTCGCACTGCTCTGTTAGTGAGTTGATGGTAAAACCAGCCGTCGGGGTTTTGTATAAGTAAATATTTTTGTATGTGGTGTCTTTACATCCTTTATTGCTCGTGGCTATGAGTTGAATATTGTATGTATTGGAAAATGCCGAATAAATGTTTGTAGGAGACAGTTGAGCTGAATTATTGCCACCACCAAAATCCCAATCATAATTCAGTGTTCCGGTAGAAACAGAACTGGCATTTGTAAACGAGAAACTGTTTCCTCTAAAACATTGAGTGGTGTCGTTTACTGTAAATGCAGCAACAGGATCAGGGTTCACTGTAACATCTTTGCTTGTACTATCAATACATCCATTGTTACTGGTAGCAATAAGACTTACCCGATACGTTCCTGCTGCGTTAAAGCTTTGATTGCTGTTAAAACTACTTGTTGTTGCTCCATTATGGAAAGCCCAGGTTTGGTTGAAAGTTCCTGAAGGAATGGTGGTTGAATTCTGAAAGTTGAAATTGTTTGATCTAAAGCATTGCTCTAATCCTCCTGCAAGGTTGAAAGCCGCAACAGGTTTTGGGTTTACCTGAATACTCTTGCTTGTACTATCAGCACATCCATTCACGGTATTCGTTATCAGGCGTACTGCAAAACTTCCGTAACTGTTATAAGTGTATTGGGGATTTGATTGAGTTGAAGTATTTCCATCTGAATAACTCCATCCATGAGAAAGAACACTTCCATCAGACACAGAAGAGTTGTTCTGAAAAGTAAATTGATTATTGTCCTGGCACTGTACGGTATTGCTGGTGATCTGAAAATCCGCAACAGGAGTTGGATCAACAGTAACAGGAATTGTGATGCTGTCTTTGCATAATCCTGATGCATAAGCAATCAATTTTACCTGGTAAGTACCTGGTGCTGTGTATGAATACACAGGTTCTGCCGAAGAAGATGTACCTCCATCACCAAAATACCATTCATACGTAAGCGGAACTGCACTTACGCTGTTGTTCTTGAACCGGAATGAATGATCTTTAAAACATTGCCGTACTGAGTTATAAAAACCAAAAGCTACCGTTGGAGAAGGATCAACTATCACTGGCTTGATCGTACTGTCTTTACAATTTGTATTGCTGGATTGTACAGCAAGTAGCTTTACGTTGAAAGTATTGGTAGTAGTATAAGAATGATTTGTTGCAGGTGTTTGAGTAGAAGTTGCACCATCGCCAAAATGCCAGATATAATTTATTCCTGCACCTGCCGGAGAAGTATTTTGAAAAGTAAAATCATTTCCGAATATGCACTGCCGATTGGTGGAAGTGATATTGAAACTAGATACCGGGTTCGCTATAATATCTACAGGTTTGGTTATACTGTCTTTGCAACCGATATCACTTGTTGCCACGAGTTTCACGTTGTACTGTCCTGTAGTGCTGTAAAGATGTGTAGGCGTTGCTGCTGTTGCGGTAGTGTTATCTCCAAAACTCCACTTGTAAGTGATAGTTCCGGAAGAAAGAGTAGAGGTATTAGCAAAGGTTGGGCTAGCTCCTAAACAAACAGGTGCAGCATCTACTGTAAAGCCAGCCACGGGTTTAGGATTTACTGTTACAGTAGTATAGACAGTATCTCTGCACCCAAATCCAGGGTAAGGAACCAAATCAATTCTAATTGTAGAATTTGCAGCAGGTGGTGGACTTAATGTTATTGTTGCACCAGTACCAAGTTGCTGAGTAAAATCATTATTAAACCACTTATAAGTCTGGTAGCCTGAAGGTGCAGTAAGTGTTACAGAATTCACTCCCTGACAATAAGCAGCACCACTCACCAATCCACTACAACCACCGTTTACATCAACATAAGCATAACCAAAATGGCCACCTTTTGTACAGTCTTCTGTTGTGAATTCCAGGATCATTGTTCTTCCTGCATAGCCAGAAAGATTGATTGTAACAGGAGTCCATCCTTTAACAAGGATCGGAACTGAAGTAGTGGGAAGTGGGCTGCAGTTAGTACAGGTTGAAGCTGAAAAACCAGGCAACCCCGCTGTTGCTGTAAAGTCATAGTTAGCGCAGGATATTCCAATACCGGTTAAAGCATCATACACCTTAGCCTGAAATCTTGGCTGTTCTGCAGCGGTATGATCTGATGGTGGGTTCTGAAAAACCACTGCATAGTTGTACAGCAGGTTATAGTCGTTTGCTGAAGCAGGAACAATGAATGTGTACCTGATTCTTTCTGCCTGAGAACCTGTACTGGTGCTGCCCAGTTTAACTGAATAACCGCTGCCGTTCGGACATTTTGCAGGAAAGCCCCCATACGGATCTAAAATCGGTAGCGTTGTTGATGATATGATAGAATGCCTTCCGGTAACTGGGGTAGTAGTACTACTCAAATTTATTACATTATTTACTCCACCTGCTGCACTTGCAGTACCTGTGTAACATTGCCAGTTGGTAAAATTACCTGACTCAAAATCGATGTTCGTAGGGCATGCATCAGTAGTACGTTGAGCCAATGAGGCTTTAGAAGAATCTTTAAATATTGCAACCTTAGATTGACCACTCTCAGTTATAGTAATGGATCTGGTTTGATAGTGCCATACAGATTGTTGAGCATTGGCACTATTAGCTAGCCAAAAAAATAAAACAAACAGCGAGGATGTTTTGGTTAGAGGGGTTCTCACAAACGGGTAATTTCTGGCAATAAATATAAGAGAACACACGCAATATCAACATGTTAAAAAACATGAATGCGTATGTACCTGCTTACATTCAGCATCTAAAGTCCGAGTGTTTCAATTGCTTTTTGAGAAGCTATCTGGCTGGCATCTTTTTTATTGAATCCTTTGCCTTCTGCAATTCTTTGACCATCAATAACTATGGCAATAGTAAACAACCTTCTTCCGCCTTCCATTCTCTCATCAACGGTTTCAAAATCCAGGCTTTTCAGGTTTTTACTAGCCCAGCCGATCAATTTATTTTTAAGATTGATGTCTATCGATTCCAGGTCATCAACAAACATGTGTGGGATAACGATATGGTTCAAAACCCAGCTCCTGGTTTTTTTATAGCCTTTATCAAGGTAAACAGCACCAACTACAGCTTCAAGCGTATTGCCAAAGATCTGGCTGCTCTTAAGTGAGTTGTCGAACTTATTGTAGAGTGTGATCTTCTTTAAACCAATCTTCAAAGCCACCTCATTCAGGTATTGCCTGTTCACCATCTTACTTCTCATTTCAGTAAGAAAACCTTCTCCTTTATAAGGATATCGGCGAAACAAATAATCTGCAACAATTGAACTCAGCACCGCATCACCCAAATACTCCAGACGTTCGTTGTTTTCATCCGGCGTTTCTTTTACTGAACGATGGCTAAGAGCTGTTTGATACAACTGTAAATTGCCCGGTTTAATACCAAGTGCATTCTTCAATTGCTTCTCCATTTGAGAAGGCTTCCGAAAATATTTCGTGATCATATCCACGGCGTTAAGCTATGAATTTTTATGATACCAGCAGGAGAATACAATGGCATCTTTACTTGCGTCGCACACTTGTACAAAGGAAAATAAATCAGCAGTAATAAACTATGCTTTAAACTTCTTCACAATCATAGAAGCATTGTGACCACCAAATCCAAAGGTGTTACTTAATGCAGCATTCACCGTTCTTTTTTGTGCAGTGCTGAAAGTGAAGTTCAGTTTGTTATCAAGCTCAGGATCGTCAGTAAAGTGATTGATTGTAGGAGGTACAATATCATTCACAACAGCCATAATGCTTGCAATAGCTTCTATGGCACCGGCAGCACCTAATAGGTGACCAGTCATGGATTTTGTTGAGCTGATGTTTAGATTATAAGCATGCTCACCAAAAACTTCTTTGATGGCTTTTGTTTCAGCAATATCACCAAGTGGAGTAGAAGTTCCGTGAACGTTGATGTAATCAATTTCTTCAAGCTCCATTTCTGCATCTTCCAAAGCAACCCTCATAACATTCTTTGCACCCAATCCTTCAGGATGTGGAGCTGTCATGTGATGAGCATCGGCTGTTGCACCACAACCAACAACCTCAGCATAAATTCTTGCTCCTCTTGCCAAAGCATGTTCCAACTCTTCTAATACAAGAATACCTGCACCTTCACCCATTACAAAACCATCACGGTCTTTATCAAACGGACGCGAAGCGGTTTTTGGATCATCGTTTCTTTCACTAAGGGCTTTCATAGCATTAAAGCCACCAACACCAGCTTCGCAGATCACACTTTCGGCTCCTCCGGCAAGAATGATATCAGATTTGCCTAATCGTATGAGGTTGAAAGCATCCATTACAGCATGTGTAGAAGATGCACAGGCAGAAACAACTGCGAAATTTGGTCCTCTGAAGCCATGACGCATTGATATATGTCCGGCAGCAATATCGAGGATCATCTTAGGAATGAAAAAAGGATTGAAACGTGGAGTACCATCGCCTTTGGCAAATTCCATTACCTCATTCTGGAATGTAACAATACCACCAATGCCGCTGGAGAAGATCACTCCAATACGGTCAGGATTCATCGATTCTTTCTGGATGTTTGCATCAATTACAGCCTGGTCACTACAAACCAATGCTGTTTGAGTAAATCGGTCTAAACGACGACCTTCTTTCTTATCCAGAAATTGATACGGATCGAAATTTTTCAGTTCGCAGGCAAACTGCGTTTTGAACTTACTGCAATCAAATTGTTGAATATGGTCGGCACCCGATACGCCATTGATCAATCCATTCCAGTATTCTTCAAGGGTATTACCGATAGGTGTGATGGCACCCATCCCTGTAACAACAACTCTTTTCAATTGCATAAAGCCTTTTTAATTGAGAAATCCGCCTTAACCGGGCAAAAGCCGCAGAAAAGGCGGATCATTTATTCCGATTGGAAGTTTGTGGTCTTACTTAGCATGTTCCTCAAGATAAGCAACAGCCTGACCTACAGTAGTAATGGTCTCAGCCTGCTCATCAGGAATAGAGATGTTGAATTCTTTCTCAAATTCCATGATCAGTTCTACGGTATCCAAAGAATCGGCACCGAGATCATTGGTAAAAGAAGCCTCATTAGTTACTTCTGCTTCGTCTACACCTAGTTTGTCGACAATGATCTTCTTTACTCTTGTTGCGATGTCTGACATTGTTATAAAGTTTAGTTACAGCCGCAAAAATATATATTTTGACATATAAGCAAGGAATTGCTGCTTTTTTGTTGCAAAAAGCTATTCACACCCTAAAAATATCTAATAAGGATTGTTTGTATAGTTTTTGAAATCTTGGCTATCTTGTAAACCAATTTTCTCCGCATGGCGTTAAAGTTGATCGACCACGGCTCACATGATTACCAGCGTATGGTAGAACTGCGAAGAGCAATTCTGCGTAAACCCCTTGGGTTGGATTTCGATTCTAAGGAACTGGAAAGAGAGAAAGAAGATATCCTGATCGGCTGTTTTGAAGATGATAAGCTGGAAGGATGTTGCCTGTTAACCAAATCCGACGAAAAAACGGTTCGGCTTAGACAGATGGCAGTTCTCTCAGGTTTACAGGGAAAGGGCTTTGGCAGAGTGCTGATGCAGTTTGCTGAGAATATTGCAAGGGATCGTGGTTACCGAAAGCTCATTATGCATGCAAGAAAAACAGCCGTAGGCTTCTATAGTAAGCTTGGTTATAAAGTAACCGGTGAAGAGTTTGAAGAGATATCAATTCCTCATTATATCATGGAAAAAGAGCTTTAACCTTTCCGTTCTCCGATGTTTTTATTGAGTATTCCTCTTAATTCATGCTTTTTATCGTCAGTTAATTCTTCTTTTGGGACGAGAAAGAATGATTTCTCAGTAAAGTATAAGTGGATGAAATGGGGTGTTTCCATCCAACGGCTAAAATTTCTCCATTCCCAATTTGAATAACCTTTAGGATTTTCAAGATGCACACCTCCATCACCAAAGTCAATTTTAAAAGCATCCTTGAAGGTTGTATTTTTTTTGTAGATGGTATAGGGTAATAAATACCAAACAGACACCATTAATGCCAGCCAGATGAAGGAACCGAGAAGGAAAGGCTCTGGACGGATCTTTTTGAAATAGAATAGTGCTGCAGAAGTGATGGCAAAAACATTCACCAGTATCATGATGATCTTGATCTCTGGTCTGCTAATGAAATGAAAGCGTAATGCTTGTAGCACTTTGCTTTTAGTATAGCTAAATCCGAACTCCATTATTCCTCCTCTGCTGATTATATTATTGCCTGGTATAAGTAGCAGTAACGGTAGCACTGCTTCCCATAAAGTTTGGCTGAGCCAAAATAATTGTAGTAGCTGTAAGTCCTATAATATTGGCTAGTTGACCATTAAGGGTTAATGTTTTTGCAGAACTGTTCAATACATAAGTTCCTGAAAAATTACTTGTTGGAGAACATGTGGTTCCAGCATCAGCTATTGTGTAAGTTCCGCCGGCATTAAAGGTGTACACATCGTCTTTATTGCATGGAGGGAAAAAACTTGGGTTATTATATACATTTAAAGTTACCCCACCTGAAGTTGCAGTTGCATCTGTGATCTTGTAAATTCCAGCAATGTTTGCCGCTGTTACATCAATCGTAAATGCAGTATCCGTCGTACTGCTTTTTTTGCAGCTAATAAAAGTGATGATGGTTAAGGTAAGTAGGAGGAGCTTTCTCATATTATATATTTGGTTCAAAAGTATCTAAAATGTTCATCTAAAAGAAAAAGCCACTTTTCAGTGGCTTTTATAATTGAAATCCAACCTGTGAAAGTATTGTTAGCTGCAACCCATGCTGTTACCACAGTTTAAACATTTGTAGCAAGTGCCGCTACGAATAGTGATGTGACCACATGTATTGCAAGATGGAGCATCGCTTTGCATGTTTTTAGCAGCTGCATTCACCATATCCATACTCGACTCAGCTTTTATAGAAGCTCTTTGCATTTTCTGATGTGCTGGAGAAGCTGCTGCATTTGGAGCAGTAACTCTTACACTGCTTAATTCAGGCTTTCCCAGGTAAGTGATCTCACCTTCACCTTCACCTGTGTTGCCAATCTCTGGCTTGTTCAATACATGCACAAGATCAGTTCTGTTGAGGTAATCAAATGCCAGGCAACGGAACACAAAATCAATTAGTGAAGTTGTTGTTTTGATGTTTGGATGATCTACCATTCCTGAAGGCTCAAACTTGGTAAATACAAACTTGTCTACGTATTCTTCCAACGGAACACCATATTGTAAACCGATAGAAACAGCGATAGCAAAACAGTTAAGCATGCTTCTCATGGTAGCACCTTCTTTTGCCATGTCGATGAAGATCTCACCCAAAGTTCCGTCAGTGTATTCTCCGGTTCTTAAAAACAATACCTGTCCGTTGATCCTGGCTTTTTGGGTAAAGCCTCTTCTCTTAGCCGGAAGTGTTTTTCTCTCAACAATTTTAGAAAGCTGGCGTTTCAAAGTTGTATCAGTTGAAGCCTGCATTCTCTTCTGAACTTCTTCCAGTAACTCATCAACAGTAAGCTTACTTAGATCAACAATGTTTGATTGTTCCTCATCAGATGCAAATTCTTCAGCTTTAGCTTCAGAGGTATCTTCAGATTTCTTTTTCTTGTCTGATTTGTTGCTGAGTGGCTGAGATAATTTAGATCCATCTCTATATAATGCACAAGCTTTTAAACCTAACTGCCAGCTGAGCAAATAGCTATCAGAAATCTCTTCTATTGTTGCTTCATGTGGTAAGTTGATGGTCTTTGAAATAGCACCACTTAAAAACGGCTGGCAAGCTGCCATCATTTTTATATGACCATGAGCATGAATGAAACGTTCACCTTTCTTGCCACACTTGTTAGCACAATCAAATACAGGAAGATGTTCATCTTTTAAATAAGGAGCACCTTCAACAGTCATTGTACCACAGATGAAATCATTAGCAGCATCGATCTGGTCTTCAGTAAATCCTAAAGCTTCCAATAAGTTGAAATCAAATTCGCCAAACTGATCTGCTGTGAAGCCTAATCTTTCCAATGTAGCTTCACCTAAGGTGTATTTGTTGAATACGAAACCAATTTCAAAGGCTGTCTTCAATGAATCATTCAACTTAGCGATCTCTTCACCTGTAAATCCTTTCTCACTTAAAGATTGGGCATTGATAAATGGAGCACCATCAAAACTCGCAGAACCAACGGCATATTTAATTATAGCATCAACTTCTTTCTCATTGTAGCGAAGATTTTTCAATGCCAGTGGTACAGATTGATTAATGATCTTAAAGTAACCACCACCTGAAAGTTTTTTGAACTTTACAAGAGCAAAGTCTGGCTCAACTCCGGTAGTATCACAATCCATCACCAAACCAATCGTTCCTGTTGGAGCGATAACCGTTGTTTGAGCATTTCTGTATCCATTCTTTTCTCCTAACTGAACTGCATCATCCCATGCTTTGGTAGCAGCCTTCAGTAAGTAATCGGGACAATATTTTGCTTTGATACCAACTGGCTTCACACTCAAACCTGTATAAGCATCTTCAGCATCATAAGCTGCAGCTCTGTGGTTACGCATTACACGAAGCATGTCAGTTTTATTGTCTTCGTATTTATCAAAAGCACCTAAGAAGCCAGCCATCTCAGCAGATGTTTTATAAGCAACACCAGTCATAATAGATGAAACTGCACCTGCAATGCCTCTTGCTTCTTCACTGTCGTAAGGAATACCACTCAACATTAATACAGAGCCGAGGTTAGCGAAACCTAAACCAAGTGTTCTGTAATCATAAGATAACTGAGCTACTTCTTTTGATGGGAACTGAGCCATCAATACAGAAACTTCGAGAACTGTTGTCCAAAGACGGGTAGTATATTCAAAACCTTCAACATCAAAAATATTTGTTTCCTCATCATGGAACTTGCGAAGATTTACAGAGGCAAGGTTACATGCTGTATTATCTAAAAACATGTACTCACTACATGGATTGGAGGCATTGATTCTTCCACCTTGAGGACAAGTATGCCATTCGTTGATGGTAGTATCGTACTGAGTTCCAGGATCAGCACATCTCCATGCTGCATAAGAAATTTGATTCCAAACTTCTCTCGCAGGAATTTTCTTCATGGTTCTGCCATCGGTTCTTGCTTTCAACTCCCAATCTTCATCTTTCTCCAACTTATCGAAGAATTCGTTAGGAATACGAACAGAGTTATTTGAGTTCTGACCAGAAACGGTTAAGTAAGCTTCACCTTCATAATGAGAATCATATCCAGCACCAATCAAAGCACCAACCTTATTCTCTTCTTCAACTTTCCAGTTGATGAATTTCATGATCTCAGGGTGATCCAGATCCAAACAAACCATCTTAGCAGCACGTCTTGTTGTACCACCAGATTTTATCGCACCAGCAGAACGATCACCAATCTTTAAAAAGCTCATCAAACCTGAGGAAGTTCCACCGCCACTCAGTTTTTCTCCTTCACCTCTTATCTGGGAGAAATTAGTTCCAACACCTGAACCATATTTAAATATCCTGGCTTCTCTCACCCAGAGATCCATGATACCACCTTCGTTCACCAGATCATCACTAACGCTTAAGATAAAACAGGCATGAGGTTGTGGTCTTTCATAAGCTGAAGTAGATTTTTTTAATTTACCATCTTTCTGATCAACATAATAGTGACCCTGTGGCTTACCTGCAATGCCATAGCTTTCATACAAACCTGTATTAAACCATTGAGGGCTGTTAGGTACACAAGCCTGGTTCAAAATACTGTAAACTAACTCCTCGTAGAATACATCAGCAGCTTTTTCATTGGCAAAGTATCCATAACGTTCACCCCAAACTCTCCAGCAATTTGCCATACGATGTGCAACTTGCTTAACTGAAGTTTCTCTTCCCAAACCCCCATCAGTCTGTGGTACACCAGCTTTACGGAAATACTTTTGAGCAAGAATATCTGTAGCTATCTGGCTCCATTGTTTTGGAACCTCTACATTATTCATTTCAAACACCACTTCTCCTGAAGGATTACGGATAATTGATGTGCGATAGTCATATTCAAATTGATCGAAAGGAGATACTCCTTCTTTAGTAAAGCGTCGGCTGAACTGCAAGCCTTTTTTTTGCTGGGATGGCATAAGCGATAAATTTATTTGGGTGGTGGAATTCTTTTTTTTGGTCCCTGTCCCTTTTTAAATGGTTGGTTGACGAAAATATCTTTCTGCTTTCACAATTCCCTTTCAGAAATATGCACCGCTTGTGGAAAATATTTGTGGATAATGATAAGCCTCAACTCCTGATTGAATTTGCTGCAATCTGCACAGATGTAGATAAGATTTTTTAGCATAAACACACCAGAACCAGCTTTTTTTACGTAAATACATCTGCCATTTAATGGTAAGTCGCTTATTTTCAAAGAAATTTGATTGACTGTTCTTTCATGTATGATATTTGATACTATGACACTAACAAACAACTTTTTTCTGCATTTTTGCATATAGCTGACCCACAAACGGATGCATGAAACAGGAACTGTATTTACAACTTGCTGAAAGGAAGAAACTGGGCCGCAAGTCTTTCACCGTATTGATCGATCCTGATAAGGTTGACAATGCTAAGCTTGAACAACTGGTAACCCTAGCCATGGACGCTAAGGTTGATTACTTCTTTGTGGGAGGCAGTCTCGTTATATCTAATCACCTGGACGAATGTATTCAGCAGATAAAAGCCAGCTGCGATATTCCGGTAATTCTATTTCCTGGTTCACCTTCACAGGTTAGCCGTTATGCCGATGCTTTATTGTATCTCTCTCTAATCTCAGGAAGAAATCCTGAATTGCTAATTGGTCAGCATGTGGTGAGTGCACCTTTTGTAAAAAAGAGTGGACTTGAGATAATGCCTACAGGCTATTTAGTAATTGATGGTGGTGCCCCTACCACTGTTTCCTACATTTCTAATGCTTCCCCAATTCCGTCGGATAAGAACGAAATTGCTATGTGTACAGCAATGGCTGGCGAAATGCTGGGCATGAAGCTGATTTATATGGATGCTGGCAGTGGTGCAAAACGTCCGATTCCTGAAGAAATGATCCATAAAGTAGCTACTCATATTGAGGCTCCTTTAATTATAGGCGGAGGAATTACTGATCCTGAAAAAGCCTATATCAACTGTAAAGCCGGAGCTGATGTGATTGTTGTGGGCAATGCCATCGAAAAAGATACTTCCCTCATCAAAGAAATGGCTGTAGCGGTACATTCTGTACCTGTGAGAGCCTGATTTATTGCCCAAACTTCAGTGCTACTATTTAACTTCCGTTGCGTCGCACACTTCTGGTTTCTGAATTTTTTTCAGCATTCAAATCAGCATGGATGTTCTAACATCGACCAGCAGTGGTTGATAAAAACCTTAAAATTAGCTTTAATAAGGCATTGAAACTTTTGGAACTATCTATATCTTCGCCACGGTTTTTCATAGGATATTGGATTTTAAAAACGGGGCAGGATTTCCATCCAAGCCCCTTTTTTATTGCCCCTTAGCCTTGAAATAGTCGAAGATTAATTTGGCTTTTGCCGATCCAACTTCAACAGAAAGTTCATCTAATGTTTTCTGTTGAATATTTTTTACTGATCGGAAAGTTCTCAGAAGCTGATCGGCTGTAGACTTTCCAATTCCTTTGATGTCCTCCAGCTCATTCTTAAAAGTTCCTTTAGACCGCTTCTGCCGATGAAAAGTAATACCAAATCGATGCACTTCATCTCTGATTCGCCTGATGAGTTTTAAACTTTCACTATCCCAGGGCAACTTCAATGATTCTTTATCACCTGGATAAAATATTTCTTCTTCACTCTTTGCCAGACCTACAATGTTCATCTTACCACGCAAGCCTACTTCTTCCAAAGCCTCTACAGCGGCATTTAATTGTCCTTTACCCCCATCAATAATAACCAGCTGTGGCAGCGGTTTATCTTCTGAAAGCAACCGTTTGTATCTTCTGCCAACCACTTCTTTCATTGAAGCAAAGTCGTTGATGCCTTCAACCGTTTTTATGTTGAAGTGGCGATAGCTCTCTTTACTTGGCACCCCATCTTTAAAACATACCATTGCAGCAACAGGATAACTTCCCTGGAAATTAGAGTTATCGAAACATTCAATGTGCAAAGGCAATTCAGAAAGCTGAAGATCTGCCTGCATTTGGTAAAGCACTTTCTTTTTCTCTTTATCGGTAGTGCCTTCTAATTGCAGTATCTTCTTTTTATGTAGCTCTTCTTTAAAGTATTCAACGTTCTTGATTGAAAGATCAAGCAACTTCTTTTTATCTCCACCTTTCGGAACAGTGATCGTAACTTCTTCTCCAGTGTATTCTACCTCAAACGGAACAATGATCTCTTTTGCAGTGCTGTTGAAAGTTTGTCGCAGATTGCTCATGGCAAATACCAGCACTTCTTCATCCGTTTCTTCCAATGGCGTTTTCATCTGAACAGTGTGGGTTTGTACAATCGTTCCATTCTGCACCATCAACACATTCACATAAGCATTTTCGTATTCTCTGATTATTGTAAACACATCCACATGAAAAATATGCCTGCTCACGATCACTGATCTTGCTTCATAATTCTCCAGGTGATCAATCTTTTTCCGCATCAACTCAGCCTTCTCAAATTCCATGTTGGTAGCAAATTCACCCATCTCTCTTTTGAACTGATTAATCACAGGTGAAAGATTTCCTTTCAAAATATTCTTCACCTGCAACAAAGCCTGCTGGTAATCGTGTTCTGTTTGAAAACCTTCGCATGGACCTTTGCAGTTGCCAAGATGATATTCCAGACAAACCTTGAACTTGCCTCTTTGAATATTCTGTTGGGTAAGGTTTAACTTACAAGTTCTTAGTGGAATACTGTATCGGATAAAAGTGAGGAGGTCCCTGATTTTTGCAACGGAAGTAAATGGTCCTAAATATTCAGAGCCATCATTGATCTTTCTCCTTGTGAGGAAGACTCTTGGAAATGGCTCCTTTTTTATAACAATGAAAGGATAGCTCTTATCATCCTTTAGGTTGATGTTGAACAGCGGCTGATATTCTTTGATCAACGAATTTTCCAGGAACAGAGCATCTTGCTCAGAATCAACAATGGTAAATTCGATCCTGTGAATGCGGTGCACCAGCTCATGAGTCTTATAACTAGACAGACTTTTAGTGAAATATGATGAAACTCTTTTACGAAGGTTCTTTGCCTTACCAACATAGATCAGCGCACCTTTGTCATCATAATATTTATAGACACCAGGTTGTGTAGGAATTTTATGAGAGATCTGTTGAAATTGCTTGCTATCCATCCGTGGAAACAAAATTACTTTCTCTCACGCCAATAAACGTAGGTCTTCTTTGTTAATTCGGTTCCACCTGATGAGATCAACTGAATAATTTGAAACTGCTTTCCGGCAGTGTATGAAAGCCTTTCCTCGAAGGAACTGTCGTTTCTTTGAAAAGAACGCATGAAATCAACACGTTTAAATTCCTGTTGTGGATCCGTTAGCATTAGCGTAATTAATTTCGTTGGCATGGTTACATCATCAGTCTCATAATTGATCACAAAGCTCCTGGAGAGGCTATCATAAAATGGCGTTTCATGATATGCTTTTTTAATTGCAGGGTTGTTGAGTTTCAATTCAAAAAAAGGAGCAGCTAACTTCATGACCTGGTTTTTATCAACCACAGCTGAATCTTTTTTGCCTGAATTTTCAGAAAGTTGATAAAAGGTATTTTTTAGCCCTTCTATATTCATCAGATCTTTCAATACCATTTCTGATACATCAAAGAAGGGGAGTGTATCTTGTTTAGGGGTGGTGTCAGCTGTTTGTTCCTGCTTTTCCTCTTTCTTAGTGGAACAGCTTAGCAGGATAGTGGATGCAGCAAAAAGAACAAGAATAATTCTCATGGTGTAAAAGTAAAACTTACGTAAATAAAAAAATCCCGCTTAAGGCGGGATCTACTTCAGTTAGTAAAGTTGCGGCATTACCGAATTGTTTTGGTGAAACCAATCTTAAATCCGTAGTCAATTAAATATTCTTTGATAGGGTATTGACTGGTGTAAGTTGGCAGATGCTGATAACGAAGTTGTGGTCCAAACTTCCATTGAAAATCTCCTACATTCATACTAAGGGTTGCTTCTAATCCGCTGTTGATATTCCATCTGCGAAGCATAGAGGTTCCATCAGCATAACTCTTATAGTCTGAAGTAAGCAAGTAAGAGCTTTGACTGAATGTATATGTTGGTTGTAAGCTGTATGCAAAGTTAACGCCGATAATTTTACCCTTTACGATAGCGTATTCAAGGCCAATTGGTATCGAAACCTGGTGGTATTTATTTAATAGCAAAGCTTCGTTGTTAGTGGCACTTGCACTTCTGAATTTAGCTACTGTCGCAATACTTGCACCGTTCCTTAATACAATGCTGGAAAGCTCAGTGCTTCCGGCGTAAGCTTCGATATTATACTGCCTAACATTATATTGTAAGCCAGCTTTGATCTTGAATTTGTTTGAAACACTATATAAAGCTCCGAAACCAAACTCAACACCCATACCCGGCTTGTACCTGATCACCTCGTTGGCACTTACTCCGTAATTGGTTTGCATTGGTCCGTTAAAACTATTTTGAGTTGCTTTCTGATCTTTTGTTTGCTTGTAATTACTTGAAGGAGTGATGTACACTTCATACTGCCACCTGTTGATCTTCTGGTCTTTTTTGTTCACAAGAATTGGAGTTGCCTCTGTGTCTTCTACTTGTTTTACTAATTCTTCAACTTTAGGTGTTTCAATAACTTCTTTTTCCAACTTCTGTTCAGCAGGCGTTAATGGTTTAACTGCAGTTTCAGCATTTGTGTTTTCGAATGTAGGCTCAATTAAATTGGTAGTAACTCCTGATTGCTGAGAAGATGTGTTGTTTTCTGTAGTAGCGTTTTCTGAACCATTGTCTGAAGCAGCATCCTTGATACCTACAAAATGATATTCACGTTGATCCTCAGGTATAAGAAGCGTTTCAGGCAAAACAGCTATTGGCTCTTGCAAAGCTTCAGCAGATGGCTGTTGTTTATTGTAGCTTATGTTTTTTAATGTTTCGTTGGTTACCTGTTCAGGATTCATGTGATCTACTGGCGGAACAGTAACTTTTGCTACCATTTGCTGTGGATAGATAATTGGTTTGGAATCCATGAAAACGGTGCACACAGAAAGTGCTGCGATCAAAAGGATAGCTATAAAATAAAGCCCCGGCCATTTTTTATCGCCGTGTACTTGTTTGTAGATTCCTTTCCAAACAGCATCCGAGGGATACATTCGGTGTTGTTTTACCTGTTGTTGCAGGAACCGCTCAAATTCGTTATCGTAAAATTCACTCATGGCTCTTACATCAACTTTTTAAAACAGTAGCGAGGTGGAAACGCTCACTTGGTTTGTCAACAATCTTTTTCTTAACCAATATTCCTTCTAACATTGATTTAGCTCTGGTATATTGGCTTCGGCTGGTGCTTTCTTCTATATCCAACATGCCAGCAATCTCTTTATGACTATAGCCTTCTATTGCATATAAATTTAAAACTGTTCGATAGCCGACAGGTAATATTCTGATACATTCAACCACCTGTTTTGCCTGCATTATTGAAGGCATAGTTTCTTCCTTTATAGATAAGTATCCTGCATTAGCCAAGTCAACAGCTTCGTTGAACTTCTTATACTTCTTAAGGAAGTTGATACAAGTGTGAACGATGATTCTTCTTATCCAGCCTTCAAAAGCACCCTTATTCTGAAATGTATGAATCTGGGTAAACACTTTAATAAAGCCTTCCTGCAACATGTCTTCAGCATCTTCACGGCTTTGTGCAAACCGGTAACATACTGAGAGCATCTTAGGGCTGTACCTGTTGTACAACTCTCTTTGAGATGCAGGATCATTATGCAAACAGCCAAAGATGATCGATTCTTCTGTCATAATTAGGTGGGACTCGAACCTAAATATAGACATTTTTGGCTTTTGCTCACTGCTTGATTTATTTGGAATGTTGGCCATCCGGTTAATTTGAAATTCGTCAAAAAAACTCTAGTTACCTAAAGTCTCATAGCAGTAAGGTTTGCCGGAGAAGAATATTGTAATTGTTCTCCGTTCAGTATTGACAGGGTACTTTTACTTTTTGCTGCATAAACGGGCAGAAACATTCCCGAAAACATATTTACACGTATCTTAAGAACATCAAATTGTACCTGAAGCATCAATCTGTGGTACAAGTAGCTGATTTTCAATTTTAGTTTACCAGAAATGGGTCAAAGCATTTAGCCCTATTATGTTGTATTTTGCACCACTTTTTAAGTCGTGAACCTTGCTGCTCAATGATTTGGAAGCATAGTGTTACGCTGAGAAGATGATTGAAAATAACAGTTCAGCTGATGCTATGAAAATGGAACTTTGAACTGAGCGTAGCAAGAGACGATTCCAAAAGAACAGGAGCTGAAGAACCAAAAAGATGAACCATGGAAAAATCTAAAACATTAAGAAAGGAACAAGCCCTTGAATATCATTCAAAAGGAAGACCTGGGAAGATAGAAGTTGTACCTACCAAAGAAGCAAAAACCCAAAGAGATCTTTCATTAGCATATAGTCCAGGTGTTGCAGAGCCGTGCATGGAGATTTTTCGAAACCCTGAGGACGTATATAAATACACCGCCAAAGGCAATCTCGTTGCCGTTATCACCAACGGAACAGCGGTTTTGGGTTTGGGCGATATTGGTCCGGAAGCCAGCAAACCTGTAATGGAAGGCAAAGGTGTACTCTTTAAAATATTTGCTGATATTGATGTATTTGATATTGAGATCAATGAGAAAGATCCGGTAAAATTCGTAGAGATCGTAAAAGCATTAGAGCCAACTTTCGGCGGAATTAACCTGGAAGATATCAAAGCCCCGGAATGCTTTTACATAGAGCAAAAGCTGAAAGAGGTGTGTAATATACCGGTGATGCACGACGATCAGCATGGAACGGCTATCATTTCTGCGGCAGCATTGCTGAATGCTTTAGAACTTCAGAAGAAAAAGATAGATAAAGTAAAGTTTGTAGTGAATGGAGCCGGAGCTGCTGCAATGGCTTGTGTGCTTTTGTACGAAGCTTTGGGTGCAAAGCACAGCAACTTCACCATGTTTGACAGGAAAGGAGTGCTGCACCAGGGAAGAACAGACCTGGAAGAGGAGAAGACACGTTTTGCAAATACCCGTGCTTCGGATTGCACATTGGTTGAGGCAATGAAAGATGCTGATGTGTTTATTGGTTTAAGCGTTGGTAATGTAGTTACGCCTGAAATGGTGAAAAGCATGGCAAAAAATCCAATCGTTTTTGCCATGGCAAATCCAGACCCCGAGATCAGCTATGAAGCTGCAATCGGAGCAAGAAAAGATGTGATCATGGCTACAGGAAGAAGTGATTATCCAAACCAGGTAAATAATGTACTTGGGTTTCCGTACATCTTCCGTGGAGCCTTAGATGTAAGAGCAACTACCATTAACGAAGCCATGAAACTTGCTGCTGTAAGAGCCTTGGCAGAGCTGGCAAAAACGCCTGTTCCTGATATTGTGAACTTGGCTTATAACCAGAAGAACATGAGCTTTGGTCCGGAATATATCATTCCAAAGCCAGTTGATCCACGATTGCTTTCTACTGTTGCACCTGCTGTAGCTAAAGCAGCAATTGAAAGTGGTATTGCTAAATATCCTATTACCAATTGGTATGCTTATGTGGTTAGCTTAACCAAACGACTTGGTTTAGATAACCAGTTGATTCGTGTACTCAATAATAAAGCAAGAAGAGATCCTAAACGTTTGGTTTTTGC
>JANPIB010000136.1:0-13222 GCA_031424775.1 Chitinophagales bacterium | reverse complement strand
CTCATGTTGCCTTTACTGGCAGCAAGCATTGTACTCTTTAAATTATGGTGGCTGCCGCTGATCGTTTTTAGCTTCAGAGCAATTATCCAGGGAATCGTCATGTACAAAAGCATGAAAAAGCTGAACGAAGCAGACCTCTTTCCTTTTTACATTCTGTTCGACCTTTGGATGTTCATCTACTACGTTCTGTTTGTACCGGTGCTTTGGAAACAGCCGAAGAAAACCTGGAGTTAATTTTAGATTTGAAGTTTGAGGTTTAATAGTTAGCCGGCTTCAGTTTTTCATGGAATCGTTTCTTGCGTCGCACTCTTGTACTTTTGGTTCATTGCTGATCAAATCAGCTGGAAGCTGCAAAGTAGTCCTCTCCAGCTAGAGCTGGCGAGTTTAGAACAATTCGTGTAATTCGTGTAATTCGCTTTAATTCGTGTCTCAAATTCGTGTTCCAAATTCGCACAATGGATATCATCCTCAAATACTTCTCAGACTTCACTCCCAAACAAGTAGACCAATTCAGGGCTTTGGAAGCTCTGTACAAAGATTGGAATGAGAAGATCAACGTTATCTCCAGGAAAGACATTGACAGTCTTTATCTAAAGCATGTGCTTCATTCACTTAGCGTAGCTGCCATTGTTGAGTTTAATGCTGGAGCAGAAGTAATTGATATTGGCACTGGAGGAGGTTTTCCCGGAATTCCTTTGGCTATCTTCTTTCCTGAAGTAAAATTCCACCTCGTAGATAGTATTGCTAAGAAATTGAAAGTGGTTGACGGTGTTGCAGAAGAAATAGGCTTAACGAATGTAACCACTCAACACATAAGAGCTGAAGAGATAAAGAACCGTAAGTTTGATTTTGCTGTTTCCAGAGCTGTAGCTCCTTTAAAAGATCTTTGGCGTTGGGCATACCCATTAATCAAAAAAGGAACCCAGGGTGAAGTACGAAACGGTCTGATCTGCCTGAAAGGTGGAGACTTAGCCCAGGAAATCTCTGACAGTGGAGTAAAACCAAGGGTTGCAGCAATCGAAGACATCTTTAAAGAAGACTTCTTCAAAGAAAAGTACGTACTGCACGTTCCGAAATAGGTGTTTGCTTATTTAATATCTTCATAGTTCATTACCCTGCAATGCAGCTAATCATCCGAATTTTCTTTTTTCTGCTTGTATTCTCCGCTTCAAATGTTTTCTCGCAAGACACAGCGTTTAACATTACTGAATTACAGGGCTATAAAAAGATCATCAGGCAGCTAAAGGTTTATCAGCCATCTTCTGAAAGTGAAGACATCAACAGGGTTCCGCTATCATCGTTTGCTCAAAACCAGTCGCTTGGAGTAAGAGAGAATAATTATTACCAGGCTCGTTGGTATTTGTTGAAAGTGATATATAAAGGAGAAGATTCAACTAAGACCTTCTATTTCTATCCAGGAAAACTAGTGAATACAAGAGTATTTGTATTTGATAGTGTTAGCAGTAAGTGGCAATACATTCCTGAAAGAAAAGCCTTTAACGCCATTTCATTAAGTTCAAGGATCGCTTTAGCTCCACTAACGCTACAAAAAGGAATAACATTTTACTTTCTGTTTCAACCAGAGCTTCACTATTACAATTGGTCACAGTTTAGACCAACAATCGCAGATCATACAGCAGTTAATGATTTGATCCTGCAGGAATTCATTCGACCAAATTATACCAACAGCATTCTCACCATTCTTATGGCAGGAATGATGTTTATGCTGTTCAGCTATTCCATTCTCAAATTTTATCTTAATCGCAGAAGTGAATACTTGTACCATAGTCTTTTTGGCTTGGCATTCCTGCTTTTCTTTGCTGTACTATTTGTAAATAACTATTACTACCAGGCTTGGTGGCATAAGTATTCAGGCTTTTTTCAAAACTGGTTACAATCGCTCGGTTTCATTTTTGAGATCATCTTCATTATTCGTTTTCTTGACTTGCGATCCAAAAAGTACAGCCTCTTTGCCTTATTAAGAACAACAATCATTGGTTTAATGGCATATTGTTGTGTGCTGCCTTTCATTGGCTTTTCTGATAGCTTATACTCATTCAATAACTTCCTTTTTGATGCTACTAGCATTTTGTTACTGTGCATCGCATTGTATACAGCTGTTATTTTGCAACAATGGAACAGTTTTTTGTCTAGGTATGTAGCTTTTGGATTGCTTTGCCTTATTGGTTTCATCCTCCTCGTTTTTCTTCAAAACACTTTTCTAAAAGAAAAGCAATATCTGGTACAGAAAATCGGAGGTTGGGTGATCTTGTATCACCTCGGCATTCTTGGAAACCTTTTCTTCTTCAGGCTGGGATTAGGTCAAAAAGAAAGAAAAGAAGAACTGAAAAACCTTGATGACATCGAAAAGCTTAAGCTTGAAAACGAAAAGAAAGAGCTGGAAAAGGTTTTGGCTATGGCATCATCAAGAATAGATGAACGAAACAGGATAGCAAAAGAAATTCATGACGATATCGGTTCAGGCTTAACGTCGATCCGGTTACTTAGTGAGATTGCTTTGGTGAAGAAGGAAAACAAGGATGAGTTGAACAAGATATCTGCCAATGCAAATGAATTGGTCAATAATCTTAACGAGATCATCTGGTCTATCAATTCAAAAAATGATACCATTCCAAACCTCCTGGCCTATATCAGAAGCCACATGGTAGATTATCTCGAGCCTTATAATATCAAGCTGAGCATTAATATTCCTCAGAATGTACCCAACACGGAGATCAGCGGCGAAAATCGAAGGAATATTTTTATGGTGATCAAAGAGTGCTTTACCAATATTGCCAAGCATGCAGATGCTTCGGCAGTAAACCTAACTGTGCAGGTACGAGATCAGCTAATATTCACTATTAAAGACAACGGTAAAGGCTTCGACAGCAACGATATACTTCCTTTTAAAAATGGTATTCGCAACATGAAAGAGCGAATAGAACATGTTGGTGGCGAAATGCAAATTTGGAGTAATAATGGCACCACGATAACTATTAAAATACCGCTGAACGGGAATGCTGGGAATGCTAACCTTTAAGTAGTATTTGCTTATTCTAAGTTTTTATAGACCTTGTACATCTTATGTCAATCAGAGTTGCAATAGTAGAAGACAATCCGGGTATCCTCAATGCTTTAGAAGAAATATTAAAACTGGATGATCAGTATGAGTGGGCAGGTTCTTACAAAACTGCCGAATCAGCTATAAAAGATATTCCATCAGAACTCCCTGATGTGGTCCTAATGGACATCAATTTAGGCGGAACACTTACAGGGATCGACATTGTAAAAAAGATCAAGCCGTTACAGCCTTCTGTCCTTTACCTGATGTGTACTGTGTACGAAGATGACGACAAGATCTTTGATGCACTAAAAGCAGGTGCAAGTGGGTATATCCTCAAAAAAACGCAACCACTTAAACTGCTTGAAGCGATTAAAGAACTTTACGAAGGTGGTGCACCAATGAGTAGCCAGATTGCAAGAAAAGTAGTAACAACTTTCCAGGCGAAAAGAGATAAAGGCATTGAAGAACTTTCACCAAGAGAAAGAGAAATCCTAGAACACCTTGCAAAGGGATTACTCTACAAAGAGATCTCAGCAGAACTCGGCATCAGCCAGGAGACAGTTCGTAAACACGTGTATAACGTTTACGAAAAACTTCACGTAAGCAACAGGGTTGAAGCAATCAATAAATTGTACGGCAGATAAGCTTAAGACTTTCTAGGGGAAAGATTTATAGATGTCTTTTCTGTTTAAAAACCTTGCAAGTAAGATTATGCCTTTTTCATAAAACAAACCCAACCTGTAATCACCGATTCGAATTCGGTAAGCAGATCGATGTCCTTTGAGTTTTTTTATGCCTGGAAAGTTTTCGAGAGTATCCGCTTTTTCTAGAAATTCTATAATTTTTATAAGCGATTGCTTAACGGATTTTACCGTTATCTTATCAAGATCTTGAGAAAATTTCCTAGAGAATTCAACCTTCATGATGCAAGTTTTCGCATCACTTCTGATCTGCTAGCTCGTTTAGTCTTGTCTACTTTTTTCATCAGCTTAGATAGACCAATATCTTCCAGTTCTTCGGCTGACAAAGAAGATGCTCCTACCCCAAGCTTATTTAAAAGATCAGCAATGAATTTAAACTCAGTACTATTTCTTGGCTTTATCAACAAGGCTTTCATATCTCAAATATACCAAAACCACATACAAAGTTTTCCTAATCTCAGCAGCAAATAACAAATCCTGTCTAACAACAGGATTTTCATTTATTAAGCTCTTCAAAACTTCAATACCAGCATCCAGAATCAAGCATCAAGCCTCACTTCTTCATATACATTACTTCCTTCACCAACTTAACTGTTCTAGGCACATCAGGAACTGCAGCTGCAGTTAGATTTGGGGCATAGTGCATCGGAGCATCAGCACTTGTAATTCTTCTTATAGGTGCATCTAAGTAATCGAAACCTTCCTTCTGAATTCTGTAAGCAATCTCTGAGCTGATTGAACACATTGGCCACTGTTCTTCAACAATCACCAGCCTGTTTGTTTTCTTTACACTTTCAAGAATCGTCATCCAATCCAGCGGACGAATTGTTCGCAGATCTATCACCTCTGCACTAACGCCTTCTTTCTCTAATTCAGCAGCAGCACCAAGTGCCACCTTCATCATTTTATTAAAAGAAACGATCGTTACATCTTTACCTTGTTTCTTTACCTCTGCCTTACCCAGTTCAATATAATATTCTTCTTCAGGCACTTCACTTTTGTCGCCATACATCACTTCACTTTCCATGAACATGATCGGATCTTCCTCATAACGGATCGCTTGTTTCAACAAACCTTTAGCATCATATCCGTTCGACGGAGAAATAACTTTCAATCCCGGAATGTTTGCATAGTAGCTTTCAAAAGCCGTAGAGTGCTGTGCACCAAGCTGACCTGCACTTCCATTCGGACCACGAAAAACGATCGGGCAACCAACTTGTCCACCACTCATAGCCAGCATTTTTGACGCTGTGTTCAGTATCTGATCCATTGCCAAAACAGCAAAGTTCCAGGTCATGAATTCAACGATCGGTCTTAGTCCGTTTTGAGCAGCACCAACACCTATTGCAGCAAATCCAAGTTCAGCGATAGGGGTATCAATCACTCGTCTTGCACCGAATTCTGCCAGCATTCCCTGGCTAACTTTGTAGGCACCATTGTATTCAGCCACTTCCTCACCCATCAAAAACACACGATCATCCCTACGCATTTCTTCGCTCATTGCTTCACGAATGGCTTCTCTGAACGCTATTTGACGCATTAATTCTTCGTTTTTAGAGGTGGCAAAAATAGCTGAATAAGCTTTACGAAACGAATGTGATTTTCAATGCTGAAAAGGCATTTTGGGTCACCAGCGTTCAGATTTCAATTGAACATCCGTTGCGTCGCACTCTTGTGCTGCATAGCCTTGCTGAGCAAAGCGAAGTCCCGATACTTCGGGATACGTTCGGAAACGATTGCATCTGTGCTTACCTTTGAGCTATGAAGTCGAAATTTGTATTTGCCGTTGCACTCTTAGTTCCTGTCTTATATCTCTTAGCCCAAACTCCAATTAACTGGACGGCAAAGCAATTGATGGAGCCTGCAACCTTAGCGGCAACAATAAAGTCTGGCAAGAACATTCCTACAATCGTTAGCGTAGGACCAGGTGCTTTGATCCCAAATTCTATTGATATCGGCTCAACAAAAGAAACGGAGAACGTAAAGAAATTTAAAACACAGCTGTCGAAACTATCCAAGACTACAAAGATCGTTTTGTACTGTGGTTGCTGCCCTTTTGAACATTGCCCTAATGTTAGACCAGCGATCTCACTTTTAAAAGAGCAGAAGTTCACCAATTACTTTTTGCTGAACCTTCCGAAGAACTTAAAAACTGATTGGATAGATAAAGGTTATCCGGTGAAATAGAAATGCATGCTTAAGCAACTTTTCATAATACTTGTAAGAGTAGCTATTATTAGTTGGATAATCTCCATTGTATTATTGTTACTCATTTACCGACCAAGCCCAAATACACATGACGGGGGTCAGGGAATTATTTTGTTCGTTGTTGGTTGCTTGTATGCAACATTCATCATGTGTTTATCTTCATTGACGATATTTTTAAACCTATCGGAAACAATCAGATTTGATAAATCTTTAAGAATCATGTCCTTTTTATTATTTCCCTCTTTAATTCTTATATACATTTTAATTGTGGAGAGCAGTGAATTGTTCTTTGTTATAAATGCTGCAGCATTCATCGGAGTCTCGTTCTATTTCTGTCTTAAATTTGGTAGGCAAGTAAATAAAGAACAAGATCTACAAGAGGTGGAATCGCTAACAGAAATAATAAATTAGTGTTCCGTTTGGTGAGGACACCAACCGGTAGAAAAAAAGAAACAAAATGCCAAAACTACTTTTGATTGCACTCTTAGGAGTGACAGTATTTGCGATTATGTCTTTTGACCCCGAAGAAATCGCAACTATTACTACAGAAGACGGTCAATTCTACGATGTTGATGCCAATTTATTTGATCAATCCTTCAACTCGCAAGAATCTATTGAAATGCCTATTTTAAATGGTGCAAGTTCGGGAGAAAGAAAGCTGGTTGTTATCTGTCCAGGTACTGGTAGCAGTTGTATGGTAGAGGTTACAGAAAAGGGAACAACAAAAGAAATTGATGCTCATAAAAAAAGAGGTGGATCTTCTACAGCAGTAAAAGTAATTGGTGGGGAAGGTCCAGATGTTGTTACTATTGACTGGTTTTAGTTAATTACCGCTAAAAAAGGTTCTTCAACTTTGAAGAACCTTTTCTCAATCTTTAAGAATGAATAAAAACCTTATCCTCATTATTGCGATTCTTTTAATTCTCGCAGGTTTTTTTTATTTGAAATCATCATTAAAAAAAGAAAATTCTGCTGTATACAAAACAGAAAAATTCTCCAATCCGAACCCTCAAAAAAAAACAGTAAAATCAAACCTAACATTTAAACCGAAAGATACCTGCAATGGAGCTTTCCGTTTTGATATTGTTGATAGCAATTTATTTTTGTTTAAAGAAACTCAAACCGTACTACATCATTTATACAACAAGGCAGTAATTAAAACTTATCCATATGAAAGCATATACACTGCTTTTAAAAACAATGATACTCTTAACTTTTTTTCAGCATCTGACAAAAATTTATACCAATACATAAATAACAACTTTATTCAAAAAAAGCAGATGAAAGTTTTTGGTGGAAATATCATTACCTATAACAATACTTACTATTTCACTGATACTATTCCAAAAAAGATAAATGAGATAAGGAATCATCATGCAATTAAAAACGGTTCTGGTAAAGTTTTATTTGACATTACCTCGTTTATACAACCCTATCTTAAAGATGTAGATAAAAACTGCTACAGTCCTTATACAGAAGGATTGCTTTATAATTATTCAAAAGATACAATTGCTTATTTATTTCAGTTGTATGATGTGCTTGCTTTAATTAATGTGAATGATGGCAGATCAAGAACAATTACAACCCAAGCTAAATACAAGTTCATTCCATACAAATCGTTCACCGTAACAGACCCTATATCTGGTCGCCAATTCACGAAATACGAACCAGAAATTGAGCAAGCTTACATACACAGTTCATTAAGTTCAAACGATGACTTTGTATTTATCCGCTCTGATTTCATTCATTATAATAAAGACAAAAAACCTTATGAATTTATTGACGTTTACCAAAAATATAACTTCATTTATCTTTCAAGTATTGCATTTAGTCTTAGTAACAATGAATCTATTTTAGATGTCAGATCTAATAACAATGATGTATTTATATTAACCACCGAGGGCAACATTTATTCGTTATCCGTAGCTAATGAAAAGTTCAATTAAAGTCATATTCAGTACTTTTTTTCTAATATTCTTTATAAATCATATTCTTGATTTTAGTATTAAATATTTCAAATTTGCATCTATAAAATTTATTAATGAACATCATCTCAATTCCTTTTATTATTTCATGACCCTTTTCGAGATGATTTCCATAGTGATTGTTTTTTTAAAGCTTCCGAAAACACTTATATATATTTATGACTTTTTCTTAGGAACCTATTGTATTATAGTTCCAGCATCGTTGCTGTGCATCTATGACTTAACAAATGGATGTCCTGAATGCCATTTTATCTCGTCCTCCTTTATTTCCAACCAGTACTTTAATACAGTGGTAATACTATTCTTAGGCATTACTTATTTGTATAAGGTGAGAGACATGCTTTTTAAACAGGGGGCAAAGTAATCAATGCCCTAATTTTCCTATCAGTAGGTATCACTATTTTACTGAAATTGCTAATTCAATATTTCGTTCGGTGAGGACACGTTTGTTGAGTAACGTACAGAACCTACAAGTGAGTCCCGAATGAGTCGGGAGCAGTCTGACACAACGAAAGCCAAATCGGAGTTACCAACTTCTGCTCACAAAACCTTTACTGTTCTTTCCTCCTGTTGTACAAAACCCATGCGTTTCAAAAAATCAGCATGACCATTATGAGCCACAGAAGTATAAACGATCTCCTTCACTCCTGCTGATCTCAGGTAGTCACTTCGTTTCTTAAAAACATAGGTACCTACTTTAAAGTCACGGTATTTAGGAATGGTGTAGTTGATCTTTACATAAGCCTTTCCATCAGCTTGAAGTGTAGCAATGAAAATGTTGGCAATGGTCATATTCCGTAATACCAGGAATCTGATGTCATTGGTTTCACTGCTCAATTTGAAACCGGGATAATAAGCTTGAATGTCTTTGTCGTGGAACGCTAAGAACTTCGCAATGATATTTTCATTTGCCGTAAACTCAACAATGTCGAAGTCTTCAGTTGTTCTGTAGTATTTTGTTAGCTGGTAAGCATTGATAAGTAATAACACAACATTCGTTAACGTAACCGGAAAAGCATTGATCATCACGCCATAAGTAATGAAGGCAATACAGCCAAGCGAATTAACCCAACGAAACTTCAGCTCACCATTAACTGAAAGTGAGATCGCAAGCAATACAGAGGCTACATAGCCTAACAACTCTGCTACTGACATAGACTACAATTATTCTTTTATGAACAGGGCTTTCAATTCACTGGCATCATCGGGTTTCATTTTACCAGCCAGGATCAAGCGAAGCTGGCGTCTTCTTAGAGCACCCTCATACAATTTTGTTTCGGCTTCAGATTCGGGCAAGGCAGGAGGAACAGGTCTGGGTTTACGGTTTGGATCCAAAGCCACGAACGTAAGAAATGCCTCATTGCTTTCATAGCGATACTGGTGCAACGGATCTTCACCCCAAACTTTCAGATGAACTTCCATTGAAGTGTTGAACGACCTGGTTATCTGGGCTTCAATATGCACCACATTTCCCAGCTTTATCGGTGTTTTAAAACTGATATTATCAACCGAAGCAGTCATAACAGGTGCATTGCAATGTTTTCCGGCAGCAATGGCTGCTGCAATATCCATCCAGTACATCAATCTGCCACCCATCAGGTTTCCGAATATATTGGTATCGTTCGGTAGAACGATCTCGTTCATTATCGTAAAGCTGGTACTTACTTTCTTGCCTTCCATCTGTAAAATTTGGTGCAAATATATGCTGAGTGAACTCGGAAACAGGAGTTTGCATGTTAGCTACACTTCTGATTAAGCATAGTTTTTTAGATAGCCAATTCTGCCGATATTCGCAGCCGAACACTTGTTAGTATAAAAGTACATGAGACGATGAACCTTTCTTTCGACAACACCCAAAATGCCTTTGAATACAAAACGGAAAAAGAACTCAAACAGGCTAAAACATTGTTTGGCACTATGGGTTACCGGTGGTTGGTAAGTTTAGGAACAAGAGTTACTCCTTTGATTGTAAGAGGGAAACTGCCAATCGTTGATAAGCTTATTCGCAACACGATCTTTAAACAATTCGTTGGCGGAGAAACTTTAGAAGAAACCAAACCGGCTGCTGAAAAACTTGGAAAATATAATGTGCAGGTGATCCTGGATTATGGAGTTGAGGGAAAAGAAGGTGAAGCTGAATTCGATAAGGCTTGTGAGCAATTCATCAAAAACATTCATTACGCAGCAACACAGCCAAATATTCCATACATCAGCATTAAGATTACCGGTTTAGCAAGATTTGGATTGCTACAAACCTTACATGAAGCTCCAAGACTTAGAAGCGGTATTCATGATAATGAGTTGGAGACAGAAGAATGGAACAGGGTGAGAGAAAGACTATATCGTATTTGTGAAGTGGCGAAAGAGAAAGGCATTGGGGTGATGATTGATGCCGAAGAAACGTGGATCCAGGATCCGATAGATAGGTTGGCAATGGAACTGATGGTGGAGTTCAACACAGAGAATGCAGTGGTTTATAATACAATTCAGCTCTATCGCCATGACAGGCTTGATTTCCTGAAACTATCTCACCGAATTGCAAAAGAGCAAGGGTTTATCCTTGGTGAAAAACTGGTCCGAGGTGCTTACATGGAAAGAGAAAGAGCAAGAGCTATGGACAAAGGCTATGTTTCTCCAATTCAACCAGATAAAGAAAGCAGTGACAGAGATTACGACGCCGCAGTTGCTTATTGCATTGAGAATATAGAAGAAATTGCTGTTTGTATCGGCTCTCACAATGAAAAAAGTAATTTACTTGGTGCTCATCTGATGGATCAAAAAGGAATCAGGCACAACCACCCTCATGTACATTTCTCTCAACTCTTTGGAATGAGTGATCACATTACCTTTAACCTTGCCAAAGAAGGATATAACGTGAGCAAGTATCTTCCATTCGGACCAATGAAAGATGTTATTCCCTACCTGATGAGAAGAGCACAGGAAAACAGCAGCATGAGTGGTCAAACTGGTAAAGAGTTGTACCTGATAAAAAGAGAACTGGAAAGAAGAAAGTACGCTAAAGCTTAATTTTCAAGGTACTGGCAGAAAAATTGTGATGCTTTCTTATTAAAAATCAGCAGTATGAAGGTTAAAGAGGATCAGTTTCCTATCGCCGTACAGGCTTATAACACTAAAGGTGGTCAAGAATTGTTCGTTGCAGAACAGGTGGTTTATAACCAGGTGCAGGTTGATACTTTCACCTCTAAATACGCCGGAGACTTAATAAAAACAAGGCTTCTCGCCGATGTTGAGCTTGGCAGAGCCAAAGAAGATCATAAGAAGTATGTGACCAGAAGATCTTCAGCAGGTACGGTCTTATGGATCATATTACTGATAATTGTTGTGCTGGTTGTGGTAGGATTTGCTACAGGCTGGATACAGCAAACCTTCGGGTTAAATATGTAATTGTAGAAATGTTTACCGATAATCTCAAGCAACCGATTTTGGTTGCTTTTTTTGTTGATTTGATTCCTGCAAATAAATCTGGTGCTTTTTTGTAATTACTTCACTCATTGTAGTGTTGTTGATCCTTGCTTCCAGCCAGGAAATGATATCGAAATAAGCGAAAGCCCTTGTTTCGTACCTGTTCTTCTCGTAAGCTTTGATATTGGAATGAAGACTCTCGAGTGCTTTCTTCAGTTCTCTCCCTTTTAGCTCTACCTTATTTCTGAGGAATTTTACCAGCTCCTCCTCTACTCCGGTTAAGCTTTTAAGTTGTTGCATGAAACGGTACACTGATTTGGAAAGATGTTTTACCAGCTCCTGATTTCCCATTTCAACATGAGCAAACAAATGCAGTATCCTGGCATAAGATTGTAGATCGTAACGCAGATCGCTGTCTTCATTAATGATCTTCATTAGATAATCGATGGCTCCTGAATAATTTCCGGTACCAAACAACAGCGTAGCGAATTTATAATTCAGCACCAACACCCTGTGCCGATCTACCATTGATGAATATTGACTAAGTCTTTGCTCCATTTCAGGAATCAACTTCACTCCTTCATCAAACTCACCCGTCATAAAATAATGATTGATCTTAGCCTGGGCGATATACAAGAAAGCCTGGATGTTGAAGTTCTCGTTTGACTGTACTCTTTCACTGGCTGCAAAAGCTTCGAACTCGTGTAATACTTCAGCTGACTTCTCGATCTGGTGATTAACGAAATGAGAGTTCACTAAGTAATGCAGTCCTTTGATATAGTGCCCTGTTTCAATTCTTGTCCTTGTTGGATCTTCATTAAAAAGATCCACCCATTTTTGAGCATACTTGTAATATAGCGTAAAGTTTTGCCTGATAAAATGATACCAGGTGTAACTCTGATACAAATACAAGCGTTCGTAAAACCCTGTTTGCTGCCAAACATTATCCGGAACATTTTCCTTCATGAAATCGATGATCGTTTGTTCATCTTCGGGTTTTAAAGAATGTCCATACTTGATATACCAACCATACAGCTGAAGCGAAAGGTTAGTAAGGATGGTTGTGTAATGAATATGATCGCTGATCTCAAGTGACTCTCTTGAAAGGTCTTCGGCTCTTGTATCAGAACTACGAGTGATGTGTAACGATTCAATTCTTTTCTCCAGTGCAATTGCAGGAACCAGGAAG
This sequence comes from Chitinophagales bacterium, assembly GCA_031424775.1. Taxonomy (GTDB): domain Bacteria; phylum Bacteroidota; class Bacteroidia; order Chitinophagales; family Chitinophagaceae; genus JAEZDC01. Next base: position 652 of record JANPIB010000136.1, on the reverse strand, counting down.
TTGAACTTCTGATTTACCCTGGCGATTTGTTTTGCCTTATCAATCAAAGCCAATGCCTGGCGAAACAATCCTTTTTTATAAAGGATATGAGCATAATCAATTTGCTCAGTAAGTTGCAGATCGAGGCTTTCGTGTGTCTTCAACAATCGCAAAGCAGCCAATACCTGTTTATATAAATAAGCTTTTAAGTTGGAGAGCTGTTGCTTCTGAATACCAGGTAATCGTTTCAGCAATACAGTTTCGTTATAATCCTCCAGTTTGTCTATTGCATCAAAAAGTTGGATGATCTTCAGATCAGCATTAGAAGTATTCCGTTTGATGTAGAGCTTAAAGTGCCGCTTCTCTGCTTTTTGCAAAGAATGTATTAGTTGAAACAGTGTATCTGAAGACTTATTTGCCATCTGATGATCTTTTCTGGTTTAGGCAGCTAAGTTTGATTTGAAAATTCAATCCGAGTTTAGCTACCGATTTTTTCATCAGCAATCACCACTATCATACTTGACAGTAAAAATGGTAAGCAAGCGAAGGATTCAAAAATACTAAACATCACGGGATTGGGAACTTAAGCGTACCAACTTAACGTTAAGATTTTAGTGAACATTCGTTAGCATCTGCTGTCCCATAACCCAATTTATGTTTACTTATAAACGGC
>JANPIB010000135.1:0-17737 GCA_031424775.1 Chitinophagales bacterium | reverse complement strand
CAGGCTTGTCGTCTCGAAAGACTGCATATAAGGAATTCCAGTTTTTCTTATTGTATTTAAAAATAAAACTACTGTTACCTAGCATTGCGTTACTAATTACACCTATAACCATTGGATCATTTACTTTAAATGCACCTTTTTTATACAAACCGATCTCGGATACCAAACTGTTTGCGGGAAAGGTATAAGGAAGATCATCTTTTGAAAGACTGATTTTCATTATTACCTGGTCATCTGACTGTTTTGCGAACGCAAATGAAATATTTATGCCACTAGAATTAGTAACAGTAAAAAAATTAGATGCTGCCGAAGTCTCTGGCTTATCAGTTGTTTTATTTGTTGTTACAGCAGCAGAATTAGTTGACTTCTCCTGCGAAGTATTGCTAGTTTGATTGTCTGTATTCATTTCATCCAAGAATGATTTTAAGGTGCTGATTTCTTTTTCCTGCTTATTGTTGTCGGGTTGCTTTACTGATGTATTGTTTACCTGAACTTGTTTGGCAGGGTTAGCTGTAGATTTTTTTGTTTCAGCTACAGTAGCTATTTGTAATTGCAGCAATTTAATTTCAGAGTCTGACAACGTAAACATTTCAGTAAATGTTTTTTGTCCGTTTTCAGTTTTACCTACTACACTTATCAACTTGCAGTTAGTGTTTACTGCTTTTTTATAAAATGTGGACCACTCAGTTTTATCTAAAGACACTTCTGGGTTTCCATCTGCTACACCTAGCTGTGTTTGAGTAATATTGAATGTATGAAACTTCACATCTTTACCAAAGAAAGTGATTTCTACTAAAGCGTAATCTGTTGGCAAAAAAGAGATAGGATTATCATCTTTAAAAACCTGGAATCCTATCGTTACTCCATCTTCATTTTTTGAAAAACCGATAGAAATGCTGGTATTCTTTTTAGGATTGGTAATAGTAAACTCAGGTTGTGATGTTGTAGTATTTTGGGATTCAGTTTCTTTAGGAGTTTGAATACGACTCTCTTTTTGTTCAGCATTAATAACAGGATTCGTTTTTGAAGTGTTTTTTGCTGGTTTTGACCTGGAGACCTTTTTTTCCTGTTCTTTTGGATTTTCTATACCTGAAATGCTAGCCTTCTTATCAGGTAATGAGACAATATTAGGGGTTGATTCTTTAGCGACAATTGTTGGAGTAGGATTCCTGCTTTTTTTATTATATGGTGAAGTTTGATGAGGTCGATCCTCAAAGTCTTTTAACGTAAGGTTTTTATTTCCCTTTAGCTTTAAGAGCAAATATGTAAGCTCTTCTTTTTGATTATCATTTAAGAATATATTTAGCTTATCAATAGTGTGTGTCGTAGGGTCATCTGAAAGATCAAAAGTTGGATAAAAGTCGCCTTCTGGGTTGCAGGACTGAATTTCTGCATACGATGTATAATGAACTCCCTTGGATATCATTGCATCACTTATATTAGAAGGCCTTTTAAAGTAAACTGTAGTTAACCCAGTTGTATTGTCATTTATTATGTTATCAATAAAATTGAAATAAATGCAATAATAGTTTCTTCCCTTTTCTGCGATTGATGGGTTAATATTTTTTCCTTCCAGACATTCGTATGAGTAGATACCTCCTATAAAATTTCCCGGGCAATATTCAAAAATGGGGAGGTTGAAACTGCCTATATTTTTAATTGTGAATACTTGAGATTTTGAGCTTTCAAGAATGCTTTTTATTCTGCCTCCAAACTTATTTAATACCGCTACATCCTGAGCATCTAATGAACTTAACAGAACTAAACTTAACACGGTTGTTAAAAGTCTTTTCATTTTCATTATGGTTTATTATTCTTCTAAAGATCTATATAGTTCCTCATCAGCAGCAGCTTTATCTCTCATGCCTAATTCCTCGTAAATAAACATGCGAAGTGCTATTGCTAAGGGATTGTAAGGGTTAGTATCTAAAAGCCTATTGATGATTTCAATGGCATTACCCCTTTTAAAAAGCATGACTTCTTTTATCGCTGTATTTAATTCGGGAACTGCAGAGTTGTAGGAATACACACTCAGCTTTGAAGTAGAGCCATTTGCCACCACAGCCACAAAAACTCCAGGCATTAATACATTTAAATACAGATCGGCATACTCTCTTTGAAAACCTCTTTCAAGTTCAACCGGGCCTAAATATCGCATTGCTTCATTCAGATTAGGTTTTCTGCCTGGAACTTTTTTATAAAAGTTCCAGCCTGCTTTAATAAGATTAAGCGATAAATTTCTTCGTTCAACAATTTGGCTAACGCCGATAACTTTGTTGTCTTGTATCAGTAGCTTATTAATTGCACCTTTATTTCCTTTATTCAAGTCTTCCTGGCTGTAAGAAGAACGATTGAAGTTGATGATATCCAAATCCCAGCCTCCACCTAGTTTTCCAGCCTTAATATCATTATGATATAAGTATTTATATAAAAGTCTGTAGTGTATCAAATCCTCTGCTTCAGCAATCACCTTCGCCGAATCAGAGGGCTTTATTTTTATATTCTCTAATTGCCCCTTTCTGGTAACTTTCTTGTTATACAATAGATGATGTAATGATGCATAAGTAATTAAAGAGGATGTGTCAATTAACTCTAAGATTGATAATAATTCTGCATTATAGTTTTTAGAGTTAAAGCAGATCCGTTCAATATCACTTATTGGAGAACCTAATAATGCAATCATGTCATTCAATGTATAATTTCCACCTTTTTTACTGGCAGAGTAAGTAAACTGCGTTTCGGGCTTTGAATAAACAGTCAAAGGCACATCCCATGCTGCCTGGTTATAGTGAATGACTGTTGCATTTTTAAATTCTGTCTCTGAGGGTTTAATATTATCAAACAATTCAGCCGTTTCTGCTATTGCGGCGTCTTTTCTGTGATTAATTCCTCTTTCGGTATTTTCCCTACGAAGTTCTTTTCTTTTTTCTTCATCAACTAGTCTTGCCTCCCTCTCAGCTCTTGTTTCACGATTGCCAAAAACTACATTTAACCCGTTTATAAAACTTGTAGTAGATGCCTCAAGATTTTTATAGGCCTCTTCTTTCCTACGGTTACTTTCATTTATTGCCTGTTGTAGCTTTATTGTTTCAGCATCTTCGCTTTTCTTTTCATTTTTTTTGATTATAGTAAGGTTATTCGAACCGTCATTTGATGATGAACTGGATGTTTGGTTGTTAATGCCAGTAGATGTGCTCTTTGAAGTTCCCGTATTTTGATTTTTCGTTTCTGTAGTGGGTTTTCCTCCTTCAAACTTTTTTATTGCATCATTCACTAACGGATATGGTTTCCATATTCTCGGTACATTACTACCTGTATTGCTACTCTTTATTCTGAAATTGCTGAATTGAACGTTTTGCCAGATCTTTTTTAATTCACCAATATTTTTTCCTGGAAATTGCCTGGCTTTTTCATTATCATTTCCTACTTCTACAGGTTGTCCTGTACAAACTCCCGGGTTATTATTTGTTGAATTACTACAGGTACTACCATCAAAATCAATTCTACCAATCTTTGCTCCCTGGTAAAATACATCAGCTTCACACTGTATTATTTTTTGTATCTGTATTTGGGAGAACACATCTGCACCAAGCTGTTGCCGAGTGTATTTTTTCTGCTGAGCTATTAAGTAATCACCAGTTGTTACAGTCCAGGTAAGGTCCATCAGCAGGCTCTTGTCCTTAGCATACAAGCTATAATTTACAACTATCCTACAGGCGATATCACCGTCACTTTGATTAAGACTTGAAGGATTATGTTGTATAGATAGTGTTCCTTGCTGCGAAATGGCTAAATGTGCAGCAAGCACACATAAAATAACTAGGATCCTTTTTTTCATAAGGAAGGTTTTAACTTGATTAAATCAATTAGTAGGTAATTCGCAGGAAGCTGGAAATCAGGGTAATGCCATTAGGTAGTAAAGCCTGGTCAGTTGTTAGTAGTTTAAAGATAATATTTTTGCCAATTTCCATAAATACATCACCAGGTAAATCTTTTGTCCAATTATTGGCAGGGAAGTGCTTAACAACTAATCTTCTGCCTCTGCGTTGTCTCCTTTGCTTCTTTGTGATAAACCCAATAATTTCGCCTTCATGGAAAATCTTGGTATCGGTTCAAGAATAGATCATCCGCATTTTGGAAAAGGAGTAGTGGTAGATGTGGCTAGTGAATTTTATATCATCTGGTTCAAATCTCAGAATGGAACCAAAAGCTTAGCAAAGGATTACGACTTTAAAGTGCTTGAAAAAACAGAAGGTGAAACCCAAACCGCTTCATCAATTACACTGGCTGATATAGAAAGGGCTCTGGAGAATATTCTTGATCAACGTTTGCACGATATTCAGCTTGTACCTATGGCTGGCAAATGGAATAATGGCGTAATGATCTTGAAACCTTCTGATTCATCTCTTCAGCCGAAAGAAATCCCAATTGATACCTTCTTTCACAAGATCGTGATGGTAAGAGACAGGTTAAGATTGATTGAACAGAAGATCAACTCCCACAAAGGTTTGACAGATGAAGACAAAGTTGATCTACAGCAGTACATTACCATGATTTACGGTTCTCTCACTACTTTCAATGTGCTGTTTAAAGAAACAATTCACCAGTTCAGGGGTGCTGGTGGAAAAGAGTAGGCTAGAAGTGTATCCAGTTTGCTTTTAGCTTTCCCTGGCTCAACTCAAGTGAGGGTGCAGGGAATTTAAAGCTGTTCAGTACGTAAAGTGTAATTCTGAGAGCCTTGCTTTTGGTTTTGATCCTTGTGAAGTCAATATCAGGAGAAAGATAGAATTGACGGTAACGGGGAATATCTGTTCTGCTGTGCGATATTCCGTCTTTGTCTTTCCAGAGATTATCGTAACCACCGTACATACCTTCTGCACCATAACCAACAGCAATATTTAACCAAGGTGGTAAGTTTGATTTTTTTAAGAACGACTTCAGATTAGCACTCAACCAAACGGTATTGGCATTGTAGTCTTTAAAAATTCGCTCACCAAAGCTTTTTCCGAATAACTGACTTCCTCTTTCTGCCAATTCACCTTTGGGATAGCTTTTATGGTGGGTAGAAAATTTGAGTGTGATTCTTTGTTCATCCCAAAGCAGTTCCTGGCTTACCAATAAACCGCTGCCAGCAATATTGGCTGCAAAGTCGCTCCAACTCCATCCCCATTCTGCACTAAAGCCGTCTAAGGTTTCAATAACGGTTTGATAAACTGCTCCACTCATTCCGCCGATCCAGATACGCTGTTTTCGCTTCATGCCTGCCCAACGCCACATTTCCATTGAAGCACGACTGGCAACGTAAGCACTGTAAGCATGACCCGCTTTATCAACTTGCAACCATTCTTTACTATCGTTGAAAAAGTGAAAATGTGTTTGAGGATAATCTTTATACCAAATCTGGTAAAGAGCAGTCATGGAGCCTGTATAAGCTGCAAGATTGCCTATGGCGAGAAGACGGATGCGTTTTTTGTTAACTGGATGCTCGATGCTGGATGCTGGAATTGAATCTTGCCTAACCCTTACTGCTAATGCCTGTTCAATAGTAACAGTAGGTTTATTTTTGAGGCTATCGGGTGAAATCTGCTGCGTATCCTGCCCAAAAGAAATAAAAGAACATAGTAAAATCAGTACTGTCAACTGCCACCTGTCAACTGTCAACTTCATATACCCAAACATACGGCAGTAAATTGTAATTGGCTTGATTTGTCGTAAACTTGCTGGCTTATGCCACGAAGGCACTAAGACACCGAGCATCACTAAGACTTTGTACAACTTTGAGCCTTTGTGTCTTTGTGGCAAATTGATCGGAACGATGAAGTGATTGCGACGCAACGAAAGATTCCATGAAAGACTAAAGCTGGTATCAAAAACTATAAACTCAAAAACTGAAAACTCGAAATATGGATGCTGCAATTCAGGAAAAAGTAAATCTTTGGTTGAATGGTAACTACGATGCTGAAACGAAAGAAGCCATAAAGAATTTATCGCAGGAAGAACTGGCAGACTCGTTTTATCAAAGCCTGGAATTTGGTACAGGTGGGCTTCGTGGTATTATGGGTGTGGGTACCAATCGTATGAACAAGTACACGGTTGGTATGTCAACCCAGGGTTTTGCAAACTATCTGAAGAAAACACATGGCGATAAGGAAATCAAAGTTGCTATTGGTCATGACAGCCGAAACAACAGCCGATTTTTTGCCGAGACAGTTGCTAATGTTTTTGCAGCAAACGGTATAAAGGTGTTCCTGTTTGAGGCGTTACGTCCGACTCCTGAATTAAGTTTTGCAATAAGATATTTAGGACTTGACGGAGGTGTGATGTGTACAGCATCGCACAATCCCAAAGAGTATAATGGTTACAAGGCTTATTGGAATGATGGTTCACAGTTGGTGCCGCCTCATGATAAAAATGTGATCAAAGAAGTGGAGGCTATCACCAGTGTTGATGAAGTGAAGTGGAGTGGAGGAGAAGCCAACATTAGTTTGATGGGTAAGGAAATGGATGATGCTTATTTGAGTATGGTGAAAGGATTGAGTGTTGCTTCGGAAGTGATTGCTGTGCAGCATAATCTTAAAATTGTTTTCACACCTATACACGGTACCGGTATCATGCTTGTGCCTGATGTGTTGAAGCGATATGGATTTGATAATGTAACGATAGTTGAAGAACAGGCTACTCCTGATGGAAACTTCCCAACCGTTGTTTATCCAAACCCGGAAGAGAGTGAAGCAATGAGCATCGGCTTAAAGAAAGCCCAGGAACTAAATGCTGATATTCTGCTAGGAACTGATCCGGATGCTGACAGAGTTGGAATAGGTGTGAAAAATCACAAGGGTGAGTGGATACTGATGAATGGTAACCAGACAGCAGTACTTGCATTTACTTATGTGATAGAATCTAGAATTGCTGCAGGGTTGGCTAAGAAGCATGATATGGTGGTTTCTACAATTGTAACCACAGATATGATCAACGAAGTGGCGAAACAAAATGGTGTTTCTTGTTACCAGGTACTCACAGGGTTTAAGTGGATAGCACAAATGATCCGTGAGAAAGAAGGCAAAGAAAATTATATCGTTGGAGGAGAGGAGAGCTTTGGTTTGATGATCGGCAGCGGAACAAGAGATAAAGATGCTGTTAGTGCTGTAGCGGTGTTATGTGAGATGGCTGCTGTTGAAAAGCAGAAAGGTAAAAGTTTGTTTGATAAACTGATAGAGCTGTATATTAAATATGGTTTCTATCTTGAAAGTCTTATCAGCATTACCAAGAAAGGCATGAATGGTCAGAAGGAAATTGCTGAGATGATGGAAGGTTACAGGAAAAATCCACCTACAACAATCAACGGAGTTAAAGTTGCTCAACTGTTAGATTACCAGTTGCAAAAAGGAAAGAATCTCCAAACGGGAGATGAGTGGAGTATAGAGTTACCTAAGAGTAACGTATTGCAATTTGTACTGGAGGATGGCTCAAAGATCTCAGCAAGACCAAGTGGAACTGAACCGAAGATCAAATTCTATTTTAGTGTGAATACAAAACTGAGCAGTAGAGATGAATATGATGCGAAACATGCTGAGTTGCAGCAGAAGATCAATGATATTATTACTGATATGAAATTGAAATAACACGAATTGGTCGAAATGCACTAATTACACGAATTGGGCTGTGAGGAACTTCTTCACAGCTTTTTTGTAGATTTGATAAAACCTTTGAGATATGAGTGAGTTGATTTTTATTGTTGAGGAAAGCGATGAAGGTGGCTTTACTGCAAAAGCCTTGAATGAATCAATATTTACAGAAGCTGAAAACTTTGAATCATTAAAAGAAGCAATTAAGGATGCTGTAAAGTGCCATTTTGATGACGATAAGCAGCGGATCGTACGGATGCACTATGTAAAAGATGAAGTGTTCGCTGGATGAAGAAAATTCCAAGAGATCTTAGTGCACAACAACTAATTAAGCTACTAAGCAAATATATAATTATGTTGTAACACGCCAAACAGGAAGTCATATTAGACTAACAACTATCGTCAAGGGAGAACATCACATCACAATTCCCAATCATAATCCGATAAAAATTGGAACGCTTTCTTCAATACTGGCAGCAATTGCAGAACATCAGCAAGTAAGTAAAGAGAAATTGCTTGATACCCTCTTCTAATAGCTGTGAGGAACTTCTTCACAGCTTTTTTATTTGCACAACGCTTTCATCACTGTTGCCAAAAGCTACATTTGTACCATGTTGCGGAAGTTTGAAGATACCTATCAGCACAAAGGATTACGAAAACAGCTTATTCAGCTGTTGAGAGACAAAGGCATTTCTGATGAGCATGTGCTGAATGCGATCAATAATATTCCTCGTCATTATTTTTTAGATTCAGCATTTGATAAAATTTCGTACGAAGACAGGGCTTTTCCGATAGGTGAAGGTCAAACCATTTCACAGCCTTACACTGTTGCCTACCAAACTCAGTTATTGAATATTAAGCCGAATGAAAAGGTGCTTGAGATTGGAACAGGAAGTGTTTACCAGGCTTCTGTATTGGCAGAAATGGGAGCAAGGGTTTTCACTATTGAAAGGCAAAAGAAGTTATACGATAAGCACAGGAACTTTGTGTTCAGAAATAAATACCCAAACATCAAGTTCTTTTATGGTGATGGTTTTGAAGGTTTACAGTCTTATGCACCTTTTGATAAAGTGATCATCACAGCAGCAGCACCATTTATTCCGCCAAAGCTGATTACTCAAATGAAAGTGGGTGGGGCAATGGTAATTCCTTTGGATGAAGACAATGTTCAACGAATGCTGCGAATTACAAAACTGGAAGATGGTACATGGACTGAAGAAGCCTTTGAGCAATTCTCTTTTGTACCAATGCTCCAAGGAAAAAATGATTAAAAAAAAAGTCCCGAGCAATCGAGACTTTTATATGCTGCATAGTTTTGTTCAATACAAGAGTGTCCTTCGTCAAGCTCAAGAGAAATTTGCCAAAGAAGCTGTATAGTAGTACTTGAGTTCTGGCTAATTACATTCCACCAACAACTCCAGTATCACCATCTTCTTGCCTGTTGTTCTTACGCTTGAATAAGTTTGCATCGAACTTGCCAAACCTCCATTGAAGGTTCAAACGAAGCACTTGTGGATCTCTTCTTCTTTCTGAATCCTGGATGAAGTAAATTGATTCAGAATGTGTTCCAAATTTCTGGGTTTTCAAGAAATCATTCATTGCAAGGTTTGCAGAAAGTGTGTTGCCACCTTTTAACTGCCATTCTTTTCTTACCGCAATATCGAAACTGTAACGAGGTAAGATATAACCTTGTGCAGTAACTGGCTGTCCACCACCGAACATCATTCCACCACCACCTTGTCCACCTCTTCCACCACCACGTCCACCTTCTTGTGGAAGAACAGTTTTAGCGTAGTAATCACCTGACAACTGAATAGTAAATCCTTTTGGCAATTTCACTGTATTATTCACTTTTACAAACCAACTAGTACGTTGTTGTTTGAGTTCCTGACCTTGAATATTTCCATTAATCTGTGAATTGAATATGTTGAGGTTAACTGTAAGATCCCAATTTTTTATAACAGGCATACGGTTGGTGAGTTCAATTCCATAAGTGAAACTCTCGTTAGCATTTGCATAAGTGTTGAATATTACGCTGTCAGAAGGCTCAAGCGGACTTGGAGCTTTGTATTGATAACGAGTGATCAGATCTGTATTGTACTTAGCAAATACACTTGCAAGAAAATTGGCTCCCTTCTTATAACTGTTATTATAAGATAATTCTAAGGAGTTAGTGAACTCAGGTTTAAGACCTGCATTACCTACATTCAGGTTTTGAGGATCTGAGAAATCGATGAAAGGCATTAACTGGAAGAAATTTGGACGATTGATTCTTCTTGAATAATTCAACTGAATATCCTCCTTATCGCTCATTTTATTTGTAATGAAGGCACTAGGGAACAAACTGATCGGGAAGTTGACGTTGAAAGAAGAATCTTTTCCTGCGATCTTTCCGTTATAATCTGAGCTTTCTGCTCTCAGTCCTAATTGATAACTCCAGTTCTTAGCTTTGATTCCATAAGTTGCGTATGCAGCATATACTTTATCTGTGTACATGTAGTTGCTGCTGATGCTTGGCAGCGTTACATAAGTATTGGTAGTGTAGTTAAAGAATGATTGGTTGTTTGAATTTTCAAAATCCCTGATCTGAACTCTTCCACCAAATTCTATTTTCTTTTTATCAGTAATAGGGTTGTCGTAATCTGTTTGAATAACCAGGTTTATAGATTTTCCTCCACCGGCTGTTCTTTGAATAATATCAGCGTATTTGGCAGTGGAAGTTCCCGGCTTGTAGGTTTTAGTTACGAAATTTCCTATGTTATCGTTTGTGCTGCTGTTGTAGTTGATATCTCCCGTTAGTTCATGTCCTGCTTTAGTAAAATTGTGCTTGTAGCTGAATTGCGAACCCCAGTTTTTAAAATTTGCATCAGTATTGGTTGTTCTGTTGCTGTTGGAAAGAGCAGATCCTAATGAAAGAGAATCGATCAACTGAGTTTCCATGTTAGCGAACTGCCCTCTGTTGTAGTTTCCTGATAAAGTGAAAGTGTTCCGATTATCTGCAAGAAAATCAAATCCACCACGAATGAAAGCCATCGATCCATCGTTTCTGCCAGTGCTGTTTTGCTTAAAGGAGGTGCTTTTCTGATCAAAGTTTTGGCGCTGGGTATTAGAAGTTGATTTTGACAAACGTTGGTTATACATTCCGCTAAGGAAGAAGTTCAGTTTTCCCTGACGTAGGTTAAAATCCCCACCAGTATTGATCTTACCTCTGGAATCAACGCCGAATCTCAAACCTCCGTTATAACCAACTCTTTTGTTCTTCTTTAAAACGATGTTAAGTATTCCTGCATTACCACCAGATGCATCAAAACTTGCAGAAGGGTTGGTGATCAATTCAACTCTATCAATAATATCTGCCGGAATCTGATCAAGAGTTAGCGTTGTAGGTCTTCCATCAATGAACAACTGAGGAGTAGCATTTCTCATGGTCACATTACCATCAATATCTACACTCAACGAAGGAATTTGCTTCATTACTTCAGTAGCCGTTTGTCCCTGGCTTACAATGTTCCTGTCAACGTTGAATATTTTTCTGTCAACACCCATCTCAAATAACTGCTTAACAGAAGTTACCGTCACGTTCTCCAAAGTGGTTTCTGATGGCTGTAATTTGATGTTACCAAGATCTCTGTCGATCATGTTCATCATATTCAGCATTGCCGATGCCGGATCTGCAGCAGGAGTTGGTTGTTGAGTTGTGCTGCCACCAACTGTACCTGTTCTTCTTCCTCCACCACCAAATCCAAAATTGATGGTTTGGATGGTATCCTTATATCCTATAGCGGTTACTCTCAAAGTAAGATTACCCATTACCGGCAATTGGTCAAAGTCAAAATCACCGTTAGGTTGAGTGATTGCAGCCCTTAATGTGTATGGAACCATTTTACGGTTAACACTATCGAAACGGTTACCGCTAAGTTGTAATGAAACTCCATCAATTCCTTTATTGGTTTTTGCATCAACTACTTTACCGTAAATATGTCCGGCATTCATACTGGTAAAATTTCCGGCACGTCCGGCTCCAGGTTGGGCAGCAAGGTTTAAGCTTAGAATTAAACAAAATGCTGCGAGAGCGAGAATTCTTCTCATGTATTTATTTTATACGTTTAGATGCACAAACCTCGGGTACCATGTATAAACAGAAATGTTTTATAAGTACCAGTGGCAAAATAACACTATGCCTGTCAGATAGGTTCGGTGTACTCGGTGTATAGCTAATGATTTCGGGTAAATTAACTGTTGGTTAGTAAGGTGATAAGTACCTGGAGTAATCCGATGATAAACCCCAGCACACCCCCAATGATCTCAACAAACTTAAACTCCTTAGCCATAATCTGGTTCAAAATGCTTTCAAGCTTATCCGATGAAAAAGAAGCGACTTTGTTAATAACAATCTTCTCCAGATCAAGTTGATCCTTAAGAGTACCCATGTAATTAGTCATAATCACAGGAAAAAGCTCCTGCATCTCCTTCAAAAAAACTTCTTTCAGCTGGTTAATTGTTTTGTCCCCAATAAACATACTTATCATTGGCATTGCCTCTGCCAGCTTCACTCTTAGAAATTTGTCAATGTGTTCATCAACCATAGGCATGATCTTATCCAGATTCTTTGGATCGGTGATCTTTGCTTCTATATCGGTGAATGAGAGCAGTTCATGGCTTACTAACCTACCAAGTTTTTCCGCAAATTGTTGCTGTCTTTTTGGAAAGATGCCGTGAAAAGTAATACCTAAGATTTTCTTTGGCTCACGGGGATGGAAAAGCATTTTAATAGCGATCCAATTCGTGAACCAACCAATAAAAGCAGAAATTAACGGAATGGTTAATAGCCAAAAACTCATAGTATAAGTTTAAAAGAAAAACCTTGTAAAATTTACAAGGTTTTGATGGGAGAATGATGGGTTTCGAACCCACGACCTACAGAACCACAATCTGTCGCTCTAACCTACTGAGCTACACCCTCCGTATTTATGGACCGCAAAAATAGCAGAAAACTGAGTTGAAACAAACTTTCTTTCACATCAATTTAATTCTTAGAAGTAAACTTTTGCGGCTTTCCTCGTCCAGACTCTACCGTTAGTAACATCTTATTTCCTTGCAAAATCTTTTCGGGCAAAAGATTGTTAATAAGGATGGTATGTAAGAGCACGAGGTGGTTTTACATTATTTTTGAAGGGAATGAAAAAAATCTCGCATTTTATGATGAGCAAAAAAGGATTAGCCCTTGTTGGCATTCTACTGATCTGTGGTTTATTTTTTGGATTCAAATCATGGGGTAGTGATGACAATAATAACGCAGCAAGGCAGGAAAAGATTTTGAAGTCTGTTGCCACGCTTTTAAAAGAAAGGCACTACAGCCCCAAAAATATAAATGATGCTTTTTCCAAGATCGTCTTCAAAAAATTCATCGATGATCTGGATCCGGATAAAAACATTTTTACGCTTGCCGATATCAACTCATTGAAAAAATTCGAAACTTCTGTTGATGATGAGATCAACAATGGTCAGATCGGATTCTTCAATGCAGTGAATGAGCTATATCAAAAAAGATTGCCTGAAGTGATCACTTTATATAAAGAGATACTGGCTCAGCCCTTTGAATTTACCTCAAATGAGAAATTGACACTCGATCAGGATCATTTAAAGTATGCTTCAAGTGAGTCGGAAAGGAAAGATACCTGGCGTAAACGTTTAAAATATCTCGCTTTGGAACGTTATGCAGATTTGATAGATCAGCGTGAAGCCAATAAGGCTAAAGATTCTGCTTATAAATCAGATTCTGAATTAGAAAAAATTGCCAGGATAAGGGTGTTGAAAGTGATGGATCGGAATTTCGACAGACTTAAAGTCAAGTTTACTGGCCATGAACGCTTCAACGTTTACATCAATGCTATTTCTGAATCGATGGATCCATACACATCTTATTTTGCTCCGGTTGAAAAAAGAGCTTTTGACGAACAGATGAGCGGTAGATTCTATGGAATAGGAGCCCAGCTTAGAGAAGAAGATGGTGTTATCAAAGTAGTTAGTCTTGTAACTGGCAGCCCAGCCTGGAAGAATGGAGAAATTCAGTTGAATGATGTTTTCCTGAAAGTTGCTCAAGGAACTGGTGAAGCAGTTGACCTGGCTGGTTTCGCAGTAGAAGATGCTGTTAAACTCATTCGTGGAAATAAAGGAACTGAAGTAAAACTCACTATCAAAAAAACGGATGGTAGTACAAAAGTGGTTTCATTGGTTAGAGATGAGATCATCCAGGATGAAACTTATGCAAGAAGTGCAATCGTTAATCAGAATGGAAATAAACTCGGCTACATCTACTTACCTGAATTCTATGCTGATTTTGAAAAGCCAGATGGTAACAGGTGCTCTATGGATGTGGCAACTGAGATCATGAAGTTGAAGGCTGAGAAAGTTGATGGAATTATTCTTGACCTCAGAAATAATGGTGGTGGATTTTTGTACGAAGTGGTGAACATGGTTGGGCTCTTCATTAAAGATGGTCCTGTAGTTCAGGTAAGAGACAGAGATGGCAAAAAGTCTGTTCTTGAAGATAGAGATCCAAACGTTTGGTACGATGGTCCATTCGTAGTTATGGTTAACGAGTTGAGTGCTTCCGCATCTGAAATATTTGCAGCAGCCATCCAGGATTATAAAAGAGGATTAATAATAGGTAGCACTTCTACTTATGGAAAGGGAACTGTTCAAAAAAGCATTCCTTTCGGCAGACCGGTTGATTTTCTTACTGGTGCAACAGACTTAGGAGCTCTGAAAATTACATTACAGAAATACTATCGTGTAAACGGTGGATCAACACAATTAAAAGGTGTTGTGCCAGATGTGGTAGTTCCTGACATGTATCAATATCTTAAGATCAGGGAAAAGGATAATGAAAATGCGATGCCTTGGGATGAAATTCAAAAATCAGGATATCAAACATGGAACAGCGGTATTGATTATGAAGCAGTGAAAAGAGCAGCAACTCAACGTATCGGTTCAAGCCAAACCTTCAGCGGAATTCAGAAAAACGCAGATTGGTTGAACAAAAATGGCGACAAGCAATATGACCTGAATATTGCAAAGTACAGAGAGAAGCAAAAGCAAATAAAAACCATAGTTAAGGAGAATGATAACTTATCTAAACTGGCTAAAGAACTTGATGTTACTTCTCTTGAAGCCGATAAGAAGAAATTCTTCAATAACGATGACAAAGCTAAAGCTGAGCGTTATCAGCAATGGCTGAAGTCTTTGAAAACAGATATTTATATAGACGAAGCAACCAAGGTGTTAGGGGATATGATCAGCTCACAAAAAGGGTTGGCTTCAAACAAATAGATTTGTAAAGCATATTGCTAAAAAAGTGTGTTCCTCATAAGGGCACACTTTGTTTTTTATAGGCTACTTTTGTAACAGTATGGCAATGGCAGAAAAAAAGAAGAATTGGTTCGCTCTATATACAAAGCCTAGGTGGGAAAAGAAGGTGGATTCGGTTCTGATTCGTAAAGGAATTGAAAGCTGGTGCCCTTTGCAAAGAGTTGAACGTCAGTGGAGTGATCGTAAGAAGATAATTGAAGATCCTCTTTTTAAATCCTACGTTTTTGTGCATATTGACGAAACAGAACGTGTTAAGGTGCTGATGACTGATGGTGTTTTAAATTTTGTACATCATGTAGGTAAACCTGCCATCATCCGTGAAGAGGAAATTGACCTGATTAAAAATTATCTTTCTGAAAAAGAAGCCGTACTAAGCATACATGCTCTTGAAGGGTTTAATTTGAACGAAAGGATAAAAGTGAGTCATGGCATATTTATGGACTCTGAAGGAACTGTAATTCGAGGTGGTAAGAAGAAAGTGTATGTAAAACTTGAGAGTCTTGGTCAGGTGATGACGGTAGAATTTCCTGTAGAATATCTAATTCCAATTTACTAACCGAATATGTTTAATCTGTTTGGTTCAAAAAAAGCTGCTTCTGATCTTTCTTTTCTGAGTGTTGATATGCACTCTCATCTGCTTCCAGATTTAGATGATGGCTTAAAAACTTTAGACGAAACCATCAGCTTTATGCAACAGCTGCAGGCTATGGGTTACCAGAAGTTTATTTGCACCCCACATATCCTGTCAGATATGCATCCAAATACTCCAGAAACAATCTTACCTAAACTTGATCTTGTTAGGAATGAGTTATCGAAACGAAACATCAATATCCAGGTAGATGCTGCTGCAGAGTACATGATAGACCTGGAATTTGAACAATTGATCGATTCTGGTAAGCAGTTGCTTAGTTTCGGATCAAAAAACTATATCCTTATAGAAATGTCTTATCTGGCAGAATCGCCAAATTTTGAAAAGATCATTTTCAATCTCCAAATGAAGGGATTGAAACCAATTTTCGCTCATCCTGAACGCTACAATTATTTCCATAGCAATTTTCGCAAATACGAACGTTTAATTGAACTCGGTTGCTTATTGCAAGTAAACCTTCTCTCATTATCCGGTTACTACGGAAAAGAAGTGAAAAGGGCTGGCGAACTGTTGTTCAAGAAAGAGATGGTGAGTTTTCTTGGTACAGATATGCACCACGATCGGCACATGGGTATTCTCAAACAACTCATTAAGAGCAAAGACTTTCATTCACTTGTTTCTAAGGCTGATCTGCAAAACAAAACGCTGTTAAGCTGATATTGATTAGTTTCTGCAAACCTATTGACTACTAATTTTGTTCTTCATTCAAAATCGGTCTAATGGCTTTTAAAAATCAACAGGAGTTCATCCGTTTGTTAGAAAAAGAGAACGAATTGGTGAGGATCAAAGAATATGTTGATCCAAATTTGGAAATAGCAGAAATCACAGATCGTATTTCAAAAACTTCTGGTGGAGGTAAAGCTTTGCTTTTTGAAAATACCGGTTACAGCTTCCCTGTTTTGATGAATGCTTATGGTAGTCAGAAGAGAATGTGTCTTGCACTTGGTGTAAAGCATTTAGATGATGTAGCCCACGAAATAGAAGGGCTCTTCAAAATGCTTACTGGACCTAAGGAGAATATTATGGATAAGCTGAAGTTGCTGCCAAAGCTTGGCCAATTTTCCTCATGGATGCCAAAAGTAAAAAGTGGAAGAGGAGAATGCCAGCAAGTTGTGATGACGGAGCCGGACATTACTAAGTTGCCAGTAATAAAATGCTGGCCGAAAGATGGAGGTAAGTTTGTTACGCTTCCTGTTATTCATACGAAAGATCCAAACTCAAATATTCGCAACGTAGGTATGTATCGTATGCAGGTTTTCAGTCCAACCCTCACAGGTATGCACTGGCACAAGCACAAGGTTTCTGCACGTCACTTTAATGAGTATAAAAAGCTCAACAAACGGATGCCTATAGCAGTTGCTTTGGGTGGAGATCCTGTTTACGCTTACTCTGCTACAGCTCCTTTGCCTGATAATGTTGATGAATACATGTTAGCGGGGTTTCTTCGCAAGAAAAAAGTAGAGTTGGTTCGTTGTATTTCTCAGCCTGATATAGAAGTCCCGGCCGATGCAGATTTTATTATTGAAGGATATGTGGATCCACATGATGAGTTGATCTGGGAAGGTCCGTTTGGAGATCACACTGGTTATTACTCATTGCCCGATTGGTATCCGAAATTCCATATTACAGCCATCACACATAAAAAGGAAGCAGTGTATCCTGCAACCATCGTTGGAATTCCACCACAGGAAGACGCCTGGTTGATTAAAGCTTCTGAAAGAATTTTCTTAGCACCAATGAAGATGACGATGGTGCCAGAGATCATTGATATGGATATGCCTGTTGAAGGTGTAGCTCATAATCTTGTAATTGCCCAGATAAAAAAAGATTATGCAGGTCAGGGACAAAAAGTGATGAATGCCATGTGGGGTGCTGGTCAGATGATGTTCAATAAAATACTTGTGGTAGCTGATGAGCATGTGAAGATTCAGGATTATGAAGCCTTAGCTAAGTATGCTTTTCATAACATGGATGTGGTGAATGATATAACTGTTAGTACAGGTCCGATGGATGTGTTAGATCACAGCTGTAGTAAACTTGGATTTGGAGGAAAGATTGCAATAGATGCAACAACCAAATACACTGAAGAAGT
>JANPIB010000134.1:0-26198 GCA_031424775.1 Chitinophagales bacterium | reverse complement strand
ATCCTAAACATCGAAAGAAAAGAAAGAAATAATTTCATTCAATAACAACAACTGTTCATGCATAGCTTTAGAGAACTGGCAGAATTATTCGCTGAGCGATTTGCAACAGCTCATTTTCCATCATCACCTGCAACTTTATACGAGCCGGCTGAATACTTTCTTGGTATTGGTGGCAAACGAATAAGACCGGTAATGTGTTTAATGGGTAATGAATTGTTCGATGATATTCATCCAGATGCTTACCAAGTAGCTACTGCTGTAGAACTATTTCACAATTTCACCTTGATCCATGATGATATAATGGACGCTGCTCCACTAAGACGTGGAATGGAAACACTCCATAAAAAGTACGGTGATAGTACAGCCCTACTTGCCGGTGACGTGATGTTGATACAGGCTTACGAATACATCAACAAGATCAACAGCTCTTATCAGAAACCCATCCTCACCTTATTCAATAAAACTGCAAGAGAAGTATGCGAAGGTCAGCAGTTAGATATGGACTTTGAGAAACAGGAGCATGTGGCTTTAGATGAGTACATTAACATGATCACCCTGAAAACTTCTGTTCTGCTGGCAGCCAGCCTTAAAGTTGGTTCTCTGATCGGTGGAGCCAGTGAAGGAAACAGGATTCACCTGTATGAGTTTGGTAAAAATCTTGGAATCGCTTTCCAGGTTCAGGACGACTATTTAGATGCTTTTGGTGATCCTGGCAAATTCGGAAAAGATGTTGGTGGCGATATCCGTCAAAATAAAAAGACATTTCTCCTGCTACATGCATTGGAAGTTTGTTCCAAAGAACATAAAGAAGAATTGCAGCAACTCATCACCAATAACCCCGAAGATAAAGTGGCAAGAGTACTCCATATCTACAAAGCCTGTAATGTTGATGCATGGGCTAACGAGTTAAAAGAAAAATACCTCAATACTGCTTTACAACATTTAGATGATATTGCTGTGGTCTCATCACGTAAAAATCCATTGCAAGAGTTGTCTGAGTTCCTGATACAAAGGGAACATTAATCTTTCTTTTCCACATAGTTGTAGATGGGTTGTTTTTCATGTTGATTACCGTCTTACATTTAGCAATCAATTGCATTCACCAAAACAAACTGCATGCGTTCTCTTTTTCGTACCAAAAAGATCCACGACCTTTTAGTTGATTCTCACGCTGGTGATGACGGACATCACTCTACTGGATTAAAGCGTGTGCTCACAGCAAGAGACCTTACTCTATTTGGTATCGCTGCAATTATCGGAGCTGGAAGCTTCAGCAGCCTTGGTGGAGCTGTTTTTTCAGGTGGACCAGGTGTGGTGATCTTATTTATCCTTTGTGGAATAGCCTGTGCTTTTACCGCTTTTTGTTATGCAGAATTTGCCAGCCGAATTCCTGTTGCTGGTAGTGCTTATACTTATGCTTATGCATCCTTTGGTGAGCTTTTCGCCTGGGTAATTGGTTGGGCTTTGCTCATGGAATATTCAATCGGTAATATCTATGTAGCATTTTCATGGAGCGATTATTTCACTTCATTAATGGAAAAAATTCAGATACATGTGCCTGATTTTATCAGCTGTAGTTATCGTGAAGCTCATAAAGCTTTCACCGAATATTCAACTATGACCCCTGCAGATCAAACATCATTCATGGGTAGTAAATCTTCAGCTGAACTTATTCATGCCTGGAACAAAGCTCCTGTGATTGGTGGATTAAGGATCATTTTCGATCTTCCCGCCCTCGTTATTAATATGTTGATCACTTATCTCGTTTACCGAGGTATTAAGGAGAGTAGAAACTTCAGTAATGCAATGGTAATTCTGAAATTGGCTGTAGTAATACTAGTGATCGCTGTTGGTGCAGTGTATATCAATCCTGATAATTGGGTTCCTATGGCTACAGACGGTACAAAATCGTTCATGCCAAACGGGTTTAGTGGAGTAATGGCTGCTGTGAGTGGTGTTTTCTTTGCTTACATCGGTTTTGATGCTGTGAGTGTTTTGGCTGAGGAAAGTAAAAATCCGCAGAAAGATTTGCCAAAGGGTATGATATGGTCTTTGGTCATCTGTACAATTGTATACATCCTGCTTGCTTTGGTGCTTACAGGAACCGTGGTGTATTCCAAATTTGCAAACGTTGGTGATCCCCTTGCATTCATCTTCGAAAAAGAAAATCTTAACGTCGGATGGATGCAGTTGCTAGTTGCCGTTTGTGCGGTAATAGCAATGACGAGTGTATTACTTGTTTTCCAGATGGGGCAACCCCGAATTTGGATGAGCATGAGCCGTGATGGACTTATCCCACCGGTATTCCAAAAAATTCATCCTAAGTATAAAACTCCCTCATTTGCTACCATTATAACAGGGCTTGTAGTCGGTATCCCGATACTTTTCACAGATAAAACATTCGTTCTTGATTTCACAAGCATCGCAACACTTTTTGCTTTTGTTTTGGTTTGCGGTGGAGTCTTGCTGCTTCCTCGAAAAGAAAAAACACCTGGAAGGTTCAACATGCCATTCATCAATTCCAAATTTGTGTTTCCGGTAATTGTTATTGGGGCTATCGTAGCTATTTCTATTCTATTCCCTAAATATTTTCCAGGGTTATTCAACTTCGATTTTTCGGCAAACGAGGATTATACAAAAGGAGCAGTTTCATTCCTGGATGTTGCCACACCACAGATCAGCCTTATCATTTTCTGGGGACTTTGTATCATCCTGGCAATTCTTGCTTTCTTCAAGCAGTTCTCATTAATTCCTTTGATGGGGCTTGCAACTTGCCTGTATCTCCTCACAGGAATGACAAAAACTAACTGGGCTTGGTTTTTAAGTTGGCTCGGGTTGGGATTGATCATCTATTTCCTTTACGGGTATCGCAAAAGCAAGTTAGCACCGCATAATTTGGAAGCCGGCAGTTAGTTCACTGCTCACCGTTCCTTGTGTCACTCACTTGTACAGTTGAAGCTTGACGCCGCTTTAACCATACCTGATGCTCTTTAGCGTTAAATTTGCCGCCTTACAATTATGAAGTACCAGGTAGGAGATACGATTCTCGTATTGCACAGCAACGAAGAAGGAGAGGTGATTGAGATAATCAACGATAAAATGGTGTTGATAGAAGTTCGTGGAGTCAAGTTTCCGGCTTACATGGATCAGATCGACTTTCCATACTTTAAACGTTTCACAGAAAAAAAGCTGTTCCCCACAGAACCTAAGAAACCCAAAGTCTACATAGACCAGGTTCCAAAAGAGAAGATTACGAAGAATGAGGTTAAGGTTGCAGAAGGTGTGTGGCTCTCACTCATTCCCAAATTCAGCTTAGACGATTTTAACGATGAAGTGGTTGATCTCTTCAAAATATTCCTGGTAAACAAGACTGACAAAGCCTACAAATTCACTTACAAACAGTTCTTCTTAGGAGACCCTGAATTCGAATTAAAGAACGAGGCTCTACCGTTTCATGATTTCTACTTGCACGACATCGACTTCGGAGATTTTAACGACAGTCCTTCATTCACTTTTGAATTCTCACTCGTCACTCCTGATAAAGCAAAAGCCGAGTATTTTGAAAGCAGTGTAAAGATCAAACCCAAACAGATATTCAAGCAAGTAGAGGAAATGAAGGAGAAAAACCATCCGAACATTTCCTACAAACTGTTCGACGAATACCCGGTTCGTGTACATGAAGAAAAGTTTGAGCTTTCGGGCTTAGCAGCAAAAGGCTTTAAAATATATGAAGCTAAGAAAGCCCGTCAGCACATGGAGCAACCAAGAAGTGTGGTTGACCTGCATATGGAGAAACTATCAGAGGACTGGAAAGGAATGAGTAACCAGGAAATTCTGGATATGCAGCTGAAGGCGTTTGAAAAATGGTACGACCTGTCTGTGGCTCATCTTCAACCAAGTTTGATCGTAATACATGGTATTGGAAGTGGAAGACTCAAAGACGAGATCCACGATCTGCTAAAAATGAGAAAAGAAGTAAAAACCTTCGTGAATCAGTACGATCCACGTTTTGGTTATGGAGCTACAGAGATATTCTTTCAGTACTAGGTAAGTTTTCCTAGAAAGCTTTTACCTGGTAAACGTAATCTTCCATCTTCTTGATCTGCTCTGTTCTTTCTTTTCCTCTAAGATTTGAAGAGTTAGACAGTTTTATTTTTTCTACACCAGTATCAGATTTACGTACCTCATCAATAAAACGGTACAAGGCTTTATTCTTCACTGCGAAAACAACTCCAACAGCTTGCATTTGCCTTGCACTAAGTACACCGATGATCTCTCCATTTTTGTTTAATACCGGACCACCAGAGTTCCCCGGATTAGCACTGATGCTCATTTGGTAAGTAAGTGTATCACCATCATTGCCCGTTCTTGCACTTAGGTAACCCTCGTTATATACGATCTCATTTCTTGGATAGCCAAGTGTATAAATCTGCTCACCAAGATCTCCGGATGTTCTCTTAAAACTATAAGGAATAGAAAATGGTGCTTGAAATTCAGCATCACTGATCTTTAAAACTGCAAGATCTTTCGATTCATCAACCGCAACAATCCTTGCATTAAACTGTTGTCCTTTGTTATTAACCACAACAGCATTGCTGAAACCTTTTACTACGTGAGCATTGGTAATCAAGTACCCTTTAGTGTCAATCAGGAAACCTGAACCATCAGTTGTTTGAGTGATAGTTCCTGGGATTTTTGACTTATTCACCTCATTATTGATGGCATCGGTCTTTCTTTCAAGGATATTAACCTTTCTATTAAGTTCCTGGATGGTTCTATTATCAGGTTTAGGAGAAACAGAAACAACAATCACGCTGATAGCCAAAGCAATTATACCACCCACAGAAGCTGCAATAGAGGCAGTTCTCTTATACTTCCTCCAGAGTTGTACAACCTTAGCTTTTGTAGTCTGGGACGGATTTTCGGTGATCTCACCCGTTTCCATCAGCTTAGTATGCGTTTCATGCAAGCTGTGTTTAAGGTTACGATGAGTTGCATAGGTATCCATCTGTTGAAGGAACATGTTATGTTCAACAACCATCTGGTCAACCTCTGGGGTAGTTTTACGAAGGTTCTCGAAATACGCTTTTTCCTCATGGCTCATTTGGCCGGTGAGGTAGTTTTCGATCGCTTCTAAAAGTAAAATATCATCCATAATCACTCTCCTATATTAAACTGGGCAAAGAACAATTTCTTCAAACGCATCAGGCACTTGTACTTCTGGTTCTTTGCATTATCAGCATTCGTGTACTTAAACTCTTTAGCAATCTGCTGCATGTCTTTCTTCTGCAGGTAATACGCTTCTAAAAGACTTTTGCAAGGCTCACCCAAACTGCTCAAGGCTCTATCCATTATAGCGAACTCAGCATTTTTTCTTTCGTGCTCCTCCAGGTCTTCTTCAACAGCCACCGTTTCAGACAAACCTTCTACATGGTAGAGGTATCTCCCATTCTGGTGTAACTTTTTGAGCCATAACCTTCTACATACAGAATACAAATAGGTCTGGATCTTGCATGTTAGAACGAAAGATGAACTTTGAGCCTTTTCATAAAGAGCTATCATGGCTTCCTGGAAGATGTCTCTTGCATCATCAGCAGAACCATTGTTGTTCATGATCAGTGCAAGAATAACGCTGAAATTCTCTTTATAGATCGTTTCAACGGCTCTTGAGTCGTTGGAAGCCAATCCTTTAAGTAGTAATTGTTCGTTATACTCTGCTTTCACTGATCCATTTTTAATACCGGAATGAGGATTATGTAACCCATTTGGGCTGCAAATATTTCTAAAAAAGCTGAGATTAAGCTGGGTTACCTTTTATGAGCTTGTGGTATTAAAGGATTATTCTAAATTAAAACTCGCACAATGAAAAAGTTTTTGAGTGTTCTTTTAATCGCTGGTACTCTTGCAGCTTGTAACAGTGGTACTGATGCTGATAACAAAGCAGATTCTACCAAAGATGCTATTGATTCTGTGGCTGATGTAAAAACAGATGCAATTGATTCTACAGCTGACGCTAAAAAAGATGCAGTTGATTCAGTAGCAAGTCATAAAGACTCTGCTAACAAAAAGCACTAATTATCAACAAATTATTAGCTGTCTACTATGTAAAGTAGACAGCTTTTTATTTTTTTTGATTTGAAGGGTTACCTTCTTTATGCTTTGGTATTAACCTGTAATTCACTCACAAACAAACATTGAACAATGAAAAAGTTTTTAGCAATCTTAGCAGTAGCTGGCGTATTCGCAGCTTGTAACAGCGGTTCTGACGAAACAAAAACTGGTGACTCTACAGGAACTAACGATACAGTTACTGTAAACACTACTCCAACTACTGATACAGTAGTAGTTAAAACTGATTCTACAGTTAAAGCTGATTCTGCTTCTAAGAAGTAATTTCTTATAAGTTATTTGGATTGCTTGCAGCCAGGTAACTGAAACTATTTTTCATATGGCAAGCAATCGTTAGAGGCCGTTCCGTATCTACGGAGTGGCTTTTTTTCTTTATAAGGATGGATGTGCAACAAACTGGCTGCATCTAAGAAAGCTGCCTTAAGTTTTGGATTTATCCCAAATCTTTCTTTGTTTTGAAATTATGATTCAAACAAGCAAATATTATTATTGGTATTATCTGAACGGAGTTACCGGGTAGTATTTGCATAAGCATAATGAACTTATACGAATGTCCCGGTTTTAACAGCCGGGATTTTTATTTTAAAAACTTGATATGACTGTAGGAATAATTGGTACAGGAATGATGGGTGGCAGTTTCGCCTGGCTGATCAGTGAAAAGAAACCTCAGTGGAACATCATCGGTAGTGACGCTTCAAAAGAGAACCTGGAAAAAGCACTGGAAGTCGGCTTTATCGATGAAGCAGTAAAGGTTGAGGAGCTGGTAAAACGAAGTGATCTCATTATCATCACCATTCCGGTGAATGCAATAGTAAATTTATTGCCTACCATCTTAGATGGAGTTACAGCCAAGCAGGTAGTAATGGATATCGGCTCAACTAAAGAACAGATTGTTGAAGCAATAAAGGGTCATTCGAAGAGAAAACGGTTTGTAGCAACTCACCCTATGTGGGGAACGGAATACAGTGGACCAGAAAGTGCCGTGAAAGGTGCTTTCAAAGGACGAGTTGCCGTGATCTGCAATAAAGATAACAGTGATACAGATGCCGTTGAACTCGTGGAAAGTGTATATGACCTTGTTCCAATGGAGAAAGTGTATATGGATGCTCATGAACATGACATGCATGCAGCTTATGTAAGTCATATTTCTCACATTGCATCTTATGCTTTGGCTTTAACTGTATTGGAAAAAGAGAGAGAGGAAGACAAGATATTTCAACTTGCCGGTGGAGGTTTTGAAAGTACAGTGAGGCTGGCGAAAAGCAATCCGGCTATGTGGGTGCCAATATTTATGCAGAATAAAGAGAATGTGTTAGATGTGCTGAACGAACACATTTCCCAGCTGAAAAAATTCAAAGCTTGTTTGGAGAAAGACAATTTTGAATACTTGCAGGAATTGATTGAAGGAGCTAATAAGATCAAGCGGATCATCAAATGATGAATATACTTTCGAAAGTACAAGTGAGTGACACAACAGAAGGCGAATAAAATTACCACAGCCGGTATCATAATAACAATATCAAAGCATTGCAAGGGCTTGATTTAAGTACCTTTGCACAAAATTAAAACGGATACATGATAACATTTAGCGAATTGGGGTTGGATGAGAAATTGGTAAAGGCTACCGATGCTCTGGGTTTTGTAAACCCAAGTCCAATCCAGGAGAAAGCAATTCCTGTTCTGCTTAGCGGTACAAAAGATTTTGTGGGCTTGGCTCAAACAGGTACAGGTAAAACAGCAGCATTTGGATTGCCGTTGTTGCAATTGATGGATGCAGGGCAGAAGTTCCCTCAGGCTCTTGTGGTTTGCCCAACAAGAGAACTGTGTATGCAAATAGTAAACGACATTGAGCAGTTTAAAAAGTTCATGCCGGGCATGCAAGTCGTAGCTGTATACGGTGGAACATCCATAAGTATGCAGGTTAGAGATATTAGACGAGGTGTACAGATTGTTGTAGCAACACCTGGTCGTTTAATTGACCTGATAGAACGTAAAGCAATTAATCTTGAACAGATAAAATATGTGGTGCTTGATGAGGCTGATGAAATGCTAAACATGGGTTTTCAGGATGATATAGAATTCATTCTGAAGAATACGCCAAATCGGGAAGCTACCTGGCTTTTCAGTGCAACAATGCCTCCTGAGATCAGAAGAGTGAGCAAGAAATATATGACCACTCCTGTTGAAGTAACTGTTGGTAAAGCCAATACTGGAAGTAAGAGTATTGATCATCAATATTTTGTTGTTTCAGCACAACATCGTTACGAGGCATTAAAGCGGTTGATCGATTTTAATCCGGGCATTTACGGTATTATTTTCACCAGGACAAAACTGGATGCACAGGATATATCTGAAAAACTCACAAGAGAAGGTTACGATATTGATGCATTGCATGGTGATTTAACTCAAGGTCAACGTGATAAAGTGATGGGTGCTTTTCGTGAAAAAACATTACAGCTTCTGATAGCAACTGATGTTGCAGCCAGAGGTATTGATGTGAAAGAGATCACACACGTTATCAACTACGAATTGCCAGATGATGTTGAAGTGTACACTCACCGTAGCGGAAGAACCGGAAGAGCTGGAAGCACAGGTATCTGTATGAGCCTTGTACATTCAAGAGAAACATACAAGCTTAGAACGATAGAGAAAATGGTGCAGCAACCATTTCATAAACTGGAGATTCCAAGTGGGAAAGATGTTTGTCGTAAACAGTTCTTCTATTTCATGGATAAATTGTTGAATGCAGATATTTCTCATGGTGATTATGAAACTTACCTGCCAATGTTGCAAGAAAAGTTTGCAGATGTAAGTAAGGAAGAAGTTTTACAAAGAGTTGCCGCACTAGAATTCGACAGGTTCTTGAAATATTATGAGAACTCCGGTGATCTTAATGTGAGAGAGCAACGTCGTGGTGAAAGAGAGCAAGGCGGTTCCAGAGTAAGAGTTGGTGAAAGAGAAAGAGGCGGAAGAGACGATAGAAGAAGTGGTGGTAGAGAAGAAGGACGGGAAAGAAAAGAATACAGCAGTCCTGGAAATACAACTCGGTTGTTTGTAAACCTTGGAACAAAAGATGGTTTCTACAAAGCAAGCTTCCTGCAGTTTATTCTTGATATGAGTGATCTTAAAAAAGAAGTTCTTGGAAGAATTGATATGAAAGAAATGAACAGCTGGGTTGAGATTGAAAGCAAATCAGCCAACCAAATGGTTCGTTCTATCGATGGAAAAAATTTCAAGGGACGTAAGATCAGAATGAATGATGCCGATAGCAGGTAATATTTGATAATTAGATAAGCGACATTGAGAATGGAGGCGACAACCGAATTGAAAGAAAAAGTAAAATCCCTTTTTACCAAACGACCACTCATCATTAGTGGCCCCTGTAGTGCAGAAACAGAAGAGCAAGTTCTGGAAACAGCTCAAAGACTTGCCGACACAGGCAAAGTAGATATGCTGCGAGCCGGTATTTGGAAACCAAGAACACGACCTGGAAGTTTTGAAGGTGTAGGTGTGAAAGGTTTGCCTTGGTTGGCTCAGGCAAAAAAACTAACAGGCTTACCAACAACTGTTGAAGTTGCAACCGGTAAGCAGGTTGAAGATGCATTGAGTTTTGATGTTGATGTACTTTGGATCGGTGCAAGAACAACAGTAAACCCTTTCAGCGTTCAGGAAGTTGCTGATGCTTTACGTGGTGCTGATGTTCCTGTGTTGATCAAAAATCCCATCAACCCTGATCTTGAATTATGGACTGGTGCAGTTGAACGTGTTGCAAAAGCAGGCATCAAACAAATTGGTCTGATACATCGTGGTTTCAGTTCTTACGGGAATACTGAATATCGCAATGCACCGATGTGGCATTTAGCCATTGAAATGAAGCGAAGAAATCCTGACATGATGTTGATCTGTGATCCTTCACACATCAGTGGAAGACGAGATATCCTTCTTGAAGTTTCTCAGAAAAGTATTGATCTCGATTATGATGGTTTGATGATTGAATCTCACATTGATCCTGATAATGCCTGGAGTGATGCCAAACAGCAGATCACTCCTCAAACACTTGTTCAATTGTTAGATCAGATCCTTTGGAGAGTTGAGTCAATAGATGAGCAATCTTTCGTTATTGCTTTGGAAAGGTTAAGAGATCAGATCAACCATCTTGATGATGAGTTGCTTCAGCTACTTGGTCAGCGAATGAAAATTGCTGACAAGATTGGTGAGTATAAAAAAGCCAACAGCATTACTATTTTGCAAACAAGCCGCTGGAACGAGATACTGGAAAGAGCAATGGCAAAAGGTGAAAAGCTGGGATTGAACAAAGAGTTTATCATCAAGTATTTTGATGCTGTTCACATGGAGAGTATCAATCATCAGAATAAGATCATGAATAGCTGATCTGCAAATTTGCCGATGTGCTGATATGCTAATGTAGCAAGCTGAAGTTTTTCAATTGTTCTTCTGTTGCGTCGCTCTCTTGTACTGAATGAATGTATTGCAGCATTATTTGTTTTTAAAAGAGCTCTTAGATGGATCAAGCCTAACTTATTAATCATGAAGCATCAAAATTCCCCCTCAAGGGGGTTAGGGGGCTTAACTTTCAAATATTCAACTTCCTCAACTGACTTCTACTTTGAAGGCAGGTTTAGTCAGCTGAAACAAATCGTTGATCAGAAAAATGCCATCATCATTACTGATGAAAATGTTTTTGCAACTCATCAATCAAAATTCAAGAATTGGAACACCATTGTTCTTAAGCCGGGTGAGCAACATAAAGTTCAACAAACAGTCGATTCCATTATTGATCAACTATTAGAAACCCAGGCAGACCGAACTACTACATTGATCGGAGTAGGAGGTGGAGTTGTTACAGACATCACAGGGTATGTAGCCTCTCTGTATATGAGAGGAATTCCTTTCGGGTTTGTTCCCACAACTTTATTAGGTCTTGTAGATGCCAGCATCGGAGGCAAGAACGGAGTGGATGTTGGTGCTTATAAGAATATGGTTGGTACAATTCGTCAGCCAAGCTTCATCTTGCACGACTATACATTTCTATCCTCACTGCCGTTAGCAGAATGGCAGAATGGATTTGCCGAGATCATTAAACATGCTTGTATTAAAGATGCAGCCATGTTCAGGGAACTTGAAACTGGTTCTGTTGAGTTATATCAAAAGAAGAAAGCCTTGTTGGCGAAGTTGATCAAACAGAATGCACTCATAAAGATTAAAGTAGTGCAAAAAGATGAATTCGAAACTGGTGAAAGAAAGCTCCTAAACTTCGGACATACTTTAGGTCATGCTTTGGAAACCCAATACGAATTGTCTCATGGTCAGGCAATCAGCATAGGAATGACGTATGCCGCAGAAATTTCCAATCAATTGTTGATGTTCAAAGATCTAGATCGACTCACAACTGTTTTGCAGCAATATGGGTTACCAACCTATGCATCTTTCAACCTGAAGAAAGTCTTTGACATCCTGAAAATGGACAAGAAGAAAGAAAGGAAGAACATCAACTACATACTAATGGATAAAGTTGGAAAAGCATCTGTTCATTCCATTTCTTTAGCCGAATTACAAAAGCTTATTCAATCATTTCAATAACCGTAATCCAATTTAAGCTGTGATCGTTTCAGTTCAGCCATCGAAAGTTTCAGGAACCGTTCAAGCACCAGCATCTAAAAGTGCTATGCAAAGAGCTTGTGCTGCAGCGTTGATTAGAAAAGGAACTACGGTCATAAAGAACCCCGGAAATTCTAATGATGATAAAGCTGCTTTAGATGTAATCCAGCAACTAGGAGCTAAGGTTATTGTTGACGGTTCGCAGATGACAGTTGAGAGTAAAGGCATTAATCCAGTTTCAAGTAATTTGAACTGCGGCGAAAGCGGACTTGGAATAAGGATGTTTACACCTATCGCCTCTTTAAGCAATAACGAAATTACTATAGCTGGCGAAGGAAGTCTTGTAAGTAGACCAATGGACTTTTTCGATACGATCTTACCTCAATTAGGTATTACAGTTCAATCAAACCAAGGAAAACTTCCTTTGAAAATTAAAGGTCCGCTTCAGCCAAAAAATATTGAAGTTGACGGTTCTCTCAGCTCACAGTTCTTAACTGGACTGTTGATGGCTTATGCAGCAGCTGAAGCATCAGATGTTTCAATCAAAGTAAGAGACTTAAAGAGCAAACCTTACATCGATCTTACCTTGCAAATTTTGAAAGACTTCGGATTGAAAGTTCCTTTAAACAAAAACTATGAAGCGTTTTACTTTGACAGCACTTCAATCAACCATCAACCATCAACCCTCAACTTCAGTGTCGAAGGTGATTGGAGTGGTGGAGCCTTTCTGCTAGTTGCCGGTGCTTTATCAGGTAAGATTAGAGTAAATGGTTTGCTCAA
This sequence comes from Chitinophagales bacterium, assembly GCA_031424775.1. Taxonomy (GTDB): domain Bacteria; phylum Bacteroidota; class Bacteroidia; order Chitinophagales; family Chitinophagaceae; genus JAEZDC01. Next base: position 13,670 of record JANPIB010000134.1, on the reverse strand, counting down.
TACATCAAGACAAGCTGACAAGAAAATAGTGGATGCTTTGCTTGATGCCGGAGCTGAACTTTCAATTGGAGAAGATCATGTTGAAGTAACTCGTAAAGAACTTCAACCCTTTGAGTTTGATGCTACGGATTGTCCGGACTTATTTCCTCCCTTAGTCGCACTTGCAGCAAATTGTAAAGGTGTTACACGAATCCGAGGATTGAAACGCCTCAAACATAAAGAAAGCGACAGAGGTTCAACTTTGCTGGAAGAATTCGCAAAGCTTAATACACGAATTGATTTAGATGAAGATGTGATGTTGATCTATGGTAACGAACAGGTTCATGTTCAGAACCATATTCTAAACTCTCACCATGATCATAGAATTGCCATGGCTTGTGCTGTAGCCTCTTTGAATGCTGATTTTGAAGTTCAGATCAGGAATGCTGATGCTGTAAAGAAATCTTATCCCGATTTCTGGGATCATTTGAAGCAATTAAATGCTGGCATATCTTTAAAGCCATTTATAACAGATAATACTTTCACACTTTGAACAGTTTCGGCAGAATATTTCGGGTGCACATCTTTGGTGAGTCACATGGTGAATGTGCAGGTGTAACAATTGATGGTTGTCCGGCAGGAATGGCTTTGTCTTCTGGAGATTTTGTTGCAGATATTGAAAGAAGAAAAGGCGGAACTCAAAAAGGAACAACGCCAAGGCAGGAAGACGACTTGCCAATCTTCAAGTCAGGAATTTTCAACGGTAAAACTACAGGTGCTCCGATAACAATTCTATTTGAGAATAAGAATACTCGTTCCTCAGATTACGAAAAGCAAAGAGATTTTCCACGTCCGGGACATGCAGATTTTACAGCTCATGAAAAGTTTGGTGGCAATGAAGATTACCGAGGTAGTGGACACTTTAGTGGAAGGCTGACTGTGAGTTTAGTTGCAGCAGGTGTGATTGCAAAGAGCCTCCTCCAAACCTCCTCCGAAGGAGGAGGCTTAAAAATACAAACTTCAATTTTAGAGATAGGAGGTGAGGCTGACCTTGAGAAAGGTTTGCAAAAAGCAATCGATGCAAAAGATTCAATCGGTGGTATTATAGAATGTCGTGTTTCTGATTTGCCAACTGGTTTAGGTGAGCCGTTCTTCGATTCTGTTGAATCGTTACTAGCTCATGCTGTATTCGCCATTCCTGCGGTTCGAGGAATTGAATTCGGAACTGGTTTTGCTGCTGCGAAAATGTTTGGATCTGAACATAATGATTCAATTGTAAATGCTAATGGCACTACCAAAACAAACCATGCGGGTGGTATTGTTGGTGGAATAACAAATGGAAATGAACTGGTGTTCCGCATTGCCATAAAACCAACATCGTCCACTCCTAAACCTCAACAAAGCTTAAACTGGACAACAGGTGAGGTAGAGGAATTTTCAATAAAAGGTCGTCATGACCTGTGTATTGCTTTACGAGTACCAGTGATCTTAGAAGCTGTTACCGCCATCGTTCTTGCTGATCTTATGTTACTGGAACAGAAAATAAAACGCATTTTATGATCATCTATCATATTACTACCGCTGAAGAATGGAAGAAAGCATCATTTGATAATTTGTATGAAGCTCCATCTTTGCATACCGAAGGTTTTATCCATTGTAGCACTGAGAACCAGGTGAATGGGGTTTTAGAGCGATATTTCAAAGGACAAACGAACCTGCTGAAGCTAGTGATTGATACAGATAAGCTGGAAAATAAGCTAAAGTTTGAGCTGGCTCCATCAGTGAATGAAGAGTTTCCTCATATTTACGGACATATAAATCTAGACGCAGTAATTGGTGTTTTGTCTGTTGAGTAGTGTTCTGAAACCTGAGGTGTGCGCCGCAACAAAAGTCAAATAGTAGAGCAACAGCTGGCTACCTGAAATTCTTCTCTAGGTTTCTCAGCTGATCAAAACTAAAATCTAATAGTTCAAACCTTGTTGGGTTTGCAAGATAATAATGCCACCATTCGGTTTCCAGGGCTACAAATCCATGACTCTCCATTACTTTTCTAAGGATAGAGCGATTTCTGAGGATTGTAGAATCGAATTGCATGTAGTTATGGTGAGCTTTCTCCGACAAGTGGTCGAACTCCGTAGGCATTGGAATTTCCTTTCCGGTTGAAAGATCGACAAGCGTTACATCAACCGCAACACCTCTGTTATGACCACTTCCTTTAGCCGGATTAGCTGCATATCGTTCATCCGGAACTATCTTCCACATCTCAACGGTTACACTGTACGGACGATAGGCATCGAAGATCTTCAAAGCAAGATTCTGTTGTTTCAATTCATTCTGAACAGCCTGCAAGGCCTTAGCTGCAGGAAGTCTTAAGAAAGCCTCTGCCTGAACGTATAGTACCTTTTTTGTAAAATTTTGTTCAGTTTCATACTTGAAATCCTTAAACAAAGGTTGTAAATAGTTTGTTAAGGATACCAGCCGATTATTGCTATCTTGCTGAACATGAGCTAAATAGATTTTCTCATCTCTTATCACGACTGGTGAAGTGGCTGGAATTGAGGCGTTATTGCTGGTTACACTGCAACTTTGTAGAGCAATTACATAGACTGCACTTGTGAGGAGAGAAAAAATTTTAGATAGTTTCATAATCAAAGGATGGGCTGGTGCTCAAATTACAAAAATCAAATTTGTATGAAGAAGATCATCGTCCTAATTATCTTATCCCTTGTAGCCTTTACCGGTTTTTCCAGGAAAGACAGTACTGATACTGCTTATGGAATAGCTAGTTTTTACAGTTACAACCTGGACAGTACACTTACCGCTACAGGTGAATACTACACACACAGCAAATTAACTGCAGCAAGTAATAACTTTAAACTCGGAACCTGGGTTAGAGTTACTAACCTGAAAAACGGTAGATCAGTTATTGTTCGTATCAACGACAGAATGCATCCGAGGATGGCAAAAAAGGGTAGAGTAGTTGATCTCAGCAGGTCTGCTGCAAAACTTTTGGGGTTTATGAAAGGTGGACTGACCAGAGTGCAGGTTGTGAAAGTTCCCAAGGGTACGAAAACATAATGGTGAAAACTCGTTAGTTATTAATTTTTATAAATGGTTTCAGGCAACTAAATTTGCGATACCAAAAACTGCTTTATGAAAAGAATCCTACTAACTGTAGTAGTTTTAGCTGGTTTAGTTTCTGTTTCTAATGCACAGGATGCACCGACAGCCACGGCAACTTCTTTGAAGAAGGCTCCATCTTTAGGTATCAACTTCGTATTGAATGACTTTACTACCGCCAGGCGTATAAAAAGTAATTCTCTCGGCGGAGTTTTGAAAGATAAAGATTGGGCTCAATTCAGTGAGATGGCGTTTGGTCTTAGCCTCAATTACATGGAAGGATTATCTAACCACGTTGATTTCGCCAGTACGTTGTCAGGCACATTTGTGAAGTATCCTTTTCCTAACATGACTACCCCTTCAAGCGATGCACTGTTAATGGAATTAGATGCAAGTCTGCACCTGAAACTGCTTACTGACAAGTACTGCCTTGTTCCTTACGCAAATATTGGAGTAGGTGTGAGTGCTTACAAATTCAGTACTTACGGAGCTTACTTCCCAATTGGGCTTGGTTTCCAGGTTAACCTTGGTAAACAAGATGCATTCTTCTTCACCCAGGCTGACTACAAAACTGCAGTCACCAATTCAGCTGCAAGCCATTTCACTTATTCGTTCGGCTTCTCAGCACCTTTGAAGAAATAAGCCTTTTGCCATATGATTTTTAAAAGATCCTGCCAGTTTGCTGGTGGGATTTTTTATTTCCGTTTTATAAGGGAAGCCATGAAAAATTATGGACTATGGCTGGAGAAGTTACAGGGGCAACAAGTAGAGCATTTCAAATCAAAGGAGCTTAATAATTAAAAGAAAAGGTCACCGTTTAGATGACCTTTAAACTATAGGTGATTTTGTGTACTACTATTTATTTGGGTTGTTTCCATCCGCAGGTTTCTTCGGCAGTATTGCTTTTGGATTTTTCTTTGGATCAATCACAGGACTATTGTTTGTTGGTATTCCTGCAGGATTTTTTGTATCACTTCTGCTACTGTCTTTCTTCTTTGTTGGTGCTGCAGGCTGATTTGTTCCCTCGTTTACAGGTAACTGAGATTCAGGTTTTATATACTCACCCGGATCCACTGTTGGAAGTTGGTAGTCTGATTCATCTCCATTACCCATGTCTTCACCTTCTGCACCAAGATCAGGTGGAGCATTGTTCATCCAATCGTAGTTGATGTCGTTTGTCATCACCTCAGGTTTCACAAAAGTTGCTTTTGTATCGATACCGCAATTTTTGTCTGAAGAGGCTTTATCATAGAAATAAGCCCAAATTGGTAAAGCTGCTGCAGAACCTTGCCCGATATCGGTTGAGTTAAAACGAATAAATCTATCATCACAACCTACCCATGAACCTGCTAATAAAGTAGGAGTGTAGCCCATAAACCATGCATCACTATTATCATTTGTGGTTCCGGTTTTACCGGCTATCTCACCATTAACGCCATAACTCCAAATACGTCTTGCGGTACCAAACTGTGTTACTCCCTGCATCATTTTGATAACCGAATAAGCCGCTACTTCGCTGATCACTTCTTTACGTTGTGGCATGAACTGCTCGAGAACGTTACCATTTTTATCTTCGATACGAGTGATGAACATCGGTTTTACATTGAACCCTCTACCTGGGAACATACTGTAAGCCTGCATCATCTCGAAAAGAGATATTTCGCAAGAACCCAAAGCGATTGATGGGTAAGCTTCAATCTTGCTGGTAAGATCGGCACGTTTTAAAAACTCTGTAAATCGTTTAGCACCGTTGTTGCCACCATTATCTAATTGCTTCATAATGTAAGCTGAAGCACAGTTTCTTGAAAAGGCTAAGGCTTGTCCCATTGGCATTGTTCTTCCGGTACAGGATTCATTTGTTGCAGGAACTACTCCATAACCACCAAAGCTCTGCTGCTGATCTACAACCTGGGTTTCAGGAGTGAAGCCGGCTTCTTCAATTGCAAGAGAATAGAGTAGTGGTTTGATAGTAGAACCTACTTGCCGTTTGGTGTTGATATTAACGTGATCGAACTTGAAGGTTTTAAAATCAATTCCGCCAACCCAGGCTTTTATCTCACCTGTTAATGGATCCATTGCCATGAATCCGGCTTGTAACATCTGGCGGTGATATTTGATGGAATCGAGTGGAGTCATTACCGTGTCTTTTTCACGATTGTTATTCCATGCGAAAACTTTCATCGGCACTTTCTGAGTGAAGGTCTTCTTGATCTCATCATCATCCAATCCTTCATTTTTCAAATTTTTCCACCGCTCACTATTTTTCATTGCACTTTCAAGAACACCTTGTTGTTTTGAACCTTTCCAAACACTACCGTTCTTGATATTGCTTTGAGAATTGAGGATCTTCTGCATGTAGTTGATGTGCTGTGCTACTGCTTCCTCGGCATATAACTGCATTCTTGGATTGATGGTAGTGTAAATCCTCAGCCCATCTCTGTACAGATCATAGTTGTCTCCATTTGCATTTTTATGATCCTTCTCCACTGTTTCATATACTCACCCAGCACCATTCTGAAATATGGACCAAGACCTGAATTCTCATCCAGTTTTTTATAATTGAGTTCAATAGGCTTTTTCTTGATCGCTGCAGCTGTAGGTTCATCCAGCTTATTGTTCTTAACCATTTGATCGATCACCGTATTTCTTCTATCCAAAGCCAGCTTAGGATTTCTTCTTGGATTATAACGTGTAGCACCTTTCAACATTCCGATTAGGACGGCTGCCTCTTCAATATTAATACGATCAGGTTCTTTCTGAAAGAAAGTCTTAGAAGCATTTCTAATACCGAATACATTATCACCAAACGCAGCTGTGTTCAGGTAAAGCGTAAGTATCTCTTCTTTAGTAAAATTTCTTTCTAATTTGATAGAGATGAGGCTCTCTTTCAACTTCTGAATTATTCTTTTGATCACATTCGCTTTTTCCCAATCATTCGAAAAAAGGTTTTTAGCAGTCTGCATCGTAATGGTAGAACCACCCCCTTTTTTTCCCAGGAAGAAAACGGCTCTTGCAACAGATTCACCGTCAATTCCGCTGTGTTGGTAAAATCTTTCATCCTCAGTTGAGACAAGTGCATTTACAACATGTGGACTGATGTCTTTGTACTCAACATTCACACGATCTTGTTTGTAATACTTGCCCATCATTGTGCCATCTTCGGCATACACCTGGCTTGATAATGAAGCCGATGGATTTTGTATTTCCTCAATCGATGGCATTTCGCCCAACAATCCCAAATTGGCAGTAACTACAAGCAGGATAAAGAATCCGAATATTATAAAGAACGACTTCCAGAGAATACTTACCGCTTTGGAGCCTTTTCTCGTCTTCACGATCGTCTTTTTATTATTGTTAGATGGCTTAGGACTATTTACAGAAGGATTCATAATGCAATAGTTTGCTGTTTAGCAATAGGGAAGATACTGGCGAATTATTATAGCAATAACCATGCTTTAAAACTTACCCGGTAAGGTCTCCGTGATAAGTTTTCGATAAGCAGGTAAGTCTTTGTTTTCTTTCAACAGTTCCAGGTTAGCGTTGTTGATGATCAGGAAGCTGAATTTCTCCGCACTCAACCAAGGTAAAATGCTTCCAGCAGCTTGAGGTTTTGTTTTTGTAACAAAATCAACAGCCATCGCAGCGTCTTTAAATGGACCGATCAACACTAGGTTCAAATTCTCCGTTAGTGACTGTGTTGAAACACTTAAGCGATATGCACTATAACGTTCAGCATTCCAACGGTTAAAAGCATTCTTTACTTCAGACACATACATACCATCAACCTTATCAAGAACTACTAGAGCATAATGTTTGTCGGATGCATCAAAACTAAAAGCCTTATTACCAATAATTACCGGTGGCTTAGCAACTGTATCTATCTTGATAGTAACAGGTTTATCAGCAGCAACCGTTTTGTTGATTGCATCTTTTGGGGCAGTAACCGGCTGAGTGATGATCTGTTGATTATCCATATCAACACGTTTCACTTGCTCGTTTTCTTTTCTTTCAACATCAAGATTGGTTAGATAATCTTCTATTTGTTTTCTACGGCTTAACACGTCAATCATTCTTGCTGCTTTTTCTGCAAGAGGCGAGTTGGCGAAAGAGGTTTTCAAAGCAGTAAGCCTGTTAATCGCTACACTATCTTCTCGTAGTTTAATATAATAGATTGATTCTATGAACAGCAATTGTGGTGTCCAGTAAGAATTTCCATAAAGGCTGTCAGCTGTTCTCTTCTCATTAACGGCATCACTAAATTTTCCTTCAATGAAAAGGTTGTATATCTGCTCATACTTTTTAGTGGCTGCATCTACTTTTTTCCCGCTGTTTATTGAACCGCTAAGTTCTTTCACTTTTTGACTCAACTTTCCATTCGGAAATTCTCGCAGTAATTGCTCTCTTGCAGCCTGTTGCTTCGCTGGATTGTTCACCTTTCCGTATAAATAAACCAAGTTGAAAAGTATCTGTTCTTTTTGGGATGTGGATGGAAAACGCTTCAGTAATTCTTCGAACACTTCAATAGCTGATAGGTAATCTTCAAGTTTATCCTCGAAGGTTTGTCCATTCTCGAACAAAGCTTTCTGAATGATCGTATTCGATGCATCGATCTGTTGTTGAGTAAGCGGCAGTTTTGCTAATAAAGATTCATAACTGATTTCTTCATTTTTGTTTGTATCAACATCTGCATCATTTGTAGGAGGGATGTTCACATCAAATTTTGATCTGTTTACAGCTTGTTGCCTTCTCCAGTTATCAATATTCGGACGGTCACCCCAACGACTCTTAAACTCATTATAACCTTTTGACTTCAGGTTCGGATTGCTGAAGTACCAATCGGCTTTTGCATCAGCAAATATATCCGTAGAACCAGTTCCAGACGAACCTGTAGAGCCTGGCTCATCTTTCAAACCCTTTGCCTTTCTAAGTTGCTTTACCAGTTTCCTGATGAAAGCTTCTCTCTCACCTTCAGGCATTGAAGCAATTCGTTGAAGACTATCCTGTAGATTGATCTTTTGTACGTTACTGCTAATGGTTTTTAAAGCAGGTCTTCTATCTGTAACTCTTGTTTTATCTTTTTCAACTATGAGCGATTCGGTTGCAGTGCTATCGTAATAATTAGAGGCATCAGTGTAACTCTTGGTATCATAATTCAAATCGGCTAACAGCAAAAACGATTCTGCTTTTTGAGCCGGATTGTTGTTACTTGCTTCTACACTTTTCTTCAACCACTTAATTGCTCCTGCTTTATTATTTCGCTCAAGTTCAACTTTTGCTGCAGTATAGTATATGATGTCTTTGTAATTCTCGTACTTGTCTTTCTTTGCCATTTTCAGTAAATCATCCAGGTTGTTCTGAATGTAGCTGTCCTTTTTGCCTGAGTTATTTATCCTGATCGAATTTAGCCTGGCATAAACCTCCATAACAGGATCAGTAGAATGGCTAATGACTTTGTTGTAATATTTTACCGCAACATCGTTCTTGCCAGCTAATGTATACAGTTGAGCAATAAGGTATTCCCACCTGGCTTTATCCTGTCTTGTTTCAGCTTCACTAAGTGACAAACTGAGGTAGTGAGCAGAACTGTCGAAAGCGTTTTGATTATAAAACCAATAAGCGATCACTTCATTCAGTTCTGTTTTTAGCCGCTTAGGGAAATTTGGATCAGCCCTGAGTATCTCAATCAAACCTGCAGCATCACTAAGTTCTCCTTGCTCAACAAAATTTCTTGCCTGCCAGATGAATGATTCATTTCTGCTTGGTGGATGAGTGACCGCTTTCTTTAAAACATTCTTTGTCTCTTTTGTAGCGATTGTAAACACACCATTCGTATTGCTGGCGTTGCTCCCAATAGCAACATCATAGCCACCATCTTTAGGAGAATAGGCGTAGTTGATGTACTGAAAGGTTTGTGTGGCAGAATCAAAATCTTTTCTAAACATATAAGCCCTGCCCATCAACATATACAAATTGTCTATCCAATCATTTCTCAGATCATGCAAGAGAATGCCAGCAGTGCATTTGTATATCACTGAGTCGATCTCATTTCTTTGCTGGGCAGTTCCGTCTAAAGTATAGGGATAAAAGGGTAGGAGGATCGTATAATCATCCTTGAAAGCTGCCTTGGCACGTTCAATCACCTCATTCATCTTGTTATTGGCGTTGAAGAAGTAATTATAGTGCGTATAAGTATTTTGGAAAACTCTTTTTCGCAAGCCCATCTTTTTTTCACCCGATTCTTCTGAGCGAAGTTTCCGGTTTTCGTATTCCTGGGGCTTTTTTAAATCTACCTGGGTTCCGGGTTGGGCGAAGCCAGTTTCAGCCAAACAAAAAAAGAGTATGGCAAGGCTACTGATCTTTCTAATAAGTTTCATCAAACTTTGGGCTTGATTAGGATTAATAATCGTTTTAAAAGTAAGGTTATTTTCAATTCGTTACGAGTGTAATTCCAGGTAAGGTGCTACCTTTAAATCTGATTTAACAAGAATGGAAATAGATGAGTTGGTAGTTCAGCCCCGATCTGTAAAAAGTCGCTACAGATTGGTGGTTATGAATGACGATACGTATGAGGAGGTGGTAACCTTCAAACTCACCAGGCTGAGTGTTTATGTGGGTATGAGTACCATTTTCGTTGTGCTTGTTGGTTTTGCTGTGGCTTTGCTGGTTTTTACTCCTCTTAAATACTACATCCCTGGTTCTGCCAATAGCCACAAAAGCAAGAAAGAACTTCAGGCATTGAAAATCAGAACAGACTCTCTTGAAAAGGCTGTGATCCAGAAGGATCGATACCTCAAAAACATCAAAGCCGTACTTTCAGATGAAATAACCTCGGCAAGAGATACAACTTTGCTGGACGTTCCTCAGCCTGAGATCACCAATGACTGATTCCCGGAAAAAAGACGATGGTAAGCGATTGATGTTGCAGTATGCCGGATTGGCTACTCAATTGGTGGTGAGTTTGGGACTAGGCGTATTTATGGGTTTTTGGATGGATAAAAAAATCGATATAGCGGTTCCGGTTTTCACCTGGCTGTTACCTTTGCTTATTCTGATAGCAATTTTCATCAAAGTGATAAAAGACACATCCGGAAAAAAATGAAGAAGTTCAGCGGTCTATTTCTTGTTTTTGGCATTGTAACACTTATCTCTTTTGGACTAAAGGATGAACTCAATCATTTGAAAATTGATTATAGGGTCGTCTTGGGTGCTAATACTCTGCTCTTTTTACTAAGTTTAATCAGCCTGGTATTGCATATGCAGGCTTTGGCCAAACCCAATCCTCAAGCCTTTATCAGGAGTGTAATGCTTGCTAACATCATCAAAATACTTGTATTGGCAATTTCTGCTTTTACTTATATCCAGTTTGCAGGAAAAGAAACAAGTACCCGAGCCGTTTTCGTAGGATTATTTTTGTACATCATCTATACCTGGGTTGAAAAAAGAGCTACTATTCAGCTCAGCAGGTCAAAGCAAAGCTGATAATGCCGATTGAAGAGCATCCGATGCATGCACTTGCTTCATTTCTGCCGGAAGGGAGTTTTGAAGATGTTGTAGGTTATCTCCATCACTACAAGGTTCATCTTACTGTTACCAAACGTAGAAAAACAGTTCTTGGTGATTATAGACATCCGTTTCTTGGAGCTAATCACAGAATAACCGTCAATTCCAATCTCAACAAATACGAGTTCCTAATTACTTTATTACATGAGCTGGCACACTTGCTAACGTTTGAGCAGCATAAAAATAGAGTAGAAGCTCATGGAAAGGAATGGAAGAACAATTACAGCCGGTTGCTGATCAGCTTTATTCAAAAGAAGTTATTTCCACCAGATATAGAAAAAGCACTTCAACATTCAGTCATCAATCCTGCTGCTACTGCAAATGGAGAAACTGCTTTGATTCTTGCTTTGCGTAAGTATGATTTGGCAAAGCGGGAAGGATATTTTCATATTGCTGAAATTCCTGTAGGCAGTATTTTTCAAACTGATGATAAAAGAATTTTTAAAAAAGGAGAGAAGCGAAGAAGCCGTTACACTTGTACGGAAATAAAAACAGGACTGAAGTACACCTTCAGCCCTGTTTACGAGGTAAAGCTTTTACAATAACCTACTTAACAAATCTCTTTGTCTGAACATTGCCGTTCAGCTCAACGGTCACATAATAAATCCCTGAAGCAAGATTGATCGTGGAAAGCCTGATCACTTCTCCTGCAGCAATTTTCTGTTTCAGTTGTGTTAGAATTCTGGCAGAGCCATCTGTGATCTTTACACTTGCAACTCCACTTGCATCTCCCATGCTGATCAATGTTTCGTTCTTAGATGAAGAAACATTAAAGTCGAATTCACTTCTGAGTTTGATCGTTTGGATCTTGCTGTAGCTGAGTTTCCCATCTTTATCAACGACCTCTAATCTGTAATAAAGAATTCCTGACTTGCCATAATTCACGTCAGTAACGCCGTAGTTGTTTTGGTTTTGGCTACCTGTTGTTGCATTAACCCTTGTAATCGTAGAAAATTCTTTACCGGTGATGCTTCTTTGAACATTGAAATGAGAAACATTCACTTCATTCTGGGTTGTCCAGTTAAGCAGTATTTCAGCACTCTTGAGTTGAGCCGAGAAACTGAGAAGAGTGAGCGGTAAATGAACCACTGTTGCGTTCAGTGCATAAATGTCTGTCCCGTTTCCATCATTTGCCTGAAAGATCAACTTGTTATTTGCTGTAGCAATGCCATGTATTTCAATGTTAGAGGAAGTTAAACCAGGCCACATGTCCTGCACCATTGTTGTACCTACAGCTGTGCCATCAGTTTGCCATAGCTCATTTCCATTTACTCCATTATCAGACACAAAGAAAAATTTATAACCGGTATGACGATAATAATCGTATCCACCACTTGTAGGAAAACCATTTGCAACACCTGGGTTAATATCTTTCAACATAACCGTTCCTGCTCCTGTTCCATCACTTACCCAAATTTCTCGTCCATTGGATCCATTATCTGCCAGAAAAAAGAATTTTCCCTGCATAATGAACTGAACATCCTTGTCAAAATTATCCCGGGGAACAAGCAATTGAGGATTTGACCCATTTGACCCAGGATTGATATCTTTTAAAACAGTAGTGCCAAGTGCAGTACCATCTGTACCCCACACTTCACTTCCGGCGGTATTTCCAAATCCAGTAAAATAAAATTTAGAACCTTTAATAATACTTTGACTCAACTGTACACTTGAGCTACCACTTGTTGCCAGACTTGTGATAAGGCTTGTTCCTCCAGAAGTTCCATTACTTACCCATAACTGATTTCCAGTAATACTGTTTGGGCTGAAGTACAATTGATTGTTGAAAATAAAACCTTCCCAATCCCTGTCACCACTGGAATTCAATAAAAAAGCATTACCAGACCCAGGACTTATATTTTGCATAATTATGGTACCTCCTGAAGTTCCATCTGTTCTCCATAGTTCCCACCCATTAGTACCATCATTAGCTATAAAGAAAACATGGGTTCCGTTACCTAAGAACATCTTTGAGAATGTGGTAGAAGCTGCACCCGGATTAATGTCTTTAACCATTACAGTACCTGCATTAGTTCCATCTGTCTTCCAAAGTTCCGTGCCATTGGTAACATTATTCACTGTAAAAAACAATGTGTTGCCCATTGACTCACTTCCAATAGGCACGGGAAAATTTACACTCGATCCTGAAGCGCCGGGATTAATATCTTTAACCATTACAGTACCTGCACTTGTGCCATCTGTTTTCCAAAGTTCTCTTCCGTTGACCCCATCATTTGCAGTAAAGTAAAGTATACCGTTTACAACATTGAAATTGCCTGCATTGCTGTATGGATCACCATCGGCAGATCCTGGATAAATATCCTTCAATAAAGTAGTACCTGCAATTGTTCCATCGCTGATCCAGAGCTCTAAACCTGCGGCAGCACTGCTTGCAGCAACCACAATCTTTCCATTCAGCAAAGCTACATTATCACTCCCTGTGTACATTACTGTACTAGTAGGAATTAAGATAGTACCACCTGGAGTACCATCTGTACTACCAAATTGACCACTGTTTGTGATAAATACAGTTCGACCAGCTATTTCTGCACCGCCAGCAGGGTCAGCATTACTTAATAGCATAGTAGTTTGGGATATTGCTGGAAGATGAACGAGCAATAGTAAAAACACATAAAGCTTTTTCATACTGTTTTGGTTTTGAGCTAGTAAAATAAAAAAGAGGATTGACATATGCAATGTCAATCCTCTATTTATAAAAAAATTGGTGTCTTTTTAAGCTACGGCTTTTTTTACCAAGTCAGCAGCTTCGCTGAGGAGAATTGCAGACTGAACTTTCAATCCACTTTCATCTATTAATTTCTTTGCTTCTGTTGCATTCGTTCCTTGCAAACGAACGATGATGGGAATGTTGATATCACCCAATTTGTTGTAGGCATCAATAACACCTGCAGCAACACGATCACAACGAACGATACCGCCAAAGATGTTGATGAGGATTGCTTTTACGTTTGGATCTTTCAGGATGATACGGAAACCAGCTTCTACGGTTT
>JANPIB010000133.1:0-11035 GCA_031424775.1 Chitinophagales bacterium | reverse complement strand
GGTCAAAACCTGATTGGTGATGAGCAGGGAATTGAATTAGGTTTGATCAGAACACAGGAATTACTCGCAGCCAGAAGAGTGGATGGTGCAGAGCAGTTCTTTAGCCGAGCTTTTGATTTTGGTTACTCAAAAACAGCGGATGAGACACTTTCTGTTTGGGGCAAAGAGAAAATATTGAGTGATGTGGTGTGGGTGATTCGCAAATTTCAACCTGATGTGATCATTACTCGTTTTCCAGGTGATAGTCGTGCTGGTCACGGGCATCACTGGTCGTCTGCATTATTGGCGAACGAAGCTTTCACAGCTGCTGCAGATCCCAATCGTTTTCCTGAGCATTTCCAATATGGTGTTAAGCCCTGGCAGGCGAAACGTATTATGTGGAATGCATTTCTGTCGAACACTAGTGCTGTTCCAGACTCAGTATTTAAGATGGATGTGGGAGCCTTCAACAATCTACTAGGTAAAGGTTACGGCGAAATAGCCAGTGAAAGCAGGAGCAATCATAAGAGCCAGGGATTTGGTGCAGCACGAACGAGAGGTGAGTCTTTTGAATACTTTATTACAACAGGTGGCGATCAACCGAAACAGGATTTGCTGGATGAGGTGAACACTAGCTGGAACCGTATCAGCCATCCACATATCCAACAACAAATTCAAAAGATACAAGAAGATTTCTCTTTCGAACATCCTTATAAATCTGTTACTGCACTGGTTAACTTATACAGATCTTTAAACCAACTACCTGAGAGTTACTGGAAACAACAGAAACTAAAGGAAACACAACAACTGATTGAAGCTACCACCGGTTTGTATGCAGATGCAACCACTACAACCACTCAAGCCATACAAGGTGATTCGCTTCGAATTACTTTAGTAATTAATAAACGAAACAATATTGATGCACAAATCTTAGGATACAGCTTAGATCAGTTTGATACAAGTTTCAGAAGCACTTTATCCACGAACAGGAACTTTACACTACCGAAAACAATCGTTGTTCCCTTTAGCAAAAAACTATCACAACCCTATTGGCTGGAACATTCTATGCCTAATGGAAGCTTTGAAGTAAGAGATCAGCAGTTGATTGGTAAAGCAGAGAATGATGCTGCTTTTACCATTCATTACCGGATAAGAATTGAAGGAGATACATTCATCGTATCCAGACCTGTACAATACAAGTTTACCGATCCGGTTAAGGGAGAAGTGTATCAGCCTGTAGTTGTTTTGCCTGCATGGGAAGAGAACTTCAATAAGCCGATCTATGTATCAAAAAATGGAAAAACACTTTCTGTTGCGGTACAAGTGAAAGCAAATACAAGAGCTGGGGCTAACTTTAGGGAAATTGTAACTCCAGCGGTTGCAGAAGGGTGGCAACTACAAACAAAATCAGCGAACGTATCATTACAAAACAATGCTGTTCTTGATATCTCATCAATAAATAAAAACTCAAACAATAAAGGAACGATCAACTTGCCAAAATTGTCTGACACCGTTTATCATGGTTCAAGCAAAACCATTACCTACGATCACATTCCATATATAACTTATTTCTCTCCCGCAACATCAACTTTAGTAAATCTTGACATCAAGACCACTGGAAAAAATATCGGCTACATACCTGGTGCAGGTGATAAGGTTGCCGAAGCATTACAAAGTCTTGGATACTCTGTAAAAGTGTTGAGCCAGGAAGACATCAAACCAGAGACCTTAAAAACATTTGATGCAGTGATCACCGGAATCAGAGCTTACAACATTCATCTATACCTTACAGCCAAGAATGATGTATTGATGGACTACGTAAAGAACGGAGGTAATCTCATCGTTCAGTACAATACCAATAATGGTGTTGGTCCCTTAAAAGCTAAAATAGGTCCGTACAACTTCAATGTATCAAGAACGAGAGTAACAGAAGAAGATGCTACTATTACATTTGCCCTTCCTCAGCACTCAGTATTTAATACGCCTAATAAGATCACTGCAAATGATTTTGAAGGATGGGTTCAGGAAAGAAGTGTGTATGAAGCTGAACAGTTAGATTCAGCTTATATAACTCCGCTGCAAATGAATGATAAGAACGAAAAACCTGGTAAAGGAAGCCTCATCATTACTAAGTACGGAAAGGGTAATTTTGTATATACCGGCTTATCCTTTTTCAGGCAATTACCAGCTGGTGCCCCTGGTGCTTATCGCCTATTGGCAAATCTTATTGCTTTACCAAAAAATAAGTAGTTGTGAGATCCGAAAACAAAGTACCCGTATTTAAAACATGGAGACAGTGGTACCTGTTTGTGGTGCTAATACTTCTGCTATTGATTATCTTTTTCTGGTGGTTCACTAAACACTTCACATGAGCAAGCTCGATTGGATAATATTGGTGTTCACACTAGTGACTATCATCAGCTATGGGCTGTATAAAAGTCGTACATCCAAAAACCTGGAAGGCTATTTTCTCAGCAATCGATCTATGCCCTGGTATGTTGTACTGCTGAGCATTATGGGAACGCAGGCAAGTGCAATCACTTTTCTTTCAGCACCAGGACAAGCATTTACTGATGGGATGCGGTTTGTTCAATATTACTTTGGTTTGCCCTTAGCAATGGTGGTATTGTGTATCACTTTCGTTCCACTGTTTAACAGGTTAAAAGTTTTTACAGCATACGAATTCCTGGAACAACGATTCGATTTAAAAACAAGAACGTTTACCTCAGCACTATTTCTCATTTCCCGTGGCTTATCTACAGGCATCAGTATATGTGCACCTTCCATTATACTGTCTTCTTTATTAGGTTGGGATATCTTCTGGACCAATATCGTAATGGGAGGCTTACTTATCATCTACACAGTAAGTGGTGGAGCCAAAGCAGTAGCATACACTCAACAGTTGCAGATGATCATCATTTTCACTGGGATGTTTATTGCAGGATATTTTATTGTGCACTTGCTGCCTGATGGTATTGGCTTTACTGATGCATTAATGGTGAGTGGAAATTCGGGGAAGTTAAATGTGATCACTACCGGTGTAACAGATAAAGGATTTGATCTAAAGGACAAGTATAATATCATAAGCGGAGTCATAGGTGGATTTTTCCTGGCTCTCTCCTATTTTGGAACCGATCATAGCCAGGTAGGCAGATACCTCACAGCAAAAGATAATACGGAGAGCAGAATCGGTTTGCTGATGAATGGAATAGTAAAAGTACCGATGCAGTTCCTGATACTTTTGATCGGTGCATTATTATTTGCGTTTTACCAATTCAATCCCGGTCCTATATTTCATAACCAGGCAGTCGCTGAAAAAGCAAAGCAAACGAACTACAAACCTCGGCTTGATTCTTTAGAAGTTGCCTACAAAAATACAGTGTTGTTATCAGCCGCTTCCAATCAACAATTTATTAGAAATAAAAACAATCTGCAGAAAAAAGAAGAGGCAAAAGCAATTGCTTTTACTTCTGACTCTTTGAGAAAGGAATATAAAAAGACATTACAGCAAGCAATTCCATCAGCTGATACCAACGATACCAACTATGTGTTCCTCCGATTTGTGATAGACCATCTACCAATTGGATTGATTGGACTGCTGATCGCTATTATCTTTCTTGCAGCCTGGGGCTCTATTGCCGCTGCATTAAATTCACTTGCATCATGCACAATGATCGACTTCTATGTTCGATTTAAAAAGCCTAATCCAAATACGGCACAAGATGCCACCACAGATTTAAAACAGTTTAGGCTATCGAAATGGTACACCTTTTATTGGGGAATATTCTGCATTATAGTTGCCCAGTTCGCTAATAAGATGGGAAGTTTGATCGAAGCAGTTAATATACTAGGTTCATTATTCTATGGTGTTATTCTAGGCATTTTTCTGGTGGGCTTCTATCTAAAAAAAGTAGGCGGTAATGCAGTTTTTGCTGCAGCGATCATCGGAGAACTCCTAGTTATTACTTTATTTATTCTTGATAAATACGAGGTAATTGGCTTTGGTTTCCTCTGGTTGAATGTTGCTGGTGCATTGGCTGTAGTGCTTTTGTCATGGTTAATTGAAATGTTTAAAGGAAAGAGGACTGTAATAACTTCGCTATAGATGACTTTTATCAATTGCCTCAGCAGGATAGCAGAAGATCATTATTCAGAGGCAATCGAAAAATTATCCTTTCACTTTCCTTGATCTAAACTCTGCAAAAGCCAGCGTTAATGCCAGTGTATCGCCACTAGTCTCCGGGTTATATGCACTGAGTAAGGAGTAAGCCGCATTGTTATCAGATGTGTTGATATACAGCTTTGCATCTTTTTGCTGAAAAGAATGCAGCTCCTGCAAGGTGCCCTGGAATAACATTTTCCCTTTATAGATGATACCGAGGTGACTCACCATCTTCTCTACTTCAGAAAGAATATGGCTGGAGATTACGATGGTGATGCCATTTTGCTGATTCAGTTGCTTCATCAGTTGCCGCAGTTCTATAATACCGGCAGGGTCTAAACCATTAGTAGGTTCATCCAGTATCAGCAGTTCAGGATTAGGCAACAAAGCCAAAGCAATCGCCAGGCGTTGTTTCATACCAAGAACGGTAATTTGCTCAAGAAAGTAACTAGTCACTTTAATCTTACTGCAGAACTCAATACAAATTCTCTTGTTTGTTACCCGATGCCAGGGAGGATCTTCGTAACACTCAGTAAATTCCACCTACATGAGATGACAAGCAGTAGTGCGAAGCCCAAGGGCTGAAATTCGGCAGTTCATTTGTAAGTTAGAGAGCTATGAATAAGGCAACAGCACAAAATGCCACCATGATTAAGGTGGCACAGCTTACCAAATTGATGGATAAGCAGTTTACAATACCGGGCACCAATTTCCGGTTCGGGTTGGATGGAATTCTTGGTTTAATACCCGGAATTGGTGATTTATCCACTTTTGCTGTTTCATGTTATTTGCTCACCCTGATGGCGAAGAACGGTGCAAGCGGCTATGTAATGGCTCGCATGGTTTTGAATGTACTGATCGATACAATCATTGGCTCCATACCATTTATCGGCGACATCTTCGACTTTGCATTCAAGTCAAATAGTCGGAACATGCGATTAATGCAAGAACACTTTGTAGATGGCAGGCATCGTGGCGGTGCATGGAAGGTGATCATACCAGTTGTTATCATCTTACTACTGATCATGATTGGTGGAATATGGCTGGCATGGACAGCGGTAAGTAGCTTGTTTTGACCCACAACGTTTTTGATGATACAAAGCACTACAGGACGTTATAACGCTTAATAAGAAACAACAAAACGTTTGAATTCTTTCTGTTCTGCTTTTCTAATCACTTTACCGGCGATATCTATAAATACACTGTTCTTTGTATAATACAATTTATCAGATGGATTGTATACCAGGTGCTGTACACAGACAATGGGTTTATCAAATGGCTCTACCATGTTGTATTGCAGCGGAACAACTTCATTACCAGAAATGTCGATATATCCCCACTTCTGCCCTACTATTTCGTTTCCTTCTGCTCCTGGTGTACCTACCATGGCTGCCATTAAGCCATTATAAGCCTTATCTATAAAATCGTATTTTTCAGGCACTACCGATACTCCATAACCAGAGAACACGCCCCATTTTCCTTTCCGTTTCGTTATTACAAGATTACCTCCTATTGTTACACCGGTAACATTCTCCTCGGCAACAGCAAATTCTATCTTGTCGAATTCTAAAGGCAGCACTAGTTCGAACAAATTGTTGATGAGACCCAGCTTACCTTTTTGCTCAACTATATAAAGACTTCCACGTTGGTCAATGTAATCGTAACGTGGCTGTAAAACATATTCTCCTTTTGCATTGATAATACCTGCACGGTCGTTCTCGTAAACAACAGTTGTGTTGTTATAGCCAACAAAATTCTCCACGTCATCAAACTTTGCCGGTATTACCTCCTCACCTTTCTCATTAATAAACCCCCATTCAACTCCATCGCTGAATGCGGCAAGCCTGCCTGAGAACATAGCAACTTCGTCAAATCGAGGCTTAATTACTACCTCTCCTTTCTCATTAATAAACCCCCACAGATCGTTTATCTTAACACCAGCAAGCCCCTCGTTAAAATCGGTTACTGCTTCGTAAGCAGGTTTAATAGAAAGTCCTCCCCACTGATTGCAAAAGCCCCATAAATTGTTTACACGTACTGCTGTCATTAATCCTGATCTATGCCTTACTTCGTCATATTTGCAATCGATGATCTTTGAACCATCTAAAGCAATCAAGCCCCAGCTCCCTTTTTTTACCGGTACTGTTGAATTGCCGGGCAGGATCTCTTCAATTTTTTCGTAATCGCCATTGGCTTTTTCTTTCTTTTCGTTTAACAATCCAAAGCCACCCTGGTCGTATTCAACAATAGAATAACCATTCACAAATGGGGACATACTAGCATAATGATACTTCAACCTAGAAAGATCCTGTGCACTTACTGCGAGATGAAAAAAGATAATAAGGAAAGGTATAAGACGACGCATGGATTTTTGAAAATGAAGATAAGGGATTTGCGTATTTGCAAGGGATGGTTTTGAAAAGGTTACCCATTAGGAACGGCGAATCGACAAAGAGAAAATTCATTTGATATAATCCCGTGTAACAAAAAAGCCGGCAACTGTGCCGGCTTCAATATGTTAAAAACATCAATGGTTACTTGCATTTTGTTTCCAAAAGTTCTTTGTACTTTGCATGTTGCTCTGGCGTTAGCAGGTTTAAGAATTGTGTGTCCCATGCTTTTTTCAAAGCCATTTTCTTTTGACTTTTCTCTTCATCGGTAAGTGTGGTATTGTTGTGTATTGACTGCCTTCTTTCGCCGAAAACTTTGTTCAGTTCAGCTATTTTTTGCTGTTGTTCATCAGTCAGCTTCAATTCTGTTTTTACCAATTCGTTCCATTCCTGGGCCTTTTTTGCCTCCGTGGATTTCTGATCTGCTTCTTTTACTACCGGTGCATCGGATGTAGTTGTTGCTTTCTGATCCTGGGCAAAAGCGGTGCATACTGAAGCCGCAATAACGAGTGCTGTGAGCAATGTTTTTTTCATGATATTTTATTTTAGTTGTTTAAAAGTTATGTCAAGGTACATCGAAGGGTTTTTAGCTTCCATCCTCAATTGATAGGTGGATGAACATTTGGCGATTTTTTACACATCGTTGCGAACGCTATTTTGTGATAATAGATAAAGCTGTAGGAATAACATTAACAGCCGTATTTTAGCAATAACTTCTATAGATGTTTAAACTCACACCAAATCAAACAATTTGTTGCAGTCCTCTCACCTTGGTTTACGTATCCATCATGACTTTTGTATTGATGGTATTGCTTACCTGCCTTTCCTGTAGTACTGCACGAAGCGGAAATCAACGTAATGCGAAACTCACTATTGTATCAAGAAGCGAGTGGAATGCAGCTGAACCTAAACCTTATAGGCAGCATACACCAGTAAGAATAACAGTACACCACGAAGGAACTAAGCTATTGCTAACCGATGATGCTGCAAAGAAGATAAAGAACATTCAGAAATGGGGTATGGGTACAGATAGAAACTGGGCTGATATTCCGTATCATTTCTTGATCGCACCAGATGGTACGATCTATGAAGGAAGAAATGTAAATACGGTAGGTGAAACGAATACCGAGTATGATCCTGCAGGGCATCTACTCATCTGTTGTTTAGGTAATCTTGAAGAACAGGAAGTACCGAAAGAACAACTTGTTTCTTTGATTGAACTGATCGCTTATACGAGTAAACAATATCACATTCCGGCTGAAACATTATCAACACATAAAGATTATTCTATTCAAACTACCTGTCCTGGTAAAAATCTTTACCAGTATTTCACGAACGGATATATTAAAGCGGAAGTTTTAAAATTGTTGAGGTGATGAATTACCTAGTATTAGAGATTGCTTTTCCGGGAGCCACACAATGATAAGGAAGTTAGTGTTGTGCGAGAAATAGGAAAAGCTTTTACAGCAAGCATTTACCACACAACCCAATCATATTGATTGGTCATATTTCGGCTAGTTGGTTTTTGAAGGCCATTCGTAAGCCTGATAACCATTTCAGAAACAATCCTTTTAAGTCCAGAAACGGTCATTGTTTTATTCCGGTTGAATGCATCAATGATGCTATAGGTAAATACACCATTTCTCAGATCACCACGTTCTTGTGCAAACTGCATACCACCAGCCGCTGAAATTACAGTAGCTCCAGTTCCCCTGCTAACATTAGCAAACAGGTTTTGCATCAACTCAAAACTATTCGTCATGCCCAATTTATTTTTTTCTGTAATCCTGATATTGCTCCTTACTGTTGTACCCAGGCTATCAAGCGATCTTTTATTTGCTTCTATTTTTTCAATTTCCTCTTTATCAACTTCACCACTATGACAAGCATCTATAAGCATTAGTTTTTTTCTTGGAAGGATATTATCCAGTAACCCTTCCAGTTCATCGTATGCAACACCACGATCTTCAGGTTTATTAAAATCAACATCATAAGTGCTTAAATAATAATCCAGCTCCTTACTTAACAATCCATGCCCAGAATAAGAAATAATCACCTTATCATCAATATTCAGTTTCTGGAGTTTTGCTTTAAGTGTGAGTATATTCTGTCTGGTTACATGTTCATCAAATAGTGTATCAACGATCATATCAGGATATTTATCCTTTAGTTTTGCTGAGAGATCTCTAACATCTTTCACACTCCAGTTTAGATTGTGTGCTGAATCAGAAAACTTGTTAATACCAATACCGATGAAGTAAACATTCTCTGTTGGAGGTGTTACAGGAGTATGCTTTACAAACAATGGTTTACGATAGCTATCAATACCTATTTCATTAGTAACAGCCGTCTCGATAAGGTTCTCTCCGTTAGCAAGGAAAATAGTAACAGAAGTATCAAACTGATTATTCTGCAAATGTTGCAGACTTAAACCACTACTCCCAAACACAGGAACTTCATTAACCCAGACGTTAAAACGCTTAAGTTTATAATGGTTATCTGATGCACGAATATTAAGCTGTAGCTCTTTATTTTGATTTTGCGATAGTATCAAATCTCTTTGTAAGAAATCTGCTATGGGCAAACTCAGATCAGCTTCAAAAACGCTGGCATTGTAACCAAGTCGTCTTATTCTTTTTTGCCATGCATGATAATAAGCATTGATCAGTGTTGTATCAGCAGGGCTGGTAGATTGCAATACCCTATCAGGTCTATTAAATCGAAGATCCAATTGATCAAACCCTATCACCTCAAGGTCGTCCGTTACATAGTGCAACAACTTGCTTGCGTCCGGCGAAGCCATATAAGATCCGTTTGGCAGCTTATACACAAAATTGTTTTCATCTGTAGCAAAAATATCTACCAATGAACTGCATGTTCGATAATCCCAGAGCCGAATAGATTGATTATCTCCCCAGGTTATGATCTTTGTTTCATCAGAAGTGAATTGAGCGGAACGCAGCTGACCTGCACTATCAGCTACCTGGCATATCACTGATCTGCTATCTACATCCCATATACGCAATATGTTATCAGAGGATGCCGTAAGTATTCGCTTCCCATCTCTGCTATATACTGCCGAAAATACTTCATCCGTTGCCCCTAGGTTAAGCTCTGTGATCTGCTTTCCGGTTACTGCATTCCATATTCTTGGATCACTTGAATTCTGACAAGTAAGCAATTGCTTATCATCAGGACTAAAAGTAACTTTCCACAAAGCTCCGTCTTTACAATAATTTTTTATGGGTTTTAATGCAGGCTGTGAAAGATCGAAAATGATAAGACTATCGAAAGTAGATATGGCCAGCCTGTTGCCTTTGTTACTGAAAGCTGACTTACTTACCCCCATTTCTTTGTGTCCTTGTACTGATCTGATCAATTTACCATTAACAGCATTAAATATTTTCATTCGTTGTGCCATCCGGTTTTCGAAACTCGGCGATTTGCTGCCATAGCAGTATGCAGCAATAAATTTTCGGTCGGCAGAAATAATTGAGCTTGTAAAGTTGCCAGCAGGTGCAAGAATCTGTTTAATCAACTTACCAGTTGCAAGTTCATATAACTTCAACCAACGATCTTCAGTTAACAAAACATATTTATCATCAGCAGTAAATATTGCTGCGTTAATGAGGGAATATTTAGACTTTATTTTAAACACCGTTTTTCCTGTTACTGTATTCCAGGCTATAACAGAACTGTCGGTAGACATTATCAGAACCATCTTACCATTACGACTATAGGTGCCGGCAAAAGGCAGTTTATCTAATGTAAGTTTGTTTATTTCTCTACCTGTTCTCAAGTCTCTCACTGAAGCAGTACGGCTGTTGGTGAAGGCGATAAAATTATTATTGGAAGGATCAAAACTAATATCCCATATACCAGTGATCTTTTCTATCAGCGTAGTGACAGGCTTAAGTGTTGTCGTATTCCATATAACAGCAAAACCAATATAGTCTCCAGTTATCAGTTTGTTCTTATCTCTACTTAAAACTGATACCCTGGTATTGGGATGATAGATGCTATATTTCAGTAACCCATCAGAAGCATTCCAAATACGAATAGTATCCCCTTTCCGATCTGGTGCAACAAAAAGCGTTTTATCGTTATTAGTTACCGAAGACAAAGTATAACCAACCAGTATTTGAGAGATGAGCTTTCCATCAGAAATATTCCAGGTCTTGATCGTATCATCATAAGAGATCACATTTTGTTCATCAGGTGAAAATGCCAGCGAATCGGGATATGCACTGGCTGTGCTGATCTCACGTACAAGCTTTCGGTTTTGCAAATCATATATCCAAATGAATTGCTTACTAAAGTCGTTACAGTCAAAGAGCAATAAGGTTCCATCTGCATTAAAGCGGAAATGATCTTTGACATATCGCTTGAATCGATCATTTAACTCCTCATTGTAAGGCTGAAAATCTTCATCTACCTTTTCACCTGATTCTATATCAAACATGGAAAGATCTTCATTTACCACATACTTGCCGTTTGGTGTCAT
>JANPIB010000132.1:0-2793 GCA_031424775.1 Chitinophagales bacterium | reverse complement strand
GCATCCATTTCGTTTCTCAGCAAAACAAATGGGCTGCTGCCAAGTCTGTGTTCAAAGAAATAAACACCTATCAGCATTGTAGCTAGGCAAAACTGAGCAAAACTCATCACCGTCATTACTCCTGGCTCCCATTCTTTGGCTCTTTTGATAATGACCCAACCTAAGACACAATGCCAGAAGCTCCACAGCATAAAACTTCCTTCCTGACCTTCCCAGAAACAGCTTAACAAATACTCGATCTGCAAGCTTTTGTCGCTGTGTTGCCAGGCATATTTATATTCGAAAAGATGGTTTGAAATAATGTAATAGAGCGTTCCGAACAAAGCCAGGATTGAAATTGTCTCCAACAGAAATGAGATCCTGGCTAGCTTCAGCCAGCTTTGCTTCTGCAAAACGTCTTTTTCGTAGTTAGCTTTAAAAAAAGCAATGGTTGCCACCAAAGAAGCAACCAAAGAAAGAATAGCAAAAAATTGTCCGATCTGTCCCGGCAATAAGTGTTCACCAATGTAGTCCATCAATCAGCTGGTATATATTATTATCTCGAAGTTGTTCCTAAATTCTTTTTAGCTTGCTCCATATCGTCCTTGTACTTAGATGGGCATTTTAAAAGGATGTCTTTGCATTCAAAATGATCTCCGTTCACTTTTCCTTTCAGTACCAACCTTTCGCTTTTCTCCATGTCAACTGGTTTGGTGTTTCGATAGATCACTTTGATGGACTGTCCTAAAGTATCAATAGCCGTAAAAGTCAGGTAGTTTGGATTTTTCACCGGATCATATTCCAATGGGTGTTTTGCATCCAATTTAGCAATGAGGTTAACAAATTTGCCCTCTTTCTGTTTTGCAGATGCTACTGTTTCATAAGTAGTTACATTGCCCATAAAACTGATAAGGCAAGCAATTGATCCTGCGATTAAAACGAGTAAAATGATGTGAGTCTTCTTCATCGAGGTATGTTACAGCGGCAAAAGTAGTTCAAAAACATGCTTGACAATGTGAGCAAGATCAGCTATGGTTGTTAAAAGAGTTCAGGATGTATTAACAGCTGAAGGGATGCAAAAGTTGCTGGCGAATAAATAAATAATGCTACCTCCTTTCGCAGAGATTTTTTTGGATTTAAGCGGAAACCCTAATATTGCATTGCTCAAAAAAGCTCAACAGATTTCCGAAACCTGAAGTGAGTGACACAACAGAAGATGAATTTCTTGTTGCAGCCGGCTCCAAAAACTAACCCAGAATGGCTAAGAATTTATTGATAGTAGAGTCTCCTGCAAAGGCGAAAACGATTGAAAAAATACTCGGCAGCGACTTCGAGGTGAAGAGTTGCTATGGACATATCCGTGACCTGGAGAAGAACGGAATGGGAATCGACATCGAAAATGGATTTCAACCAAGATACATTGTTTCAGAAGATAAAGAAAAGGTTGTCAGTGAGTTAAGAAGATTAGCTAAAAAAAGTGATGAAGTTTGGTTAGCAACGGATGAGGACCGTGAAGGAGAAGCCATCAGCTGGCATTTATGTGAGGTTTTAGGCTTAGATCCGAAAGTCACAAAACGTATTGTCTTTCATGAGATTACAAAGCCTGCCATCAAAAAAGCAGTAGATAATCCCAGACTTTTAGATATGAACCTGGTGAATGCTCAGCAGGCAAGACGAGTACTTGACAGGATCGTAGGTTTTGAACTGAGTCCGGTTCTTTGGAGAAAGGTCAGTGCTTCTTTAAGTGCAGGAAGAGTACAAAGTGTTGCTGTTAGATTGATCGCCGAAAGAGAAAGAGAGATCCACCAATTTAAGCCTACCAGCAGCTTTAAAATAGAAACTCAATTAGCAGCTGAAGATGCAAACAAACGTAGCATCAGCTTTAAAGCAGAAGGTACAAAACAGAACTCTTCGGAAGATGCAGAGGCATTTTTGGAGAACTGTAAAGGTGCTAATTACACAGTTAGAGATGTTCAGGTAAAGCCTACAAGACGTTCACCTTCAGCACCCTTTACAACTTCTACACTACAACAGGAGGCAAGCCGAAAATTAGGCTATGGCGTTAGCCGTACCATGATAATTGCTCAGAAACTGTACGAAGGCGGTTACATTACTTATATGAGAACCGATAGCGTTAATCTGAGTGATACAGCTATCAATGACATTGAGGGTCAAGTTAAAAAGCAGTTTGGTGAGAAATTTTTCCATCACCGAAAATTCAAAAACAAGAGTCAAAGTGCCCAGGAAGCTCACGAAGCTATCCGTCCGACTTACATGAGTAATCTCACAACTCCGGATGCTGAAGGAAACAGACTTTATGAGCTGATCTGGAAACGTACAATGGCCTCTCAAATGGCTGATGCTGAATTAGAGAAAACCATTGCAAAGATTTCAATATCAACAAATAAAGAAGAATTAATAGCACAAGGTGAAGTTTTGAAGTTTGATGGCTTTCTAAAGGTGTATATGGAAGACAGAGATGATGACGACATCTCTGAAGAAGAGGGTGAGAATGCTGTTTTACCTCCATTAAGAGCTGGTCAGTCAGTTGAGTTCAGGGAAATGCGGGCTACCGAAAGATACACCCGAGCTGCACCAAGATATACGGAAGCCTCTTTAGTAAAGAAGTTGGAAGAGTTGGGAATAGGGCGACCTTCAACTTATGCTCCAACTATCTCAACCATCCAGAAAAGAAATTATGTTGAAAAGAAGGATAAAGATGGTGTAAAAAGAGATTTCAGGGTACTTAAGCTGAAGGCTGATACTATTACCAAACAAACAGAACAGGAAAATACCGGAGCTGAGAAATCTAAG
>JANPIB010000131.1:0-6093 GCA_031424775.1 Chitinophagales bacterium | reverse complement strand
TAAATATTCTTCCATCTTCAATTACCCAACACTCACATGGGCTGATATTGGTGCAATCGGCTGGCTAGTAGATGGTGCTGCTATCATGAACCAGGTTCCGCTTTGCAGAACATCTTTTGGCCCTTATGCAAGAGCAATGGTTAGGGTTTGTAAGGAAGAAAGTTTCCATCAAAGGCAGGGCTTCGAGGCTTTACTGCACTTAAGCAAAGGCACTGATGATCAAAAAGCAATGTGCCAGGATGCTCTTAATCGTTGGTGGTGGCCAAGTGTGATGATGTTTGGTCCAAGTGATGATGAATCACCCAACACTCAACAAAGCATGAAGTGGAAAATAAAAAGATTTACCAATGATGAGCTGCGTCAAAAATTTGTTGATGTATCTGCTGAGCAGGTGAAGATCCTTGGAATGACATTGCCAGATCCTGATCTTAAATGGAACGAAGAAAGAGGTCATTATGATTTTGGAAAGATCAATTGGGAAGAATTTTGGAATGTCGTTAGTGGAAATGGTCCTTGCAACAAGCAAAGATTGGATACAAGAAAAAAAGCCTGGGCAGATGGAGCTTGGGTTAGAGAAGCTGCAACAGCTTATGCTGAGAAAAGAAAAACGAAAGAAGTAGTACAAGCTGCATAGAATTTTTTGACAAGCTGCGGTGCTACTATTAAACTTTTCTTGCGTCGCACTCTTGTACTTTAATATCATTACTGAACAATATGACAACATCATTAATAAAGAAATTCTACTACGGCGATTACGGCGAAATAAAAGCCGGAGGTGTTTCATCAACAAAGAAAACCGAATGGCCTTTGTGGGAAATCTTTATCCGTAGTAAACAAGGATTGGATCACAAGCATGTAGGTAGCCTTCATGCAGCTGATGCACAGATGGCAATTGAAAACGCAAGAGATGTTTACACCAGACGAATGGAAGGTGTAAGCATTTGGGTGGTTGAAAGCAAAAACATTCATGCCAGCAATCCTGATGAAGCTGAAGCTTTGTACGATCCGGCAAACGACAAAGTTTACAGGCATCCTACGTTTTATGATCTTCCTGACGAGCTCAAACACATCTGATGAAAGAGAACCTGATCAATTATACACTACACTTAGCCGACAATGCACTCATCATGGGTCAACGTTTGAGTGAATGGTGTGGCCATGGACCTATATTAGAGCAAGACATTGCCTTAAGCAATATTGCTTTAGATTATGTGGGGCAAGCAAGAAATTTTTATCAGTATGCTGCTGAATTAAAAGGTGGCGATGCTACGGAAGATTCACTGGCTTATTTTAGAAACGATAGAGATTACAAGAACAATCTAATTGTTGAATTACCAAATGGTGATTGGGCTCAAACTGTACTAAAAGAATTTTTATTCAGTGCCTATCAATATTATTTATACCAGCAGCTCAAGGAGAGTAAAGATGAAAGAATTGCTGCGGTAGCTGAGAAATCATTAAAAGAAGTTACTTATCATTTAAGGTGGAGTAGCGAATGGGTAATTCGTTTGGGTGATGGCACCGAAGAAAGTAAAATCCGAGTAGAAAAGGCCATTGATGAAGTGTGGATGTTTACAGGAGAATTATTTGAAGCTACAGAATATGAGAAAGACGTAATTGATCTCGCCTTGATAAAAGATAAATGGAACGAACGAGTAGCAGCGGTATTTAATGAAGCTACATTAACACTTCCTCAAACAAAGACATGGCATCAGACAGGTGGTAAAACCGGAGTTCATACAGAACACCTGGGCTTTATTCTTGCAGAGATGCAGGTGTTGCCGAGAACTTATCATGATGCTACCTGGTAGACCAGTGATTAATGCGATTTGAATGATTTTACAGGAAAACATAACAGCTAAAAAAATTTGGGCAATACTTGAAACGGTATGCGACCCTGAAGTTCCTGTGCTTACAATTATTGATCTTGGAATTGTTCGTGAGGTAAAAGTTAATGGTGAGGCTGTTGAGATCGTAATCACTCCAACTTATTCTGGTTGTCCTGCTATGGATGTAATCAGCATGAACATACGATTGGCTTTGTTGCAAGAAGGCATCACCAACATCAGCATCAAACAAATTCTTTCACCAGCCTGGACAACAGATTGGATGACGGAAGAAGGAAAACAAAAACTAAAAGCTTACGGCATTGCTCCTCCACAATATAAACAAGTTGTTTGTGAACCTGAGTTATTTGGAAAAGAAGAGTCTATTCAATGCCCACTTTGTAATTCGTACAATACAAGACTGGTTTCTCAGTTTGGCTCAACAGCTTGCAAGGCATTATATCAATGTAATGATTGCAAAGAGCCTTTTGATTATTTCAAATGTCACTAACTTGCTCTTA
Source organism: Chitinophagales bacterium (assembly GCA_031424775.1). Classification (GTDB taxonomy): domain Bacteria; phylum Bacteroidota; class Bacteroidia; order Chitinophagales; family Chitinophagaceae; genus JAEZDC01. The sequence goes on along the minus strand of JANPIB010000131.1, from coordinate 3,746 downwards.
TGAGTTCAATTCTGTTTGAGATAAAGAACAATGTTGCCGTTATTACACTAAATCGACCTGATAAACTTAACTCGTTTAACAGGGAAATGGCTTTGGCTTTGCAAAAAGCTTTAGACGATTGCAAGACGAATGAAATAAGAGCAGTCTATATTACCGGTGCCGGTAAAGGCTTTTGTGCAGGTCAGGATTTGGCGGAAGTTGTTGCTAAAGACGGGCCTGGTTTTAACCAAATACTAGCCGAACATTATAATCCAATAGTTGAACGAATAACAAAACTTGAGAAGCCTGTTGTTGCTGCAGTAAATGGAGTGGCTGCAGGTGCAGGAGCTAATTTAGCTTTGTGCTGTGATATTACTGTCGCTGCAGAATCAGCCTCATTTATTCAAGCCTTTTCTAAAATTGGATTGATTCCAGATACCGGAGGAACATATTTTCTACCAAGACTCATCGGCAAGCAAAAAGCAACAGCATTGATGATGCTTGGTGATAAAATTTCATCAACAGAAGCAGAGCGGCTTGGGATGATATTTAAAGTATTACCTGATACAGACTTTGCCACTGCATCCTTCAAAATTGCAGAACAACTGGCACAAATGCCAACAAAAGGGTTGGCTTTTACGAAACATGTTTTAGCTCAATCGCAGAATAATACTTTAGACCTACAATTGAAACTGGAAGATGAGTATCAGCAAAAAGCTGCTGTAACAAAAGACTATAATGAGGGTGTTGCAGCATTTCTGGAAAAACGTTCACCAAAATTTATCGGAGAGTAGAATATGTCAGAACAAGATAAGCTTGCAGGTAATGTAGTTGACCACATGATGTCTCATGATAGGTTCAGTCAATGGTTAGGAATTGAAGTGCTTGATATAAAAGAAGGATACAGTAAGATTCAAATGACCATCAGGGAAGAAATGGTGAACGGATTTGGTATTGCTCATGGAGGAGTTGCTTTTTCGCTTGCAGATTCTGCTTTGGCTTTTGCCTGCAACAACCGAAACAATCTCTCCGTTGCACTAGATGTCACGATCACTTTTACCAAAGCTGTAAATGTTGGCGACACCCTTATTGCTGAAGCAAAAGAGATCCACAATGGTAAAAGCACCGGTGTTTATCTCATCAATGTACACAATCAAAGAGGTCAGCAGGTTGCATTGTTCAAAGGCACTTGTTTCAGGACAGATAAAAAGTTGATATGATCTATTCATTCAAAGGATTTATTCCTGTAGTACATGAATCTTCTTTTGTTCATCCTCAAGCTTCGGTTACAGGCAATGTGATCATTGGGAAAAATGTGTACATCGGTCCGGGTGCTGCGATAAGAGGTGATTGGGGTGGGATTATAATTGAAGATGGCTGCAACGTTCAGGAGAATTGCACCATTCACATGTTTCCGGGAGAGACAGTTGTTTTGAAAGAAGGAGCTCACATTGGTCATGGAGCTGTTATACATGGAGCAACAATAGGTAAGAATTGTTTAGTTGGGATGAATGCTGTGATCATGGACAATGTTATCCTGGAAGATGAATGTATTGTTGGGGCATTAAGTTTTATAAAAGCTGATGAGCGTTTTGAGAGAAGAAGTTTGATCGTTGGTAACCCTGCTAAGAAGATCAAAGATGTTTCTGATGAAATGATAGAATGGAAATCAAAAGGAACAGCACTTTACCAGTCTTTACCTAAAGAGATGTTCGACTATTGGCAAAACTGTGAACCATTAAGAGAAATTCCTGCAAATCGTCCAAAGCAGGAAACACTATACAAGACGTGGAATGAACTTCGAAATAAGTCTTAGGATTTCTTTTGCACTAAAACATCAAGTCTTCCGTTAAAGCAGAACGTGAAATCCTTTCTGCTAACCATATTGCTTATTACCACTATTTCTAGTTTTGCCCAAAGACAATATGGTATTGAAGACACGACTTATAAAAGACGAGCTACTTACAGCTTACCTAAAGAGGCGATCAAAGTATTTCCAAATCCCGTGGTCAAAGAGCTGTACATTACCGTGAAGATGGATAGTATTTCCATCAAGGTAATATTACTTTATGATAAGGATGGAAATCGTGTTGCAGAACAAAGAATCAACTCTCCACTTTCTGCTCCTATAAAGTTGAACATGAGTAATTACCAACCAGGAATATACTTCTTAGTAGTCGAAACAAATAAGCAGCCGTTTAGAATGCAGTTGGTGAAGCAGTGATCAACGATCATCTCTCCCAAACCAATCTTACATGTTTTGCTTCCTTACTAAACTCCGGGCATTTCATATCTCCTTTTCCCGAAAAACCACCTGAGGGAGAACAGATTTGATTACAATTTTCATCTACTAATTCAATATACCTATCACAGCATGGAGCGGTTATCAAATACACCCTCTTACCCTTGAATTCATATTCATTGATCTCACCTGGAGGATTCCATTTTTGCTGTGCTTTTATCGTTTCTATCTTTTGAAGAATGCATTCCGGAATAGCAGGCATTGATTTTCTTGCACAACCACAAAAAAGCAAGCAGAAAAAAATAACAATAAGCGGCTGTTTCATACTACCAGGTTTAATTTCAGACAAAGAAAGCTGAATAAAGATATTCAGCACAAGAGTGCGACGCAACGGAAGTTACATAGATGTACTGCAGCCGACTCCATAAGACTTATCTTTGCCATTGTTAATATGGAAAGAACAAACTTCATTGATCACATCAGAATTTTTTGCCGTAGTGGTCACGGTGGTGCTGGTCAAAGGCACTTTATGCGAAACAAACTCACTGCTAAAGGTGGACCTGATGGTGGTGATGGAGGTCGTGGTGGACACATCATTCTTCGTGGCAATTCCCAGCTTTGGACACTATTGCATTTGCGTTATCACAAAAATGTGTTGGCAGAAAATGGTGAAGGCGGAATGAAAAACAATTCTACTGGTCGTGATGGTAAAGACGTGATAATTGAAGTGCCACTTGGAACTGTAGCTAAGAACGAAGAAACCGGTGCGATAGAAGCTGAGATATTAGAAGATGGACAAGAGATCATCTGGATGAAAGGTGGAAGAGGTGGTTTGGGTAATGCAAATTTTGCTACGCCTACTAACCAGGCTCCGGATCATGCACAACCAGGTGAAGAAGGTCTTGAAGGATGGAAAGTGCTTGAGTTAAAAGTGTTGGCTGATGTAGGTTTGGTTGGATTTCCAAATGCAGGTAAATCAACCTTGCTTTCAGTGATCACTGCTGCTAAACCGAAGATTGCCAACTATGCTTTTACTACACTTACGCCTCAACTTGGAATGGTGGAGTATAGAGATGGAAGGAGTTTTTGTATTGCAGATCTTCCGGGTATAATTGAAGGTGCGGCTGAAGGAAAAGGTTTGGGGCATCGTTTCTTAAGACATATTGAAAGAAACGCCATTCTGTTGTTTTTGATTCCGGCGGATAGTGCAGATCACAAAAAAGAGTTTGCTATTCTAAGGAATGAATTGGAAGAATACAATCCTGAGATGTTGCAGAAAGACTTCGTTATCGCCATTAGCAAAAGCGATATGTTGGATGATGAATTGAAAGCTGATATTGAAAAGGAGCTGCCAAAAGATATTCCACATGTATTCATTTCCTCTGTTATACAAAAGGGATTGTCTGATTTGAAAGATTTGCTTTGGGATACTTTGAACAAGAAGATACAATAATGAGTAAGCCTACTATACATACTTTACTTTCTCCAAGGTTATTGGATATCTACGATGTGAGTGATAGTGTTG
>JANPIB010000130.1:0-25148 GCA_031424775.1 Chitinophagales bacterium | reverse complement strand
AAAATCGATAAAAATCCAGAAACTGTAGCGGCAAAGGGAGCGGTTTGTAAATCCTTAAGCGGATGCAACGGTTGTGATAAAGTTCGGAATTGGTTTTTAGGACCAGTAAAAAGATGTGATTGCAACACAGAAGGGCAGGATGCAAACAAGTGTGAACTTACGTCAGGTGATACCGATGCATGGGGAATATTACAAGTTCTTGCTTCAGTCGCTGCTGCTGCGGTTACTATCATTAAATTGACGCAATAATCAATATTTTTATTTAAATAGGCAAACATGAGAATATTGTTAGTAAACCTTTTTATGCTTTTTTTGACAACTTTACATTCTCAAAAATTGGATAAAAGCCAAATAATCCAATCAGTGAAATTCTATTATAGTGATGCTGCTACTATAATGGTTAAAACTAAGTTCAAATCAAGTATTGCTAGCGATACAACTCGTTTTGCCTATTCTTTTTATGTACAATCCTACAAGCCTGAATTGAATGTTTTTATCATCTCAGAAGATTCCACTAAGTATCTAATACTTAAAAAGAATTGCATTATTTATAACGATCAGGAGAGAGAATATCAAACTTTGTCTCGGAAGAAGGTTGAACAGATGGGTTATTATACCGCAATAGAGAATCATTCGTTTAATTCTATTGAAAATCAATTAAAAGAAACCTCAAATATTTTAGAAACAGACTTGTACTACATTTTAAAAAGTGCGAAAAAAGCTTATTATATAAATAAGAAGTTGTTTGAGCTTGAAAAAGTAATTGAGTCAATTGCCACTAAATATGGAGTAGAGTATTGGGAACACACTTTTCAAACAAAAAAAGAAATTTACAATCTAGACAGTGTTGCTAGGTATGTAATTTCCAATTATGAAGTCAAAGGGAAAGCTGAGAAAAAGAAAGGAATAAGTACAGAATCAATTGGTCAATTTTTTCCTGTTTTTGAATTGGGTACCATTTCAGGTAAATCTTACACAAATGAAAGTATTAAAGGGAAACATGTTTTGATTGACTTTTTTTATCAAAGTTGCCTTCCTTGTATAAAAGCTTTCCCAGAATTAATTAGTTTAAGAAACGAAACTGACACGAACCTAATAATTATTGGGGTTGACCCTTTTCCTAGTGACACATCATTAATGCAAGAATTTATAACTAAATACCGGATTAATTATGAAATTGGAATTGGAGCCTCTGCTCAAGTTTTTTGGAGGTTAGTTAGAAATAGTGGCTATCCATATATGATTTATATTGATGAAGAGGGTAAAATAAACGAGATTGTAAATGGTTATTGGCCAGCCGGATTTCGCCGACTACGTTCTCGAATTCTTACAAATATTCAACGGCATCCTTGATTAATTATAGTATTCATGGCCGGAATCATTTAATAAATCAATTCAAAATGCGTATATCCATAGCCATACTTGCTGGCTTAGTACTTTCATGTACTAACCTTTCAGCTCAAAAGCTGCCAGACAGTACATTAAACGCATTGGTACATTCCAACGAAGAATCCAAACTGCAAATTCAAAACCTCAACAAGCAGGTAGCCGATTTAAAACTTCAATTACAAAAGCAACAGCGTATTGGCTACGATAAGTTTACCAATACTTCTCTTTTTTTAGATGCAGCCATCAGTTCTGCCAATAGCCTGCAAACACTTATTAGTAAAGAGAGTTATCGTAACAAGATTGTTTCTTTAAACAACCCTACCAGTAACGAACTTGGTTTTAGCCTGGAAATGGAGATTCAGTATGCTATGAAACCTTTACTGGCAAAAGCAAAGAAAACCAACACCAACAAGTTCGGTCAGGTAGTGGGTAGCTTTTTAAATACCGGTAAAACAGGTTTGAGTTTATTCCCTGCAGGTAATGTATTCACCAGCATTGTAGGTATGGCAGGTAACCTAACAGTTCAGGAGAAAGCCATAGAGCAAAAAGACCTTGACGAGTTCATCAAAAGCATAGAGAAATACTTCAATCAATATGAAAGGCTTTACCAAAGTAATATTCGCTTTAACAGCGATATGGAAAAACTAAAAACAAGGCTCAAACTGCTGCAAAGCGATATCCGGTTGCTGATTCAAGACCTGGTGCTTGCTTTGGATAAAAGCCTTAAACGTCAGCAGCTAAAAAGTCTTTCAACCGAAGAACTGATGCTGCGTTACTTTGATAGTAAGAAAATTCTCGATCAGCTGAATAAAGGTGGACAAGTCCAATATCCCCAGGATGCTATTAAAACCTGCAAGGAGATAGCCAACAGCATTCAGCGTATCTATGATGAATACACCACCATTTACAGCAATAACTTTAAAGAGATCAGAAGCATCATTGCCGATACCAAAAATGTTTCGGCTATGGTGAACCAGATCCAGCTAAACCAAACCCTCAGAGACGTTGAAACGCTTTACACCGAAAGCAAATCCTTGGATGCAGATAATCTTAGGCTAAAAACACTTTTTGAAAGGCTGGAGATTGTAATTCAGTAAGAGCCTCCCTAAATCCCTTCGAAGGAGGGACTTTGGTACACCCTGACTATTTAGATTGTACGTTAAAATGTAAGCTTTAGTTCCCCTCTCTTTTGGAGAGGGATTAGGGGTAAGGTCAATTAATGCTTGCCATAAGTCAACTACACCCTTCCAATACCTACATTGCACCTTCCTTCATGGTTGAGCCGTAGTAGCCTGTGGGATGGTTGCACTCTGTGGTAAAGGTGTCAGACACCTGGTTTAGAGCCATTCAGCCGAATAGCGATCCGAATGTACAAGTGAGTGACACAACGGAAGCTAAATTGAAATTATGTAGCTGGCTAAACAAAAATCTTCTCTTAGCAGCTGTAATTTTGAGCATTTTCCCCTACTTTTGCCGCCACATAAAAAGACAAAAACTGTGTGGGAAGGTTCCCACAAAAAATTGTAAGAAATGCCTTTAACAACAGAAAAGAAGCAGAACATTTTTAAAGAACATGGTGGCAGCGAAAAGAATACTGGCTCAATTGAAGGTCAGGTTGCTTTAGTAACTGAGCGTATCGCCCACATTTCCAAGCATTTACAGGCAAACAAAAAAGATTTCTCTACCCACAGAGGATTAATGCAACTAGTAGGTCAGCGTAAGAGATTACTTACCTACATGCAGAAGCACAACCTGCAAGGTTACCGTGCATTAATCGAGAAGCTGGGTCTAAGAAAATAAAAGATTAAGTATGTAAAGAGCTATTCCCAACATGTATTTACTACGGTTGGGAATACTTTTTTTGTACCCGTGCCTGTTTTCGGAAAATTATTTAACTACGGCTTTGCATTTTTCCCGCCTTTTGTACTGCCGTGCAAACAAGTGAATTATGTTATCACAACCAATTAGTGTTTCTTTCAACCTGAACGGTCAGGAAGTTATTATTGAAACAGGAAAACTAGCCCGTCAAGCAGACGGTGCTGTTACAGTCCGTCAAGGAAATTGTATTTTACTCGCTACAGTTGTAGCCAACTCAGAAGCTAAAGAAGGTCAGGAATTCTTTCCATTGAGCGTTGACTACATGGAGAAATTCGCTTCTGCCGGACGTATTCCGGGTTCTTTCTTTAAGAGAGAAGGAAGATTAAGTGATTATGAGATACTCATTAGCCGATTGGTAGACAGAGCACTTCGTCCTTTATTCCCTGAAGATTATTATTGTGAAGTTCAGGTGATTATCACCCTTATATCTTCTGATCCTGAAGTTATGCCTGATGCTTTGGCGTGTTTAGCTGCATCGGCTGCATTAGCAGTTTCTGACATTCCTATCAAAGAGATCATCTCTGAAGTACGTGTTGCGAGAATTGATGGAGAATATGTAGTGAATCCACTTAGAAGCCAGATGGCTAATGCTGATATGGATTTCATCGTTGCAGCTACTGAAAAGAACCTGATGATGGTGGAAGGTGAAAGTAAAGAGTGTCAGGAAGAAGACTTAGTTAAAACACTTGGTATTGCACATGAAGCCATTCGTATGCAGATCAAAGCTCAGCAGGAGCTGAGAGATAAAAAAGGTGTCACAGGTAAAAGAGATTATAAGAAGCCTGAGCAGAACGAAGAGCTAAGAAGTGTAGTGGAGGCTTTTGCTAAAGATAGATTGCACCAGATCGCCAGCAGCCAAAGTGCAAAGCATGATAGAAGTGATGCTTTCAAGCAATTGAAAGAAGAGCTGATCGCAAGCCTGGGTGAAGGAGTTGAAGAAAAGCAACAAAAACTTGCTAAGAAATATCTTGAAGACCTTCAGTGGGAAGTTGTTCGTAACATGATGCTGGATAATAGAACTCGTTTGGATGGTAGAAAGCTGGATGAAGTTCGTTCGTTAGCTATGGAAGTGGATATACTGCCTGCACCACACGGTTCTGCATTGTTTACCAGGGGAGAAACTCAATCGCTTACCACTGTAACATTAGGTACTCCTTTAGATGAGCTGTTGGTTGAAAGTGCAGCAACATCAGAATACTCAAAATTCATTCTACATTATAACTTCCCTCCATTCTCTACAGGTGAAATTAAATTCCTTCGTGGACCTGGAAGAAGAGAAGTTGGTCATGGAAACCTGGCTTTGCGATCTCTAAGACAAATGGCTCCAGGTAAAGAATACGCTTACACGATCAGGATCGTTTCAGACATCCTTGAGAGTAACGGTTCTTCTTCTATGGCTACTGTTTGTGCAGGTTCTCTTGCATTAATGGATGCCGGTGTACCAATGCCAAAGCATGTTAGTGGAATTGCAATGGGCTTGATCACAAGAGCAGACAATAAGTACGCTATCCTTTCTGACATTTTGGGTGATGAAGACCATCTTGGAGATATGGACTTTAAAGTAACAGGTACAAGAGATGGTATCTGTGGTGTTCAGATGGATATCAAGATCGACGGATTGAGTATGGAAGTGATGACAGAAGCACTTAACCAGGCTAAAGCCGGAAGATTACATATTCTTGATGCCATGTATGAGTGTCAGCCTGAAGCTAGACCTGAGGTGAAACCACATACACCGAGAATGGAGAAACTTATCATCGATAAAGAATACATCGGTGCTGTTATAGGACCAGGTGGTAAAGTGATACAGGAAATTCAGAGAGAAACAGGAACTACCATTAATATAGAAGAAGTTGGCAATACTGGTGAGGTGAGCATCTTCGCTACTGAAAAAGAAAGCCTGCAAAAAGCAATTGATTGGGTTAAAGGTCTTACTGCAGTTCCGGAAATCGGAACAGTGTACGAAGGAACTGTAAAGTCAATTAAAGAGTTTGGTGCTTTTGTTGAATTCTTACCTAAGAAGGAAGGTCTATTGCATATCTCTGAGATCAGCTGGAAACGTCTGAACACAATGGAAGGTGTTTTGAATGATGGAGATAAAGTGAAAGTGAAGTTGATTGATGTTGATTCGAAGACAGGTAAGTTCAAACTCAGCCGTAAGGCATTAATGCCTAAACCTGAAGGTTATGTTGACAGACCTGAAAGATCTGAAGGTGATCGTCCTCAGAGAAGAGATGGCGACAGACAAGACAGACCTCAAAGACGTGAAGGTGAAAAACCAAGGTTTGAAAAGCCAAAAAGACAAGAAGAAGGTGGAGATCAACCTCAGCCACAGCAGGGTAATGAAGGAATGCAACAGCAGCCTGATTAATCTTTGTCCCGCATAAATCGCTGAATCCTCGGAATTGATATTTAGTCCTGCAGAAATGCAGGACTTTTTTTGTTTAGTCGCTCACAGAAAAGGCAGAATACACAGAATGAAATACATTGAAGTCTTTTCTGCGACATCTGCGTTTTCTGCGAGAGATATTTCTAATTCAATGGTATCGGAAGTTGAAACTGTGGAGTTCCATCATTAGCACTTGGTTCAAAAATGATGATCTCAAGTTTTGAAGTTGGTTTCCTTTTCTTAGCTGTTACAGTAAAGTTGAAGTTGCCGAATTCAGGAGCACCTGCATCTGTAGTGGTGTGTCCTTTCTTCACCTCTATATTATCTTCTTTGATCTGCCATTCAAAATTCGCTTCAAAAACTTGAGCTTTTCCGGTAACCTTAAAAGTAGTATCGTTCAGCTTCTGAACTTTCACCTCTCTGAATCTTTTGTTAGAGAAAATAAGTGAGTCATTTCCGGATCTCTTTTCAGTAAATACCGGATCAAGTTTTTTGCCCGGGATTGTATCAGTAGCTGTTGAAACTGCTGTGTCTGATCCAGGTTTGTTTTGTTCAGTTTGGTTGTTGCATGCTGAGCAGATCAAAATCACACCGCTAAAAATTAAAAATTTCATCTTGTTGAATGGTTTAAAAACTAAAGTAATATTCCTTGTAAAAACAGATAAGCAAAACTAAAGTAGATCACAAGCCCTGTTACGTCCACCAAAGTTGCAACGAACGGAGCAGATGAAACAGCTGGGTCAGCACCACATCGTTTTAAAATCAATGGAAGCATAGAACCTGTTAGCGTTCCCCAAAGTACAACACCAATAAGTGAGAAGCTAACTGTTAATCCAATAGCCATCCATGCTACTCCATATATTTCAGGAAAGAGCGAATGCCAGATAGCGATCCTGATAAAGCCAAGAATTCCCAACACTGTTCCAAGTAGCAAACCACTAATTATCTCTCTTCTGATCACTCTCCACCAATCGGCAATTGTTATTTCTCCAACAGCCATAGCTTGTATGATAAGTGTTGAAGCCTGTGAGCCACTATTACCACCACTGGAAATGATCAATGGAACAAACAAAGCCAATACAACTGCTTTAGCGATCTCATCTTCAAAGTATCGCATTACAGAGGCTGTGAGTAGCTCACCAATGAACAATATGATCAACCAGCTGACTCTTTTCTTGAAAAGCTTTAGAATTGGAATATCAAGATAAGGTTCTTCGAAAGCTTCAGTACCACCCATCTTCTGCATGTCTTCACTGAACTCTTCATCTGCTACCCAAAGCATGTCATCAATGGTTACAATGCCTAGGAGAATATCATTATCATCAACCACAGGCAAAGCCACACGATTATTCATCTTGAATACCTGGCTGGCATGTTCCTGGTCGTCATTCACATTTAATGTGATCACCCTGCCATCAATTAGATCATATACTTTTTTATCCGGAGCAGCCAGGATCACATCTCTAATTCTAAGATCATCAACCAATTCACCAGCTTCGTTTATTACATAGATCACATCAATCGTTTCGCTGCCACGAGCATATTTTCTAACCGTCTCAAAAACTTCAGCAACCGAGTTGTGTTCATACACGTACACATATTCAGGTGTCATCAATCTGCCAACAGAATCTTCCGGATAACCAAGCATGGCAAGTGTAACCTTCCGTTCATCAGGATCAAGCAGCTTTATTAAATCTCTGATAGTGCTACGTGGAAGTTCTTCCAGAAAATCTGTTCTATCATCTGCCGGTAACTCGTTTAGGAGTTCTGCAGTTTTGCTTGAAGGAAGTTGCTTAATGATGTTTTTCTGAGCTGATACATCAAGTATCTTAAACACCATTGCAGCACGATGTATCGCCATGTTAGCAATGATCTGGCTGTCATAATCAGGATTCTCAGCAATCAACTCAGCAACATCACTTATGTTTTGATCGTTCAAAAAATCCCTGATCTTAAGTTTTTCTTCAGTAAGAATGATTTGCTCAAACTCTTCCTGAACCGTTATGTTCTCTTCCTCAAGACTCATACTGCAAATTACTTGTTTTACAAGTTGATGGTATAACTATTGTACTATTTTCGCAGCCAATAAAAATTATGATCTTACCAAGTTTGTTCGTTGCTCCTGCAGGAAAAAAAGGCAGAGGCGTTTATACTTCAGTAAATATTCCTGCAAATACAACTCTTGAAATCTCACCGGTGATTATGCTTACACCAAATGAGCGGAAAGCAATTGAAGCAACAAAGCTGTTCGATTATATTTTCGAGTGGGGTAACAGTCATAAGCAGGGAGCTATAGCACTGGGATATATATCGTTATACAACCATAGTTACGATGCCAATTGTATTTATGATATGGATTATGAAAACTTACTCATGACCATAAGAACGGTGAAAGCCGTAAAAAAAGGAACTGAGTTATGCATCAATTACAATGCTGTTCCAGATGATGCCACGCCAATTTGGTTCGATAAGAAATAATTTATTGAGCCAGATTTAGAATTTCATAGCATCGTTCCTTACGTCGCACTCTTCAACTGCAAGAACTTTGTTCAGCTGAGAATCTCAGTTGTGTTACGTTTGATGGTTTCACAAAGTCTGTCCATCGGCAAGTCATTTGAATCTTTTCCAAACGGATCTTCAATCTCTTCTGCAATAATTTCAAGACTTGCCAGAACGTAAAAGATCAATCCAACAACCGGGATAGTTATTAAGCCAAGGTTTGCCACCAATCCGATTGGTAGTGTGATAATATAGAAGAAGATAAATTTCTTTATAAAGCCACTGTAGGAGTAGGGAATAGGAGTGTTCTTAATTCTTTCACAAGCACCGCAAATTTCAAGAAATGATCTCAGCTCATCATTCAGGAAAAGCAGTTGCTCACCACTGATCTTTTTTTCACGAAGCAAAATGTTAACCCTGCTCATCATCAAACCAGCGATCTGATTAGGTACATGCTTGCTATGATCGAAGTTTGGTATTTCAGGATGAGGGTTTTCATCTAACTCTAGCCTTGTGATTTCTGATTGCAAATGTAGCTTTAGTGCTAAAGGAAATCTGCCGATTAACTGTTGAAAGAAAATTCGATTCTTTACATCGTCCTGATCTAAAAAGCTGTTGAGCTTGATTGCAAGATTTCTGCTGTTGTTCACTAAGCTGCCCCACAGCTTTCTACCTTCCCACCACCTGTCATAAGCTGTATTGGTTCTGAACACAAGTAACATTGAAATAGCAAAACCCAAAAGGCTGTGCAGCATTGTAATGTTCTTTGCATAATTCAGATCTGCTAAGCGGAAATAGTTATTCTCAATAAATACGATCAACCATGAATAAAGACAGATAAACACGATCAGCGGAAATAGCTTCCGAACAGTATCAGCTTTATGAAACCGAAAAACAAAGAGGAACCAATCTTTGGGGTTATAACTAATCATAAGTAAAAATAAACATCAGTTTGTATTAGCCACGGATTACACAGATTTTCATAGATAACGTCACAGAGTTTAAATCTGGCTAATCCCTGCAATCAGTGGCAAAATATTTTTCTAACCTTAGCCACAAAAAATCCCGCCGAAGCGGGACTTTATTTATTGAGAGCATTTTTAAATCTATCCTCCAACTTCAAACTTCATCCTGATGATGTTCAAAGCACCACCTGCTTTAAACCACTCGATCTGCTGATCGTTATAAGTATGGTTTACTTCAAACTCCTCTTTACTACCATCGGTGTGATTTAGTACTATCGTGAAAGAACTGCCAGGAGTAAACTGGCTCAATCCTTTAATATCAATTATATCATCTTCTTTCACTTTTTCGTAATCTTCTTTGTTGGCGAAAGTAAGTGCCAGCATTCCCTGCTTCTTCAGGTTGGTTTCATGAATTCTCGCAAAGCTCTTCACTAGAATTGCTCTTACACCAAGATGTCTTGGCTCCATAGCTGCATGTTCTCTTGAAGAACCTTCACCGTAGTTCTCATCACCTACAACAATACTTCCTATGCCCTGTGCTTTGTAAGCTCTTTGTGTTGCAGGAACAGGACCGTATTCACCGGTTAAATGGTTCTTTACTGAATCCGTTTTATCGTTGAAGTAGTTTACAGCACCGATTAATAAGTTGTTGGAAATATTATCTAAGTGACCTCGATATTTCAACCATGGCCCAGCCATAGAAATATGATCGGTAGTACACTTGCCTTTTGCTTTTATCAGAAGTTTTAATCCGTAAAGATCAGTTCCTTCCCATGAAGCAAAAGGAGCCAATAGTTGCAAACGTTGTGAATCAGGACTAACAGCAACATCAACAGTACTTCCATCTTCAGCAGGAGAAAGGTAACCAGCATCTTCAACGGCAAAACCTCTTGCCGGAAGTTCGTGGCCTGTAGGTTCATTAAAGGTTACTTTTTCGCCGTTCTCATTTGTTAGTGTATCCTTCAGGGGATTGAAAGTAAGATCACCTGCAATTGCAAAAGCAGTCACGATCTCAGGAGATGCTACGAAAGCATGTGTTCCGCTATGACCATCATTTCTTTTTGCAAAGTTCCTGTTGAAAGAGGTGATAATAGAGTTCTTCCTGTTCGGATCATCCATATGACGACTCCACTGACCAATACACGGTCCACAGGCATTTGCTAAAACAACTCCACCAATTTTATCGAAAATGTTCAACAAACCATCTCTTGCAATCGTATAACGAACTTGCTCAGAGCCTGGGGTTACTGTAAACTCAGCTTTAGCTTTTAAATTCTTATCTATTGCCTGTTGAGCGATAGAAGCAGAACGTGTAATGTCTTCGTACGAAGAGTTGGTACAAGAACCGATCAAAGCAACTTCCAATGTTTCAGGCCAGTTATTCGCTTTAACTGCTTCGGCAAAACGGCTGATCGGCCAAGCAAGATCCGGTGTGAAAGGTCCGTTTACATGAGGCTCTAACTCGTCAAGGTTTATTTCAATTACCTGGTCGTAATAGGTATCCGGATCATTGTAAACTTCAGCATCAGGTCTTAAGTGTTCACGAATTCCATCAGCTAACTCAGCCACATCATTTCTTAATGTGCCTTTCAGGTAAGCTGCCATTTTATCATCGTAAGGAAACAAAGAACAGGTAGCACCGATCTCAGCACCCATGTTACCAATTGTTGCTTTACCGGTTGCACTAATACTATCAGCACCTTCACCAAAATATTCTACGATAGCACCGGTTCCACCCTTCACAGTAAGCACTCCGGCAACTTTCAGGATAACGTCTTTCGCACTTGTCCAGCCACTCATTCTACCGGTAAGTTTGATACCGATGAGTTTCGGCCACTTAAGTTCCCAGGCCAATCCTGCCATTACATCACAGGCATCTGCACCACCAACACCGATAGCGATCATTCCTAAACCACCAGCATTTGGTGTGTGTGAGTCTGTGCCGATCATCATTCCACCGGGAAAAGCGTAGTTTTCTAAAACAACCTGGTGAATAATACCAGCTCCGGGTTTCCAAAAACCAATTCCATATTTATTAGAAACGGAGGCAAGAAAGTCGTACACCTCTTTGTTTGTATTTAACGCAGTTTCGAGGTCTTTGTTTGCTCCATCTTTTGCCTGTATCAGGTGATCGCAATGCACCGTTGATGGTACTGCAACTTTCGGACGACCAGCCTGCATAAACTGCAACAAAGCCATCTGGGCTGTTGCATCTTGCATAGCAACTCTGTCGGGTGCAAAATCAACATAATTCACCCCACGATCAAAGTTTTGGAGCTTTTGTTCGTTATGTAAATGGGAAAAAAGAATCTTTTCGGCTAATGTCAAAGGTCTTCCCAATGCTTTCCTTGCTGCTTCGATCTTGCCGGGCATTTCGGTGTAGACCTTTCTAATCATTTCAATATCAAAAGCCATGAGGTAAAAACGATTTAGTTATGAATATATAATTCGAGGTGCAAATGTACGGAAAGTGATTATGGCAGAAAACTTGATTTCAATCATCTAACCGTTTTAAGTAATTTGCGTTATGAACAGACTAAAGCAGTACATTGAGTGGCAGCTTTTTGGCGTTTGTACAGCTGTGGGAGATAAATTAGGAATTGCAACCTCCAGGATAAGAATGTGGTTCATCTATATTTCTTTCCTTACCATGGGTTCGCCATTAATTATTTATATGATTCTTGCTTTTTGGATGAACATAAAGCGATATATATTGTTTGCTAAACGTAACCCCTTGAGATACTTATAAGCAAGTGCTTAAACTGGAATACAACCATACTGACTACGAAGAACTCTTAAAATTTTACTCCAAATCCCTCAAAACAAAGCTGAAGGATAATCTTCTGTCTGTTGACTCATCTGTAGGTACAGGTTATATGAAGCTTATCAGGCTTCCCAATGGTTTACAATGCCTGATCAGCGATTATTCTTTCAAAGAAGACATTCTATTTCAAAGGCGAAAAAGTGAAGAAGATTTTTATACGCTTCGCTTTGATGAGGTGATCAACACACATGCACCGAATCCTGCCAGTAAATCTGCAGTTTTTCTTGCCAGCACTAAATTCGATTGGCTTTCTCTATACACAAATGGTACAAACGTAAAAAACGTGAACATCCATTTTAGTAAAGAATGGCTGGAGAATTTTCTTGGTGTTGAGCAAGTAGGTGAGGTGATAAAGAAGTATCTCTCTTTAAAGATGAGTGCTTTTAATTATGAGCCGATGGATGCAGAATACAAACGCATTTTAGGAGAGTTGATATCAGCCAAAGAATCGGAAAGCTTTGAAAAGCTCATCGTTCAAAACCGGACGATGCTGTTGATGGAACGTTTTTTTACAAGGATATACAAGAAAATGAACGATCAGCATTTCGATATGAAAGTGTCGAATGATGATATTTTGAGGTTGCAGAAGGTTGAACAGGAATTGCTAAAAGATTTTTCAGTGCCGCCAACAGGAATTTCAAAACTTGCCAAGATGGCTGCAATGAGTCCTTCCAAGCTGAAAAATGCATTCAAAGAGATCTACGGAATGCCCATATACCAATATTTTCAAAAGCATAGAATGAACAAAGCCAAGGCTATGCTGCTTTCGAGTAAATACAATGTGAAAGAGGTGGGTATGGAGGTAGGTTACTCCAACCTTAGCAATTTTGCCAAAGCATTCAAAAAAAGTTTTGATCAATTGCCTTCTGACATCATAAGTGGCAGATAAAATACGTTATAGAATTCCTAAATTAGCTGTAATCCAAGCCTATGACAGAAATCTACTACGATTCGACCCACTTTACTGATTTTGTCCAGACACTTTCAAGGCACTTCAAGACGAAGGTCACTGATGGACAAATAACTCTTCCATCAAATGTTGGAGAAGGATATCTCAAAGCCGTACACCTGCCAGCTGGCATTTCTATTCTTATCTCTGATATTAGGTTTCGGGAAGACACATTGCTGAATAGATCAATGTGTCAAGGGGAACAATTTTACATTCTCGAATTCAATGAAGCAATAGAAGCACCTACAATGTATTCAACCCCAAAAGTTGATGCCTATAATATATTAAAGCAGATGGTGCTGCTAACACATACAGGCGTTGCTGGAAAGTATTTTGTTCCGGCAAATGCAAGGCTCTTATCGTACAAGATCATGTTTCAGCGTAAACATTTATTGCAGTTTATTGATGAACAGGTAGTAGATAATATCTTATCAAAGTATTTCTTAGAAGTTGTACAATCTGGTGCTGTTGAGCCACTGGATGTTGAGTACAGATCTCTTTTGAAGGAGTTGATAAATAACAATAGCATCCACCCATTATCACTCAACTTTATCCAGAACCGTACATTCCTCTTGATTGAAAAATTCCTGGTCAAGTTATTTGAGGCTAAAAAATCATCATCAGAAAAGCTAAAGCTATCTGATAATGAAATTGTAAGGTTAATGAAAATTGAGTCGATGCTTGTGAACGATTTTTCCGTTACTCCACCCAACATCAATTATCTATCAAGGATTTCTGCAATGAGCCCAACAAAGCTTAAGACTGATTTTAAAAGATTGTATGGGATGCCGATTTATGAGTATTACCAAAAGAACAGGATGCAACGTGCTAAAATGTTGCTGATGGAAGGCAAGTACTCTATAAAAGAAGTTGGGATAAAAGTGGGCTATTCAAATCTTAGTCACTTTGCAGGAAGTTTCAAAAAAGAGTTTGGATTACTTCCAAGTGAGTTGTTGGCAAAAGATGGGGCTTTGGCGATTTAGTTAGCCAGCTGTAGTTTTTCATAGGAACTTTGTTGTTTCCAAATTTGCTGCTTCGTCACGCAAATTTGCTCACTTGTACGTTCAGAACTTTAAGCAGCTAAACAACAGCTTTCCTGATTCTCACCAGATCTTCCAACAGCTTTTCAATAAGATTCAGTTGAAGCATATTCGCTCCATCACTTTTTGCAACTGAAGGGTTTGGATGTGTTTCTATAAATAATCCATCAGCACCAGCTGCGATAGCGGCTTTAGCAATAGTGCCGATCAATTGAGGATTTCCTCCTGTAACACCAGTTGTTTGATTAGGCTGTTGTAAACTATGTGTGCAGTCCATTACTACCGGAACTCCATGAGCCTGCATGTGTGGAATATTCCGGTAATCAACCACCAAATCCTGGTAGCCGAATGTTGTACCTCTTTCTGTAAGCATTATTCGTTCATTACCAACTTTCCTGATCTTTTCTACTGCAAACCTCATAGCCTCACCACTTACAAACTGTCCTTTCTTAACGTTAACTATTTTTCCTGTAGCAGCTGACGCAAGCAGAATGTCTGTCTGGCGACATAAGAAAGCCGGGATTTGCAGAATGTCAACATACTTAGCAGCTATTGCCGCTTCTTCTGCAGTATGAATATCTGAAGTTATGGGTAAGTTGAAATGATCACCTACTTTCTTGAGTAATTGTAATGCTTGTTCGTCACCAATGCCGGTGAAAGAAGTAGCACTGGTACGATTTGCTTTCCTGTAGCTGGCTTTAAAAACATAAGGAATCTCCAGCCTTTTGCAAACAGACGAAACCTTATCTGCAACTTCCATTAGCATTTCTTCGTTCTCTACCACACAAGGTCCGCTGATGAGGAAGAAATTATCGGGATTGTAGGATTGACCTTTAAACAAGTCTTGCAAAAAAGCTGGTATCATGTGATTACAATTGCGGTGCGAACTTACACCAAAGTTTGTTTCTTTGCCAACGAGAAACGAATAACGAGAAACGTTGCAATATGGCTAAAGGAAAAATATTAGTGATCGGTGCATCAGGTCAAATTGGTGTGGAACTCACGATGGCATTGCGAGGTATGTATGGAAACAATAATGTAATTGCAAGTGACCTGCGAGAAGAGAATGATCTTTTGAAAGGCTCCGGACCTTATGTGAGCCTGGATGTGATGAATAAAGAGATGTTACATGTGCAAGTGATCCGTCAAAACATTACACAGATATATTTACTTGCCGCTATCTTATCTGCAACAGGTGAGAAGAATCCAAATCTTGCCTGGCACTTGAATATGCAAGGCTTATTGAATGTGCTGGATATTGCTCGAGAAGAAAAATTAGAGAAAGTGTATTGGCCAAGTAGCATTGCTGTGTTTGGTCCAACTTCACCGAAGAAAAATTGTCCCCAGCAAACTATTATTGAGCCAACAACAGTTTATGGTATCAGCAAATATGCTGGTGAGTTCTGGTGTAATTATTATTTCCATCGTTATGGAGTTGATGTAAGAAGCTTACGTTATCCGGGATTGATCAGTTATAAATCTGCACCAGGTGGTGGTACAACAGATTACGCCATTGAGATTTTTTACGAAGCACTGGAAAATAAGAAGTACAACTGCTTTTTGAATGAAGACACCTATCTGCCGATGATGTATATGCCTGATGCACTCAGGGCTACGATTGAGTTAATGGAAGCTCCGAAAGAGAAGATCAGCGTAAGAACATCTTACAATCTTTCTTCTATGAGTTTTTCTCCGAAAGAGATAGGAGCTGAGATAAAAAAGCACATTCCGGAATTTGAGTTGAGTTGCTCTCCGGATTATCGCCAGGCAATTGCCGATAGTTGGCCGCAAAGCATTGATGATTCAGTTGCAAGAAATGACTGGGGCTGGAAACATGAATATGATCTTGCAAGGATGACAGCGGATATGTTTAAAAACTTGAAACTGCCAGAGAATACGAATTGATTTTAGTTAGCACGAATTAAACGAATGAGAAAGGCTGATGAAATTCATCAGCCTTTATTGTAATCAGTTGAAAGTATTAGAATCTGAATCCTAAGTTGATACCTGCAGCTCTCAGTCCAGCCCAAGGGCCGTCTGATTGTAACTGTTTACCACTTGATGTAGCAGGAGTACTTGTAATTTTAAAAGGACTAGGATCAAAATTCGCAACAGTATTATCCACTGCTTGCCTTTCTTGTGAAGTAGGTAGAGAAGCTGCAAAGTTCAGGTCTCCTTTACTGCTACCGTAATGCCCACCAAGCCACCAAATATCAAGAACTAATTTCTTTGCAATATTGAATTGTGTTCCAAACATCAAACCTCCGCTGAATGAGGTGATCTTACCATTGAACAAAGCGGTTTTTGTTTGAGTTCCAATAGCTGGGTTTGGATCTGTGTATGTGTATTTGAAAGGTAGTGCCAGATCAAAACTTGCCCATCTTGCATAAGGGGCGATATAGAAACCTTTCATAGTTTTTTTACTCAAATACAAACGTGGCTCTACAGTGATAGCTGTATTGCCCATCTCAAATTTACCAATCTCCAGATTTGGGTCATCTAATCCACCATACTTTTCTAAGGTTTCTTTTAAAGGCAATCCAGACTTTGGCATATATCTGAAGCCCAGGTTAACTGATAGTTTGGGAAGGATTTTTCTTTCGTACTGAATGTGATAGTTATTCAGTAGGAGTGAACTCAAGTTCACTTTAACTACATTCTTCTGTGCTAAGGCAAACACCGGTAGCAGAAGTAGTAACAGGGGTACTGATTTTCTCATTTTGGTTCTGGTTTAGTTATCGGTAACACAAAGTAAACAGTTTTCCCGATTTGACAACTCTTAGATTAAACAAAAAGCCGCAACATTTCTGCTACAGCTTTGTTTCTCATGTGCACTATTAAGGCATTACGAAATGCCCTTTAGCTTCTTTATTTCTTCTGTTAATTTTGGAACAATTTCGAAAACATCACCAACGATACCGTAATCAGCAGCCTTGAAGAAAGGTGCTTCGGGATCTTTGTTTACTACAACGATCACTTTACTACGGTTAACGCCAGCTAAGTGCTGGATTGCTCCTGAAATGCCTAGAGCAAAATATAAATTCGGTGCTATCTGAATTCCTGTTTGTCCAACGTGTTCATGGTGTGGTCTCCAGCCTGAGTCTGCAACAGGTCTGCTGCAAGCTGTGGCAGCATGTAGTACATGAGCTAAATCTTCCAGCATTCCCCAATTCACAGGGCCTTTAAAGCCACGTCCACCACTAACCACAACTTCAGCTTCGGTAAGTGGTACTTCACCTTTTACTTTATTTACACTAGCCACTTTTACTTTAGGTGCATCTGGAGTTATGCTGAGTTGATTTACAGTAGCAGTTCCTTCACCTGCAACTACTTTGTAGCCGTTAGGGTTGAGCGAAATAACTTTTATATCACTGTTAATGCTAACGTTAGCGAAAGCCTTGGCTGAAAAAACAGATTTTTTCACTACAAAACCGCTATCGGTTTTTGGTAGAGCTACAGCACCTGTAATAACTCCTGCTTTTAGTCTTGCCCCAACTCTTGCAGCAACTGCTCTTCCGTTATGGTTGTGAGAAAAGACCAACACTTTTGCCCCGCTTTGCGTTACAGCTTCGGCTATAACTTTTGCATACACCTGTGCATCTAAGTTGTTCAGGCTTTCATTGTTTACCTGGTGGATTTTACTCACACCATATTTCCCAAGAGCAGCGAGATCATCATTTACTGTTCCAAGCAAAAGTCCTTCGGCAGAGGTGCCGAGTTGCTTTGCTAGATCAGCACCATAAGTTAGTGCCTCAAAAGATGACTTCTTAACGTGTCCTTCGCTATGATCTATAAAAACTAAAACCATAAAATTTGAAATTTGAGGTTTAAGATTTGAAATGCTTCAAACGCAAACCTGTTTATTTATTTTCAAGAGCTTTGAGCTCATTTGTTGAATAAAGAACCGAACGTACAAGTGAGTGACACAACGAAGTTGAAAAGAGAGCTAATGCTGACTCAATATCAAACTTCAAATGTCAAATCTCAAATCAGATCGCTTTCGCTTCCTCATGTAATAATCTCACCAACTCTGCAACATTATCTGCAGGTACTAGTTTAACCCCAGCTTTTGGTGGAGGGGTTTCATAACTCACCACACTGGTTAACTGATCTACAGCAGCAGGCTCAACCACTTTCAGCGGTTTTGTTCTTGCAGCCATAATGCCTCTCATGTTTGGAATACGTTGTTCTGCCACACCTTTCTGGCAACTGATCACAACTGGTAAAGCTACTTCGTTCACCTCTTCACCACCTTCGATCTCACGATTTACGGTTGCAGAAGTACCATTTAAATCAAACTTAGTTGCAAGAGAGATAAAAGGTAAATCCAGCAACTCAGCAACCATTCCGCCAACAGATGAACTGTTGAAATCAATGGTCTCTTTTCCGGTAAAGATGAGGTCATATCCACCTTGTTTTGCCACTTCAGCAATCTGGGCAGAGATGAAATAACGGTCATCGCTTTGAGCATTTACCCTGATGGCTTCATCACCACCTAAAGCCAAAGCTTTACGAATGATCGGCTCAACATCAGCACCTCCAACAGTAATTAAGTGCAGAACGGTGGAAGGGTCTTTCTCTTTCAGTTCAATAGCTCTAACCAGAGCATACCACTCGTCGTAAGGATTTATGATCCATTGAACACCAGCCTCATCAAACTTGGAATTATTGTCTTTAAAGGCAATCTTAGAAGTGGTGTCAGGGGTTTTTGAAATACAAACTAAGATTTTCATGTAGTCAAATATAGTTGTTTATGCAACTATAGACCGCAAATATAAGAGAGGAATTTTTATATACCAGCTTCAGTTTTTCAATGGTGCGTCTGTTGCGTTGCAATAACTTTATCTTTCAGTTTTCATGGCATCATAGCTCACCTCATTTCTCATAACTCATCTTTAGCTTTGCTTTATGGACAAAATACAAAAACTGCATGATTTTCTTAAAGCTAGTCCGAATGATAATTTTTTGAAACATGCCCTGGCATTGGAATATATCAAGTTGAATGATGATTCTCAAGCCAAAGAGCTTTTTTTAGATATCCTTACTCAATCTCCAGACTATATTGGAAGCTATTATCATTTGGCAAAACTCCTGGAACGGAACCTGGAAACAGAAGCTGCTATTCAGTGGTACGAAAAAGGGATGGCTGCTGCTAAAGAAGCAAAAGATCATCATGCTTACAATGAACTTCAGGCAGCTTATGAGGATCTGGTTTATTAGCCTCACCCTAACCCTCTCCAAAGAGGAGGGAACTCTAAAACAAAAACCCCTGTGAAAACAAGGGTCGTATAGGGAAAAATCTCCCTATGGCTTTGCAAAAAACTGTACATCAGCATTGCTGATAAATATTTTTTAGTCAATCTTGGTTTTATGGAAATCTACTGTGGAAGCGGATACAAACTTACCGTTGCTTTTGCTAATACAAAGTCAAAGCATTGGTAAGGGCTTGCCAATTGTAGTTGGCTTTATTCTTGAGCCTGTCTTGGTATTAATCACATTTAAAAACGCTCAACATGCCAGGACCAAATGACAAAAACCTAACACAAGACGATGATCTGCTTAAAGATGATCTTAACGATGATATAGAGGCAGATGATGTTGATCTGGATGATGAGGA
Source organism: Chitinophagales bacterium (assembly GCA_031424775.1). Classification (GTDB taxonomy): domain Bacteria; phylum Bacteroidota; class Bacteroidia; order Chitinophagales; family Chitinophagaceae; genus JAEZDC01. The sequence goes on along the minus strand of JANPIB010000130.1, from coordinate 5,598 downwards.
CGACGATGTTGAAGGTGATGACGAAACCGTAGAGGGAGAAGATACCGACACAGATGAAGACCTCGATGAAACTGCAGTTGAAGTAGACCCTGATGCGGAAGACTTAGATACAGACCTTGATCTTGATGAAGAAGATGAGGACGAAGAGGATGATGAGGTCTAATTTTATTAGAATTACCTCGATTCTCGTGATGGCGCTTTGCAATCAATGATTACTGCAGCATTTTTCTGCTCAGTAGAGGTCAGGAAAATATCAAAGTGCTGTTTACCCACTGTTATTTTCATTAATGCAGTGTTGGGAGGAATAGTTCCAAGGTTGTCAGCAACCATCACAAACTCGTTTTTGGGGTGGTTGGGATCAACTTTTACCTTAATGGTAATGGGCTGATGGCACAGCCTTTTTTTCCATGCAACAACTTGTTTGTTATGGTAAACAGTAACAGTATCGTCATCAATCTGACCGTTATCGTATAGCTGTATTGTAATTTCATCACCTTCAGCCTGGATCAGTTTAACAACAATCTTTTCTCGTTCAGTTAGTTCTTTCGCAGTTGGCTTTTTCGGTGTTTCAACTGGCTTAACATCCACAGTTTCAATCTTACGATCTGAAGTACCTGGCTTTGGATTAACCGGTGGCGTTACAGTGGCCAGGTCATCCTTTTTACGGTTGGTAGAAGTTTCTGTTTTGCCGGGCTTAGGAGTAGGCTTAGGTTTTACCACTACTTCTTTCTGAGGTGTTTTAGTAACCACCTTAGTCTTTGGTGTAGCGGTATTCTTCTTTTTTGTTTCGTACTCTTTTACAAAATCTTCTTTGAAGAAATCGCTTTCCGGCACTTTTTCCAGGTAAACTCTTCCGCTTCCGCAGTCTCGGTTATTATCGTTTACATTTATGCTGGTAAAGGTTCCTTCTAAAACTTCGGTATTGCCGACTTTGCTGTATTCCAGATAGCAAGTCATCAGGCAAGCATCTCCACTTGCCATTTTTACTTCAACCAGCTTGTTTTCTTTCAACACCAAATTCTTAGTAGAAGGAGTGTACATACCAGCCAAATTGGCTTTACCGTAGAACACAGTTGTTTTATAAGAATAGGTAACGCCTTTGATCCCATTATTGGTAAGCTGCCCTATTTGAACTTCGTACTTGTATTTTTCCTGGAAAAATCCGCTGCCAGAGGTGAAAAATCCACGCCATACTCCAGTAAGTGCAGATTTGGAGGCAAGTTCTGCAGAGGTTGAGGTATTAGAAACTGTGCCCCTTTTCGATTCTTGCGAAAAAGTGGAAACAGAAAGAAGCAGTAAGTATAAAAGATAAGTAAACTTCAACTTCATTAAGCAAATCTACCCCTGCAATATAGTACATGCTGATAATAAACAGTTAAGGTTTGCACTATGATGAAAGTAATGATACCAGCTTCAGTTTTCATAGCCTCGTCTTTTGCGTCGCAAATCGACGAAGGAGATTCACCTACACAATAATATTAAATAACTATTATCGAGGTAATCACTTTCATCTTTCCATTTTTCATGTAAGCAAGACTTCGAAATATGCTTCCGTTTCGCCCAAAAGTCTGACTGTCATTCGTTACTTTTGCCACCCGAGAATTCGGGATTAAATAAGGAGAACAAGGTTTTATGATCAATGTTACTTTTCCGGACGGTGCTGTACGACAATATGAAGCTGGTGTTTCCGCTTTAGATATTGCCAAATCCATCAGCGAAGGATTGGCTAGAAAAGTTTTGGCTGCAAATGTTAATGGCCAGGTTTGGGATGCTACAAGATCAATTGATCAGGATTCAACACTTAAATTACTTACCTGGGATGATTCTGACGGAAAATCAACCTTCTGGCATTCTTCTGCTCACCTTATGGCTGAAGCAGTAGAAAGCATGTTTCCGGGTGTGAAATTCTGGGTTGGACCGGCTATTGACAGAGGTTTTTACTACGATATGGATCTTGGCGGAAAACAGATTAACGAAGAAGATCTGAAAGCCCTTGAAAAGAAAATGAATGAACTGGCAAAACAAAACAATGCTTTCCAGCGTAAAGAAATTGCTAAAGCAGATGCTCAAAAATATTTTGAAGAGAAAGGTGACGAGTACAAGCTTGACCTTCTTCAAAATTTAACTGACGGCGAGATCACTTTTTATACTCAGGGTCAATTTACTGACCTCTGTCGTGGACCACATATTCCAGGAACAGGTTCTATCAAAGCCATCAAGTTGATGAGCATTGCAGGTGCTTACTGGAAAGGTGATGAGAAGAATAAAATGCTCACTAGGGTTTATGGTGTCACTTTTCCTAATCAAAAGGAACTGGATGAGTATCTGTTGTTGCTGGAAGAAGCTAAGAAAAGAGATCACCGTAAGTTGGGTAAGGAGTTGAGCATTTATACAATGGATGATGATGTTGGTCAAGGTCTGATCATGTGGTTACCAAATGGAACGATCATCATTGAAGAACTTGAAAAGCTGGCTAAAGAAACCGAAGCTGAAGCGGGATATAAAAGAGTAGTTACGCCTCATATAGCTAAGGAAAGTATGTACCTAACCAGTGGTCACTTACCTTATTATGCAGATAGTATGTATCCTCCGATGGAGTTGGAAGGAGAGAAGTACTATTTACGTTCAATGAACTGTCCTCACCACCATAAAATATTTGCGGCTGAACCTAAAAGTTACCGTGACCTTCCTTATCGTGTTGCTGAGTATGGAACAGTGTATCGTTATGAACAGAGCGGTGAATTATTTGGTTTGATGAGGGTTCGTTGCCTTCACATGAACGATGCACATATTTATTGTACAAAAGAACAGTTTGCTGCAGAGTTCAGGGCAGTGAACGATATGTACATTAAGTACTTCAAGATTTTTGGAGTTGATAAGTATGTGATGAGGCTTTCACTGCATTCTAAAGAAAAGCTTGGGATAAAATATGTGAACGAGCCTGAGCTTTGGTTAGAAACCGAAGCAATGGTAAGAGAAGTAATGACGGAAGCAGGAATTCCTTTTATTGAAGTTCAGGATGAAGCTGCTTTTTATGGTCCTAAGATAGATGTGCAGATATACAGTGTGATTGGTAGAGAGTTTACCTTGGCTACCAACCAGGTAGATTTTTCACAGGGAAGAAGTTTTAAGCTTGAGTATACCACTCCTGAGAATACAACAGAAACACCGTTGATCATTCATAGAGCTCCATTGGGTACTCATGAACGTTTCATCGGTTTCTTGCTTGAACATTATGCAGGTAAATTACCTGTATGGTTATCTCCTTTGCAGTTGAAGATCCTTCCGATAAGTGAGAAGTTTATTCCTTACTGCCAGGAAGTACAGAAGAAACTGCGAAAAGCTGGTGTAAGAGTTGAAGTAGATGAAAGGAACGAAAAGATAGGGAAGAAGATCCGTGAGGCCGAATTAGGGAAGATTCCATACATGGCTGTGGTAGGTGAAAAGGAAATGGCTGAAAACCTGCTGGCTCTCAGAAGACAAGGTAGAGGTGATATTGGTGTTCAGCAAGTTGATGAGTTCTTAAATATGATCTTAGAAGAGATTCGGGAAAGGAAATCGGGAGAATAACCTATTTTAGCCATGAGAACTATAACGACACCACGTCGCAACGGTTCTCAACGTTGTGTTTCTTTGTGTCGTTCTGTCGTTTTGGTTAAAGAGTTGCTCAATGATCTGAACGATGAAAGGATTGCGACGCAACAGAAGTTCAATCGGAGTTGAAAAAGCTGGTATCATTTATTAAAAACATAAACAATTATTAACCAAACAAGTTTTAATGGCATTACCTTTTAGAGGAGGGGGACGATTCAACCCAAGGTTTCAAAGACAACAAGAACCTGAACATCGTATCAACGACAGAATCAGAGTACCGCAAGTTCGTCTTGTGGGCGATAACGTAACAGTGGGTGTTTACTCAACTGAAGAAGCGAGAAAAATTGCGCAACAGCAGGAATTGGATCTGGTGGAGATTTCTCCAAATGCCGATCCTCCGGTGTGTAAAGTGATCGACTATAAAAAATTCCTTTACGAGAAGAAGCGTAAGGAAAAAGAGATGAAGGCAAATGCCAAGCAAAGTGAGGTGAAGGAAGTTCGTTTTACTCCCGGAACTGATGACCATGATTTCGACTTCAAAGCGAAACATGCTGAGAAGTTTTTGAAAGATGGCAACAAGGTGAAAGCCTATGTTCAGTTTAAGGGAAGAGCGATCATGTTTAAGGAAAGAGGAGAGTTGGTGTTGCTGAAATTTGCTGAAAGGTTGGCAGAAGTTGGTCAGCCGGAAGCTTTACCAAAACTTGAAGGAAAAAGAATGTTCCTGATGCTTACGCCTAAAACAGGTAAGCCGAAACCGAAAAAAGAAGTTGCAGAATAAAAGAAAAAGTCCCGAAATCGGGACTTTTCTATTTACTAACTAACCCATCAAAACTATTTTTTCTTAGGAGTTGCTTTCTTGGTGGCTGTTTTCTTTGCTGCTGTTTTGGTTGCACCTTTTTTTGCTGCAGCTTTCTTAGCTGGTTTGCTGAAGGCACTCGGAATTTGTAAAACGATCATTTGTTTTACAGCCTCAACCGGTACCTCTCTCAGATCTTCTGCAGTGTATTTTTCGCCATCTGCTTTTTTACCCAGCTTCAGCATTTTTTTGCCAAACTTGATGTAAGGTCCCCATCTACCATTTTCAATAGATATCTTTTCTTCCGGCCAATGTTGGATATATCGGTTGGACTCTTTTTCCAGCTTTTTATCTACCAACTCTTCTATCTCTTTCTGAGACAGATTATCGAAATTGTAAGCTCTTGGAACGTTGATGAACAGATCACCCCATTTAATAAATGGTCCAAATCGGCCTTTTCCTTTGGTTACACCCTGGTCTTTATAATATGCGATCGGAGCATCGGCAGTTTGCTTTTCTTGAATAATCTGAATGGCTCTTTCCATATCCACACTCATCGGATCTTCACCTCTCGGAATAGAAACGAACTGCTCTCCATACTTAACATACGGACCAAACCTTCCAACAGCAACCGAAACTTCCAGACCTTCATGTTCACCTAGGGCTTTTGGAAGTTTGAAAAGCTCTAATGCTTCATCTAAATTAATTGTCTCAATACTCTGGTTACGTCCCAGCTTGGCAAAACGTGGCTTTTCCTCTTCTGTTTGCTCACCAATCTGCACCATTGGCCCAAATCTCCCCATTCTTGCTATGATCCTTTTGCCAGTTTCAGGATCGGTTCCTAATTCTCTTTCCCCGCTGGCTCTTTCTGCCGTTTCGATGGTTTTATCTACATCTTTTTTGAAAGGAGAGTAAAAATGATCAACCATCGTATTCCATTGCTGTTTTCCCAAGGCTATTTCATCGAACTCACTCTCAATTTTAGCGGTGAAGCCATAATCCATTATATCGTCGAAGTACTGATTAAGGAAATCAGTTACCACCAAGCCTAAGTCTGTAGGGAATAGCTTAGATTTCTCAGCTCCGGTATTTTCCTGTTCTGTTTGTTTGGTAATAGTATCAGCCTTCAGCTTAAGTACCCTGAAATCTCTTTTTACACCATCTTTATCCTTCTTTTCAACATAATTTCTTTTCTGGATGGTTGAGAT
>JANPIB010000129.1:0-2644 GCA_031424775.1 Chitinophagales bacterium | reverse complement strand
TGCAATTTCAGCAACTACAACGTTATTGAACGGATCCCATGTACAGATGATTTCACCTTTCTTGATCTGGTGACCTTCTTTTACTGAAAGTGTTGCACCGTAAGGGACGTTATTTGTGATGAGTAAGCGATCATTCTTAACATCGATGATCCTCATCTCACCTGTACGTCCGATAACAATCTTCACTTTGTTTCCTTCAGCGTCAGTAGTATCAACTGTTCTTAATCCATCGAACTGTACAGTTCCATCAAATTTAGCTGGAAGACCGGATTCAACTGATGCAGAACCAGCCACACCACCTACGTGGAATGTACGAAGGGTTAACTGAGTACCCGGCTCACCAATTGACTGTGCACCCATGATACCAACAGCATCTCCTTTTTGTGCCAGGTAACCTGTTGCAAGGTTTTTACCATAACACTTCACACAAACACCTCTTTTGCTTTCGCAAGTAAGTACTGAACGAATTTCAACGGTATCAATTCCAGACTCTTCGATCTCTTCAGCAACATCAGAACTAATTTCTTCACCTGCAGTGATGATCAATTCTTCCGTTAACGGATTATAGACATCATGAAGTGAAGTTCTACCTTCAATTCTATCGCTTAGTGGTTCAATTACGTCTTCATTATCTTTCAATGCAGAAGTTGCAATACCTCTTAGTGTTCCGCAATCTTCTTCAGTGATAACTACATCCTGAGCAACGTCAACCAATCTTCTTGTTAAGTAACCGGCATCAGCTGTTTTTAAAGCGGTATCGGCAAGTCCTTTACGAGCACCGTGGGTAGAGATGAAGTAATCCAATACGTTCAATCCACCTTTAAAGTTGGAAAGAATTGGATTTTCAATGATCTCAGAACCAGATGAACCAGATTTTCTTGGCTTAGCCATCAAACCTCTAATACCAGCCAACTGCTTAACCTGTTGTTTAGAACCTCTTGCTCCCGAATCAAGCATCATATAAACGGCATTGAAGCCTTGTTTGTCTGTTGCCATTTCACGAATCAAAGTCTCAGTAATACGAGTATCCACACGAGACCAGATATCTATCACCTGGTTATAACGTTCGTTATTGGTGATAAGACCCATGTTGTAGTTTTCCCAAACCTCTTCAACTTCAACCTTTGCATTCTCAAGCAACTGCTGCTTAACTTCTGGGATGATAAGATCATTAATAGAGAACGATAAACCACCACGAAACGCCATTCTAAAACCAAGTGTCTTGATGTCATCAAGGAACTTAGCCGTTTTTGGAACGTTTGTGATCTTGATAATATCTCCAATGATCTCTCTCAAAGATTTCTTAGTAAGCAATGCATTGATATAACCAACTTCTTTTGGAACGAACTGGTTAAACAATACACGACCAACTGTTGTGTCGATCAGCTTATTTACAAGCTGTCCGTCAACACGAACATTTGTTTTAACCTTAATGTTTGCATGGAGATCTATCACATTTTCATTATAGGCTATCAACACTTCATCCATGTTGTAGAAGGCTTTACCTTCTCCACGTACTACTTCAGTCTCGGTTGATTTTTTAGGCTTAGAAATATAATACAATCCAAGAACCATGTCCTGTGAAGGAAGGGTAATTGGCGTACCATTCTGAGGGTTCAAAATGTTGTGAGAAGAAAGCATCAGTAACTGGGCTTCCAAAATTGCTGCACTGCTCAAAGGCACGTGAACAGCCATCTGGTCACCATCAAAGTCAGCATTGAAGGCTGTTGTTACCAATGGGTGAAGCTGGATCGCTTTACCTTCTACCAACTTTGGCTGGAAAGCCTGGATCGATAGCCTGTGAAGCGTTGGTGCCCTGTTCAACATTACAGGGTGACCTTTCAATATATTTTCAAGGATATCCCAAATAACTGCTTCTTTTTTATCAACTAATTTCTTAGCAGACTTCACAGTTTTTACAATACCTCTTTCAATCAACTTACGAATGATAAATGGTTTGAATAGCTCAGCTGCCATATCTTTTGGCAAACCACACTCATGCATTTTCATTTCAGGACCTACCACGATAACCGAACGACCAGAATAGTCAACACGCTTACCAAGTAAGTTCTGACGGAAACGACCTTGCTTACCTTTAAGTACATCACTTAAAGATTTCAGGGCACGTCCACCTTCAGCTTTAACAGCGTTAGATTTTCTTGAGTTGTCGAACAAGCTGTCAACAGCTTCCTGCAACATCCTTTTTTCGTTACGTAAGATCACCTCTGGTGCCTTGATCTCTAACAAACGCTTCAAACGGTTGTTACGGATTATTACACGACGGTATAGATCATTCAAATCAGATGATGCGAAACGACCACCGTCAAGAGGAACCAATGGACGAAGTTCCGGTGGTATAACCGGAATGTATTGCATCACCATCCACTCAGGGCGGTTAGTGATACGCGTATTTGCATCACGGAAACTTTCAACCACACTCAAACGCTTCAAGGCATCAGCCTTACGTTGTTGTGAAGTTTCGTTTGCCGCAGCATTTCTCAAATCAAATGATAATTGGTCCAAATCAATTCTTGCCAACAAATCATGAACTGCCTCAGCACCCATCTTTGCAACAAACTTGTTTGGATCTTCATCAGGCAGATATTGATTGTCCTTTGGTAAAGCATCCAATATATCCAGGTAT
>JANPIB010000128.1:0-6846 GCA_031424775.1 Chitinophagales bacterium | reverse complement strand
CGGAGCTGCATACTACTTCACTAAAGATTCGATGATGCAGCACCTGGTAACTCAATTGAAATACCACGGCAAAAAAGAGATTGGTGAATATTTAGGTAGAATGACTGGTCAGGCTTTAATGCAAACTGACAGGTTTTCAACCGTTGATTACATCGTTCCGCTTCCACTCAACCTAAAAAAGCAACAGAAGAGAGGTTACAACCAGGCTGCTGCAATTGCAGAAGGAATATCTGCTGTTACATCACAACCAGTCATTCAGAATGCAGTTATTCGAAAGTTTTTTACTGAAACTCAGACAAAGAAAGATCGAGTCCATCGCTGGCAAACTATGCAGGAAGTCTTTGATGTAAAGGATCCATCCATTTTAGAAAAGAAACATGTATTGCTGGTGGATGATATCATTACAACCGGAGCTACCTTGGAAGCCTGTGGTTTAGAAATGTTGAAAGTACCGGGATTGAAGCTGAGTATCGCTACCGTTTGCTGGACTATTTAACCTTGTTTCTGTTCTGCATTCCACGTTTTTCTTGTAGGTTTGGCATAATGAGATGGTTACTTGCTTTTGCTATAGTTATAGTATTGTTCAGTTGTAAGAAAACTGGGTTTATCACAACTGCTGATGCTTTTCTTAGAACCTCAGAAGACACATTGCACTTTGATACTGTATTCACAACAACCGGTTCAACTACTCAGTACCTTAAAATATTCAATCCAAACGATCAAAAGCTCAGATTAAGCAATGTTCAATTGATGGGTGGAAGTGCTTCTTCATTCAGATTAAATGTTGATGGAACAGCCGGAATTAATTTCAACGACATAGAAATTGATGCAAACGACAGCATTTATGCTTTTGCAATTGTAACGATCAACCCTTCTTCAGCTTTACTGCCATTCGTAGTTAGAGACAGCATTCGTATTACTTACAACGGCAACGTTCGTTATATACAATTAGATGCTTATGGGAAAAACGCTAATTTCTATCGCGACAGAAGAGTAACTACTGATACAACCTGGAACAACAACCTGCCATTTGTGATTCTTGGCGGATTAACCGTTGATCCGGGTAAAACCCTCACCATTAATAAAGGAGTAAAAGTGTATGTTCATGCTGATGCACCGATAATTGTAGATGGAACAATAAAAGCAATAGGCACAGCGGCTGAAAGAATAGAATTCCAGGGAGACAGACTTGATGAGCCTTACAAAGATTTTCCAGGAGCATGGCCTGGAATTCTTTTCCGAACATCAAGTAAGGATAATGATTTCCAGTTTGTAAATATTACCAAAGCTTACCAAGGTGTAATAGCTCAAAATTATCCATCGAACAGCAACCCAAAACTCACATTGAGAGAATGCATATTCGATAATATTTATGATGTTGCAGTTGGTGGTGTAAATAGCACCATCTCAGCCAGAAACTGCCAGATCACACAAGCTGGCTACAATGTTTTCCTTATTGGAGGAGATTACAGCTTCAATCATTGCACCATTGCTACTTATGGAAGTTCATACCTGCAACATAAAAATCCCGTATTGGTGTTGAGCGATATTAGTGGAACAACTCCACTTGCTTTAACAGCTATATTCAGAAACTCAATTATTTATGGTGAGGGAGGAATTGTGGATGATGAAGTACTGGTGAATAAAAAAACAACAGCTTCATTCAACATTAACTTTGACAATGTTCTGTACAAGATGAAGAGTGCTGATCCTACAACAATCACCTTCACCGGAAATAAGATCAAGAACCAATCTCCACTGTTTGACAGCGTGAACAACAACAAACCTTACTATAATTTCCGATTGAGAACTGGCTCTCCAGCCATTGATAAAGGCGGTACTACTTCTGTTCCACCTTTTGATCTTGATGGAAAATTAAGAACATTCGGAATTGCCGCAGACCTTGGAGCATACGAGAAGCAGTAAGCTTCACTACCTTTGTTTCAAATCCTTTAATATGAGAATTTTATTATTGTGCGTTGCATTGATTATTGGTTTAGTGGCTTTCAAGGGCAAAACAAAAAACATCTACAGCTTTAAAGTAAAAGCACTTGATGGAGAAACCATCAAATTCAAAAAATACAAAGGCAAGAAAATAATGATCGTAAATACAGCTTCTAAATGTGGGAACACACCCCAATACGAAGAACTGGAAACGCTATATAAAAAATTCCAGGATAAATTGGTGATTATAGGATTTCCTGCAAATAATTTTGGTGGACAAGAGCCTGGTACAAATGAAGAAATAGGTGAATTCTGTAAGAAGAACTACGGTGTAACATTTCCTTTGGCTGAAAAGGTTTCGGTGAAAGGCGATGATATAGCTCCAATTTTTCAATACCTGATAGCTGAAGCAAAGAAGAAAGGAATTGAAGATCCAATCAAGTGGAACTTTACCAAGTTTATCCTTGATGATAAAGGAAACCTGCTAACGGTGATCCACCACAAAACAAAGCCGATGAGTGAAGAGGTTCAAAAATATATCCGATAAAAAAATCCCGCCGCTGGCGGGATTTTTTTATTTTATAACTTCTATCTTTTGCTTCACCGTTGGTGGATTGTCCAACATCGCACAAATTGCACAACCATTATTGGATACGGTCGTTAGTTCAAAATAAAATTCATCGCCTTCTTTGATTCCTGTTGTATTAAAAGTACACAGGTTATCTACAGCAAAAACATTATTGAATACGGGTGTGTTGGCTGATTGTTGCCAGTTTTGCTGTCCAAGGCTGTAGTAATTAGCATCTAAGATTTGAACAACCTTAGAAGCACAGCTACTATGAACTAGTTTTCCTTTGATCCTTGGTCCATCAGTTTGTTTCTCACAAGAGAAGAACATAAAGTTCAATGCAATTACTGCTATCAGCATTCCTTTCATACATTAGTATTTGATATTACGACTCCCCAATTTTTACAACCGTTGCACTAAAGAAAAAAAATCCCGCCAAAGCGGGATAATATTTTCTCACTTATAAGTTAATCTCTACTAGCAAATCGTGTAAGTAAACGGAGTATCTCAATGTACAACCAAACGATTGTAACCAGCAAACCAAAAGCACCATACCACTCCATAAATTTTGGAGCACCCATTTCTGCACCTTGTTCAATTCTTTCGAAATCAAGGATCAGGTTTAATGCAGCAATAGCTATTACAAAAAGTGAGATACCATAACCAAGCAAGCTATTATTACCCATTCTCATAAAGTCTGGATATGCACCAAAAGCACTCATCACCCATAACACCAAATAAAATAGTGCAATAGCACCAGTTGCTGTTAGTAGAATGGCCTTAAATTTCTGTGTAGGCTTGATGATTCGGAAATTGTATAAGAAGAACATTACAATTGCTACGCAAAAAGTAAGTCCAACAGCATGCATTACAATTCCCGAATGGTTGTCTCTAAAAGCATAATTGATCAAAACAGAGATTGCTCCAAGAAATAAACCCTGCAACAATCCATAGGCCGGTGCAAGAAATCCAGACCAAGTGGGTTTGAAAGTGATCACTAATCCAACGATCAATCCACCAATTAAGCCTACCCACATATAGGGCATGATGGCAGAAGGCTCTTCAAACTTCCTTTCGAACAAATTCCAGGTATATGCAGCACCTGCTACAACCATCAATAAAAGGAAACCGAACTTATTCATTGCACCTCTTACAGTCATGGTACCAGCCATATCTTGTTCCTGGCTGATAGACCGATTGAACATTTTTTCTGATAAGGTTGGATTGCCTGATTTAAAAAACGACATAAGATGAAATTTTAGATGAAATTAGGTCAATTAATGTCTAACTGCCAACAGGTTTTTATCTGCTTTCTTTAAAATCGGGTACTGATCTGCAGTTTCAAAAACGTATTTTTTCGCTTGCAAAATGGTGATCACTTTAGTAAGAGAATCTCTAAATTGTGGTTGGATGAACATTCTATCGTGTGTGAGTAACACAACATGATTCTTCACAAAAGAATTTTTTCTCTTAAATGCCCATTCCACCTCATTGGCCATTTGCTCAGCAGTTTGTATTGGCTCTGCCTTTTTATTGAATCTCCATTCTACATCCCAACCCATAACATTGTAGCCAACAGAATCCATCATTTTAGCAAGCTTATTTGTGAGTTTTGAGCTTCTGAATTTGTTATCCATCACCCAGGCCGGGTTTCCAGGAAACCTTGCGATTGCTACCTGGAATTGCAAACTATCCTGTGTTCTTGTAAAATCCTCGAACGCGGTTTGATAATGCTTATAGAAAGACTCGTACCTGTTATGTGCATGCGAATAGCTATGGTTGGCAAAAAGAAAATGCCTCATATCCTTACGCATCGTTTCTAAGATGCCTTTACCCCATCTGTTTTCTGCATGTTCCCCTACCAGGAAAAAAGTAGCTTTTACCCCAGTTTTCTTACATACATCATAACAATTCAGTGTGCCGTTTTGAGGACCATCATCAAAAGTTAGATATATATACTTCAGATTACTGTCTTTAGGTTGCTGAGGTGTTACTGAAACAGAGGTAATAACTGATGTGCTATCTGCAGGAGTTTTTTTAGACTGGTCTGTAATTAAGGAATCAGCAACAACAGATTTGTCTTTGTTGAAAACATTGTGGCAGGCGGCAAAGCCAATTACCGAGATAACTGCAAAGCCGAAAATTTTCTGATACATACTAACGGGGATTCTAAAACCGTAATCTAAAATATGATAGAAGATGATAACTCTGGTATAACCTCTACCAATTTGCAGAGATTTAACGGAGATTTCAGGCTGATCAAAATCACCAAACGAGAATTAATTACATTTAACTTAGCAACCAAACGTTTTACAAATGAGACAAGATGCCGTTTTGCAGGATGTGGTGATAAAATTTGCAGGAGATAGTGGAGATGGAATGCAGCTCACCGGTCAGCAGTTTACCAATAACACCGCTTTGCTTGGAATAGACCTGGCTACTTTTCCGGATTTTCCAGCCGAGATCAGGGCACCACAAGGAACACTTCCAGGTGTGAGTGGTTTTCAGATAAGATTTAGCAGTGATAGAGTTTTTACACCAGGTGATCTTTGTGATGTTTTGGTGGCAATGAATGCTGCCGCATTGAAATCAAACCTCAAAAGCCTTAAACCAGCAGGTAAAATCATTGCCAATACTGATGGTTTTGATTCTAAAAATCTTCGGCTGGCAAATTATCCCGAAGGAATTAATCCATTGGAAGATAATAGCCTTGATTCTTACGAGGTAACTAAAGTAGATGTTACCAAACTTACTCGTGAATCACTTAAAGATTTTCCTGAGTTGGGCGTAAAAGAAAGAGATCGTGCAAAGAATATGTTCGTTCTGGGTTTTGTTTACTGGATGTACAATCGTTCTCTCGACAATACCCTTACCTTTCTCAAAGAAAAGTTTGGAAAGAAAGACTTGATCCTGCAGAGTAATATCAAAGTATTACAAGCTGGATATAACTATGGTGATACCACTGAAACTTTCACCACTAGATATAAAGTTGAAAAAGCAAAGCTTCCTGCCGGTCAGTATAGAAGCATTATGGGTAACCAGGCTTTATCAATGGGTTTGATCGCTGCCAGCGAAAAAAGCGGACTGCCAATCTTCCTTGGAACATATCCAATTACACCGGCATCAGACATACTTCATGATCTAAGCAAGTACAAGAATTTTGGAATAAGAACTTTCCAGGCAGAAGATGAGATAGCAGGTATCACTTCCGCTATTGGTGCTGCTTATGGTGGAGCTTTAGGAATAACCACTACTTCTGGCCCTGGTATGGCTTTGAAAGGTGAGGCAATGGGTTTAGCAGTGATGTTGGAAATTCCGCTGGTGATTATAAACATTCAAAGAGGTGGACCATCAACAGGATTGCCAACCAAAACTGAGCAAAGTGATCTGATGCAGGCTTACTACGGCAGAAATGGTGAATGTCCTATGCCGATCATAGCTTCATCAACACCGAGCGACTGTTTTGAAGTGGCTTATGAAGCTGTTAGAATTGCAGTTCAGCACATGACACCGGTTATTTTATTAAGCGATGGATACATAGCCAATGGTGCTGAGCCATGGAAATTCCCGAAAGCAGATGAGCTTGCTCCTATCGATGTAAAATTCAAAAAAGAGTTAGCTGAAGGTGAAGAGAGATATCAGCCTTATGCAAGAGATGAAAAACTCGCCAGACCTTGGGCTATTCCTGGAACGCCAGGTCTAGAACATAGGATCGGTGGCTTGGAGAAACAGAACATCACTGGAAACATTAGCTATGAGGCTGATAACCACGAATTGATGGTAAAGCTAAGACAAGAAAAAATCGACAGAATAGCTGATTATATTCCGGAACAAAAAATAGATACCGGTGCAGAGAAAGGAAAAGTGTTAGTGGTTGGCTGGGGTTCAACTTTTGGAGCCATCAAAAGTGCTGTTATCCAATTAAGTGCTGAAGGTTACGAATTAGGTCATGCACATTTGCGATATATTAGTCCCTTTCCTAAGAATCTTGGTTTGATTCTTAAGAATTTTGACCATGTGATTGTTCCCGAGATTAATAATGGTCAATTAGTAAAAATCATCAGAGATAAATTCTTAGTAGACGCAAAACCTTATAACAAGATACAAGGAGTACCAATTACCAAATCTGAGCTGGTAGAGTTCATCAGGAAATTCTTATAAAAAAAGAGGCTGTCTCAAAAGGGGCAGCCTCTTTTTTTTTTATGATATCCCCAAATGAGGATAAAAGATGTTGAATAAAAAAGAAGCGTGAAAGTCAGTTTTATTGTCTTTAGGGGCATGGCAAAACGTCAAGATCTGAAGGTTATCTTCAAGCAGAATAATCAGAACCAGAT
>JANPIB010000127.1:0-8428 GCA_031424775.1 Chitinophagales bacterium | reverse complement strand
CTCTGCCGAAAAAAAGTTTTCTATTGTTCTTTAAACAGACGCAGAAAAGATATCCTTCAGGTCCGTTCGTTTTTGCAAACGAAATTAAAGTTGCACCTGGAATTGTAGCTAAAGATGAACAAAATCGTTTAGAAACTGAGTTAAGTAGTTATTGGGATGATAGCGTTAGGGCAAGAGAAATTCAGCAGTTTGGTATTTTCTATAGAATAAAAGATCCCCAGCATTTTGACACATTTGCCTTAGATAGAAGCAGACTATTTATGAACTCTTACCTGCAATCTCAAGGCTACTACAATGCAGCTTTAAGAGACACTTTCAGGATCGACACTTTCAAGTTCGGTAGTCCCAAACAGCAATTCAGGGCTGTCCCAATCATGAACATCAATCCTGGAAAACGATTAACAATAGACTCTGTTAATTACAACTTCCTGGATACGGCTAACCCTGCACTTTCAGATACTGTGCTTCAGCAAGTGGCAATGCAAAGAATCAATCAATCACTGTTGAAGAAAGGTGATCCTTACTCCAAGCAAATCATCGGAGCTGAGTTAGATAGATTGGTGAACTTGTACAGGCAAAACGGATTTTACAGGCTAACAAGAGAGCAATTGGTAGCTTATGTTGATACAACTGACCAGTTGATTGACAGCCTTACCATTGACCCTTTTGAATTGGTAAGAAGAATTACAGAAGCTTCAGAAAGAAGAAGGCAAAATCCAACTGCTGATATCGAGGTTCTGCAAGCAAAGCAGGTGAAAATTGTTCCCGTAGATACAATTGCCACAAAGCAATTCCGGATCGGGGATATTTACTACTATCCTCAAACTGCAGATACGGCTAATATTGATTCTTTGCTAACCAGGAACTACTTAGCCGTACGTGGCAGGAATAATGTTTACATGAAGTATCCTGCCAATGATCCGATGTTCAACTTCAGACCGTTGTACAACCATACATACCTTACCAAAGGTGAGTTGTATAATGAACGGTTATTTTTTAAAACAATTAATGCTTTCGGGCAAATGGGACCCTGGAAGCAAGTTGAAATTCGGGATTCTTTGAAAGGCGATACGGTAGATTTTCACCTGTTCATGATGCCTTACAAGAAACTCAATCTTCGTTTCTCGGTTGACCTCACCAGGAGTACCGGAGATTTTGTTTCATCTAATAACCTTTTCGGTCTGGGAGGAAATGTTACAATAACCCATAGAAACCTTTTCAAGAATGCAATACAGGCAGCTTTTAGTCCTAGAGCTGGTGTGGAATTGAACTTAGATAAAAATCAGCAGTTACTACAAACTGTTCAGGGAGGTTTGGGTTTGAGTTTTGCTTTTCAAAACAGATTTCTCCAAAACGCAGAAAAGCAAAAAGTACTTGATGCTGCAAGAGGTTTGGTATCATTCAATGCAAGCTACACTGAACGAAAAGATTTCTATCGTTTACGATCGTTGATCATGAATTTTGGTGATGAATGGGTAAAGGGTTCTTTGTCTCAAACCATTCGTCCGGTGAATGTAGAATTGTATTCGTTAGATGTATTGCCGTTATTAGATACCGCTTTCAAAACAAACCCTTTTCTACGAACTGCTTTCAATACCGGAAATGTTGTTAGTACAATTTACACAAGGAGTTACACAAGACAATTATCAAACACAAGGAGTTATAATTTCCGTTTTGGCGGTGAATATGCAGGATGGCCAATTCTTGCTGTAAACTCATTAAAGCAAAATCTTTATCACTATATAAAAGTAGAGACTGAGTTTATTTACAAAACACAGGGTTTAAAATCTGCCTGGGTTTACAGAGGCTTTATGGGTCTCGGGTACAATCTTCTTAACGATCCAACAAGAGGAAAAACACTTCCGTTCTTTAAGCAATTTGTTGCCGGCGGTCCAAATAGTATGAGAGCCTGGGGATTGAGACAACTTGGTTTGGGCTCATCGCTTCTGAGCGAAACAGCAAAAGACTTTCGAGATCGATTTGGAGATTTTCAATTGGAACTGAATATTGAAAATCGGTTTCAGTTGGTTGATCTTGGAAGTGCAAAATTCAGTTCTGCTGTGTTTATGGATGTTGGTAACATCTGGAACCTGAAAGAAGATCCTGCGAACCCTTTAGCCAAGTTTAAGTTTGGTAGATTATACGATGATATGGCTGTGGCCTTAGGTATTGGTTTGCTACGTGTGAATGTTGCCAACTTTATCTTCCGTGTAGATTTTGCTTTAAAAGCTAAAGACCCTGCAAGAAGAGAATATGGTGGTTGGTTAAATCCTGCTAAGTTCACCTGGAAGAACGAAAATGACCGAAACAACTATGCTTTCCAGATTGGGATTGGTTTGCCCTTCTAAGATTCTTTCAATTGTTTGATCTCTGCTTCAAACTGCTCAAGTGCTTGTGCATTTTCCGCAAGAAAAACGCCTATTCTCGTTCTGCGTAAACCACTTAAATAAGCTCCTACACCTAGTTCTTTTCCAAAATCATTTGCAAGGCTCCTGATATACGTTCCTGTTGAGCAAACTACTTTGAACTCAATTTTTGGCAATTCAATTTTTGTGATCTCAAATTCTGATATCGTAACGGGTCTTGGTTCAAGAATTACGTCTTCACCTTTTCTGGCTGCTAAATAAACCGGCTTACCTTCTTGCTTAATGGCAGAAAAAATAGGTGGAACCTGTAATATTCTTCCTTTGAAAGGCTTTGTTGCTTCCTTGATCTGATCTTCGGTAAGGTGAGATATGTCTTTATGATTTATTATTTCACTTTCCAAGTCATAAGAAGGAGTTGTAGCACCCAAAGTAAAGGAGCCGGTGTATTCTTTTTCCATACCCATGTACTCATTGATCTTCTTAGTGAACTTCCCGGTACAGATAATGAGTAAACCTGTTGCCAGTGGGTCTAAAGTTCCGGCATGACCAACTTTAGTAACTCCTGTGAGATTCCTGATCTTTTTAACAGCATCGAAGCTTGTCCAGTGAAGTGGTTTGTCTATCAGGATCACTTTGCCTTCTAAATAAGGCTCTATGGAAGGATGTACCGGTTTCTGTTTCATGTTCTGGGCTGCAAAGATTCGGGAAAACAACTGATGAAAGAAGTTTCTGTTGTACAAACATGCATATACAGTTCATTGCACAATACAGATAAAACCGCCGAAGTGAGTGACACAACAAAAGTTTCACAGATGTTGTAAAGCTGGTCTCACCAAAATTCCTCTAAATGTTTATCTTACAAGCCAAATTTTGAGAGCGTGAAGAAATTTTTGTTAGCTGCCGTTTTACTGATCCAGTTGGATGTTTTTGCACAAAAGAAATACTGGCAGCAGGAAGTGAATTATACGATCAATGTAACCTTGAACGATAAAGAAAACACCCTGGATGCTTTTGAAAAGATGGTGTACGTGAACAACTCACCTGATACGCTACGGTTTATCTGGTTCCATCTTTGGCCAAATGCATATAAGAATGATAAAACTGCTTTTAGTGAACAGGCAACTTCAAATGGAAGCACTGACTTCTATTTTGCAAAGGAAGAAGAAAGGGGTTACATAAATAGGCTTGATTTTAAAGTTGATGGTGCTACAGCAACTTTTGAAGAACATCCTACGAACATAGACATTGGTAAACTGAATTTACCTGTTGCTTTGCTTCCGGGAAAATCAGTTACTATTTCCACTCCTTTTCATGTAAAGCTGCCTAAGAATTTTTCACGAGGTGGATTTACCGGACAAACCTACCAGGTTACACAATGGTTTCCGAAACCTGCTGTGTACGATAGCAAAGGTTGGCATAGAATGCCATATTTAGACCAGGGAGAGTTTTATAGCGAGTTTGGAAAGTTTGATGTTACGATCACTGTTCCTGCTAACTATATTATTGCCGCAACAGGTGAATTGCAGAATGCAGATGAACTGGAGAAGCTGAAAACACTTGGTAAGCTGCCGATCGAATCACAAGAAAATTATCAGCTCTTCAAAAGCGGATTAGAATCACAAGCAAAAAAAACAGGCAAAACTTTTTATGAAGTGATGCCACCATCTTCAGCACAAACAAAAACACTTCGCTACATTCAAGACAAGGTTCATGATTTTGCGTGGTTTGCGAGTAAGCTTTTTGTTGTACAGCACGATACTGTGCAACTTGCTACAAAATCAGTTGATGCTTTTACTTTTTTTCATCCATGGGAGAAAACAAACTGGGATAAAAGTATTTTGTACGCAAAAGATGGTACCAGAAAGTATAGTGAATACCTTGCTGAATATCCTTTTAAAGTGGTAAGTGCTGTTAGCGGCAATGCACAGGATAACAGCGGAGGAATGGAATATCCGACAATTACTTTGATCACCATGACTGATGGTGGACAGGAACTAGATATTACTATTGCACATGAGATCGGACATAACTGGTTCTATGGAATACTAGCTTCGAATGAAAGAGATCATGCCTGGATGGATGAAGGAATGAACACTTTTTATCAGAACAGGTATGAGTTAGAGAAGTACAGCAGTTACAGCACCGTGGAAAAAAATGGTGGAAAGTTTATGGCAAACAAAACCCCGGATGATGGCTTAGAGATGTTGCTTAACCTGATGTTCAAGCTGTATAAAGATCAGCCGATAGAAACCCCTTCTGAGCAGTTTACATTCACTAACTATGGTCTCGTGGTGTACTTGAAAACAAGCATCTGGATGAAACGTTTGGAAGAACAACTGGGGAGAGCAAAATTCGATAGTGTAATGAAAGCTTATTACAATGAATGGTCTTTCAAACACCCCTACCCCGAAGATTTTAAAGCAAGTGTTGAACGGAACTCAGGTCAGAACATCGACGAACTTTACAATCAATTATTCACAACCGGACCTTTGACCAAGCCTCAAAAAAAAAATCTTAAACTAACCGGCTTTACAGGATGGAAAGACACTGATAAGTATTCTTATGTTTCAATTATGCCAGTACTTGGCTACAATATGTACGACAAGTTTATGATTGGTGGGTTGATACACAACTATCAGCTTCCAGTTCCGAATTTTCAATTTGCTGTTGCTCCACTGTATGCAACTAATAGTAGTACGCTGAATGTTATTGGTCAAGCTGGATACCATAAATATTCCAAAGGCAAGATCAGTCACTTTACTGTTGGCATTAACGGTGCAAAGTTCTCGACTAGAGATGGAGTTGATAGCAATGGCAACAAAGTGTTCAGCAATTTCGCCAAAATTGTTCCCTCAGTTCAGGTATACCTCAACAATAAAGATCCACGTTCAACGATTATTCGTTGGTTTGACCTTAGAAGTTTTTTCATTAGTGAGAGAGGATTCAACTATGTGCTTAAGCAAAGCAATAGCACCAAGTATCCTGAAGAAGGGAAAACAACAACGAGGTATATCAATCAACTAAGCTACACTACAGAAAACTCCAGGACATTATATCCTTACTCATGGCAAATTCAGTTGCAACAAGGCAAGGAGTTTTATCGTGCCGGAGCTACGGTAAATTATTTCTTCAACTATCAGCATGGTGGAGGATTGAAATTGAGGGCTACAGCAATCAAGTTTGGATATATTGGTGGAAAAACGCCGTTGAAACAGGCTTCAACTTATGTGTATCAACCAAAACTTACAGCGGTAAGAGGAAACGAAGATTATACATACAGCAATTATTTTGTTGGAAGGAATGAATTTGATGGTGGAGCGTCTCAACAGATCATGGAAAGAGATGGTAACCTCAAGATCAGGACTGATATTTTTCAGGACTTACAGGGAAGATCCGATGATTGGGTTGCTGCAATCAATCTCAGCACAACAATTCCGAAAAAGATATTACCTATTCCTCTTCCCTTAAGCATTTTTGCAGATGCAGGCACCTATGCCGATGCCTGGAAAAAAGATGCAGCGATCAGCAGGTTTTTGTATGTAGCAGGGTTACAGTTATCAATTGGTGATATTATTAATATCTATGCTCCTATTATTTACAGCAAAGAGTTTAGTAACAGTCTAAAGACCGTTCCTGAAGAGAATAAGTTCTTCAGAAAAATTTCATTTGGTATCAACGTGCAGAATCTTACTGCAAGAAAACTCATCCCACAAATTCCGATTTAGGATGTCGCAGCAGATTGACTTACTTCCCTCTCATCAAATCAATCCAAAAAAGTGGAATAGTTGCATTGAAGTTTCAGAAAATGGATTGATCTATTCCCGGTATGAATACTTGAATGCAATGTGTGACAACTGGCATGGGGTAGTTATTAATGACTACACTGCTCTGATGGCTTTGCCTTGGCGAAAGAAATTTGGTATAAGGTACACCTATGAACCCCCTTTCATTCAGCAGTTAGGTTTAGTTGGAACTAATGTAGGAGTTGATCTGAAGAAGATCATCCTATCGTTTGTAAAGTATGGTGATGTTCTTTTCAACTTTCGAGATAGTGAGCCTGGAAGTGGTACTGCAGAAA
The DNA here is from genome assembly GCA_031424775.1 of Chitinophagales bacterium. Classification (GTDB taxonomy): domain Bacteria; phylum Bacteroidota; class Bacteroidia; order Chitinophagales; family Chitinophagaceae; genus JAEZDC01. The sequence goes on along the minus strand of JANPIB010000127.1, from coordinate 1,984 downwards.
GAAGAACCAATCTTGTTCTGGATCTTTCTGAAAGCTATGAATCAATTTCAGCGAAGTACAAAAAAGACCTTGTACTGAATCTACGGAAAGCAGCTAGGCAAAATCTATCCGTAAGAAAAGATATGGCTATCAACGAAGCGGTAGATCAATACCAGCAGTACTACCACAACAGGTTCACAAACATTAATAAAACGGATTACAAGAAATTTCGACTTCTTGCAGAAACTTTATCAAAAGAAGAAAGGTGTTTCACACGGAAGATATGTAACGAGAATGGTGAATTGATGGCGATTGGATTATTTCTGAAAGACCAGCGACGTATCTATAACTTAATGAACACAACCACTACACTTGGAAGAACCACTGAAGCAAATCATTACCTTATTGATTCTGTGATACGTGAATTTGCAGGGATTTCGCTGCTATTTGATTTTGAAGGTTCAGACTTACCTGGAGTGAGATCTTTCTATGAAAAGTTCGGAGCAATAAACCAGCCTTACTTGCACTGGCACTTTAATGAATTGCCTTTCCCCGTACGACTTCTAAACAGATGATCGTTCTTCCAATATCTTCTCAGCAATTATTAGATCAATTGATCGTGTGATCTTAATATTCGTTTGTTCACCTTCAACCAGATGAATTTTCCCACCGGAAGCTTCTACTACAGTTGCCTCATCTGTAAACGCTGGATCATAATCCTGCTGAAAAGCTTTCAGTAGAATAGCTGAACCAAAAGTTTGCGGAGTTTGTATGATCCTGATCTGATTTCTATCAACAACCACGTTTCTATTTTCTTCAACTAACCGAATACTATCGTTCACAGTAACAGAAGGTACTGCAGACCCATTCTTACTAGCTTCTTCTAAACAAGTTTGTATAAGTTCCTTAGTCACCAAACATCTTACAGCATCATGTACAAACACAATGGAATCTTTCTCCACCAATCGAAGTCCATTCTTTACCGAATGGAACCTTGTTGCTCCACCGTCCGCAAATTGAACATTTGGGAAATCATTACAAACTTGCTTCGCTTGTTCCAGGTGTTCAGTTGGTGCAACAACAATCAAGTAAATACCCTCCACAGCATCCTCAAAAGCCTTCAGCGTGTGCCAGAGAACAGCTTTACCCTTCAGCTCAAGAAATTGCTTAGGAATATTGGTTCCCATTCTTGTTCCTGAACCTCCAGCAGCAATCACAGCAAAAGTCTTCATCAGCTGAGTATTGTTTTGGATTCTTTAACCAATTTCTCACGATCAATAGCAACTGTTCCAACTTCTTCACAAACCAATCCTCCTGCAATATTTGCAACTTCTGTTGCCAGGTGTATATTATTAGAAGCTGCATAGATCAAAGATGCAACAGCGATTACTGTATCGCCTGCTCCACTCACATCAGCAACATTTCTTCGGTGAGATGGGATGATCTTAGCAACATCTTCACCCTGATAGAAGGCACCCTTTTCTGATAAAGTAATGAGTGAGTATTTGTGCTTTAGAGTTTCTTGCAGTTGCAGATGAATGTTATTCAGCAGATCAAGATTCAAATCATCAACCAACAGATTCAGTGCTTCCTTAACTTCCTTTAAGTTTGGTTTGAAGATCGTAGCTCCTGTATAAGCAAAGAAATTTTTTCTTTTTGGATCTACTGTAGTGATGATTTGATTCTCATTACAAAATGCCAAAACAGATTTAATCAAATGTTCAGTTAACACACCCTTATTGTAATCTTCAAGAATTACAACCTGAGGGTTCTCTTTAGCAATAAATTGCTTGAACTGTTCAAATAGTTTTTGTTCGGCTTCAGTAGAAAGATCATCAGTAACTTCTGCATCCAATCGCATCATTTGTTGATTACGGCTGATGATCCTTGTTTTATTCGTGGTGATCCTTTCTTTTGAGAAAACCAAGTGCTCTGTGTTGATTCCCTGGCTGTTCATCAATTGTTGTAACGTCCTGCCATCGTCATCATCACCTACTACAGAAAA
>JANPIB010000126.1:0-12164 GCA_031424775.1 Chitinophagales bacterium | reverse complement strand
CCCTCTTCAAAAACAAAATTGTCATAAACAATCTGAATTTTCTCTTGCGTAACGAAAGGAATATTTCTCTTCCTTAATTCATAAGCAAAACAAGCTTCATAAATTTTTTCTAGCAATCCAGGACCAAGTGCTTTATGAATCTGATAAGCAATATCTACTACTTGCTTTCCAATATTCTCATGATATATGGTCAATGGCTGATTCATTCTTTGTGTTACTTGGTGTCTTTGTGCCTTCGTGGCTAAGAAAAAAATTCTTCCAAAACTGGCAACACTCTCGGCTTTATCTTTTTCACATGCTCAGCGATGTGTCTGATATGATCTGGAGTAGTACCACAACATCCACCAACAATATTTACAAATCCTTCTTTAGCCCATTCTTCAATAAAATGAGCAGTATCTGCAGGATGTTCATCGTACTCACCCATAGCATTTGGTAAACCGGCATTTGGATAAGCCGAAGTATAACATGAAGCTATTTGAGACAACTCTTCTATATGTGGTCTCATTTCCTGTGCCCCCAGAGCACAGTTCAAACCAATACTTATTGGTTTTGCATGTGCAACAGAAGTATAGAAAGCTTCCAGTGTTTGTCCGCTAAGGGTTCTTCCTGAAGCATCAGTGATGGTACCGCTAATCATTACTGGAAGAGCCTCCCTAAATCCCTCCGAAGGAGGGACTTTAGACGATGAACTTTTAAGATTGTCTTTATACTCAGGACTACTTTCGCTATGATCTTCTGCATTTCCTCCTCCCTTGGAGGAGATAGAGGAGGCTTCTCTAAAATATTTCTTGTAAGCAAAAATTGCAGCCTTAGCATTGAGTGTATCGAAAATGGTTTCAATTAATATGATATCAACTCCACCATCTACCAAACCTTTGATCTGTTCATAATAAGCTTCAACGGCTTCATCGAAGGTGAGTGAACGAAAACCGGGATTATTTACATCTGGTGAAAGAGATAATGTCTTATTCAAGGGTCCTAAAGCACCTGCAACAAACTTTGGCTCTGGTGAATTGAATTCTTTCACAGCATCTTTAGCACATTTGGCTGCTGCAACATTCATTTCATAGGCAAGCGATTGCATATTATAATCTGCCAGTGAAACTTTTTGTGCATTGAAGGTGTTGGTTTCAATAATGTCTGCTCCAGCCTGGAGATACTCTAGGTGAATTCCTTTGATGATGTGTGGCTGAGTAAGACTTAAAAGATCATTGTTGCCTTTAAGATCACTTTCCCAATCTTTGAACCTTTCTCCACGATAATCTGCTTCTTCCAGTTTATGCCGTTGGATCATGGTTCCCATTGCCCCATCAATGATGAGGATTCGTTCTTGCTATAGTTGTTGAATAGACTTCATACGCTAAATGTTTAAACAGAAGGTGGGTTGATGCTATTGTTCGGAACGTACAAGTGAGTGACACAACAGTCGATACCATGAAAGACAAAAGTTGGTGCAATAATTCACTTGCCTCACCCTTCGAGAGCCTCAGGGTGACAAAACAAACTAATAAAACGTGTGGGAAACGATGTGTGAGTTTCTTTGCGTTTATTAGTTCGATTCGTGGCTGAACAATAAACAAATCCGCCTTAAGGGTGCAAGTTAGGCAACTAATACTGCTTAGCCAAATGCCTGCTGGCATTGTGTTTACTACGAAGTGGTAATATGAGATATGTCAGCCGATAATATTGATGATAAGGTACTTTTGTTATTCAAATGATGTTATGAATCCTGAAATTGCAAACCTGCGTAATGATTATAAGCTGAAATCTTTGACAGAAGCTGATGTAAGGGCTGATGCAATGGACCAATTCGGGGTTTGGTGGAAAGAAGCTTTAAGTAGTGACATTTACGAGGCAAATGCAATGACCCTGGCTACAGCTGATAAAGCTGGAAAGCCCTCGGCAAGAGTTGTTCTTTTGAAAGATTACTCTGACGAAGGATTTGTTTTCTTTACTAACTACGACAGCCTAAAGGGAAAACAGATGGCAGAAAATCCTGCAGCATGTTTACTTTTTTTCTGGAAAGAGTTGGAAAGGCAAATACGAATTGAAGGATCGGTTGAAAAAGTTAGCGAGGCAGAAAGTGATACCTATTTTAACTCAAGACCGGAAGGAAGTAGAATTGGAGCATTAACCTCACCTCAAAGCCAGGTAATACCAAATAGAGCATTTCTCGAGGATCGATACCTGGAGTTGAATGAAAAATTTAAAACGGAGAACCTGGAAAGACCTTCACATTGGGGTGGCTATATCGTAAAACCTGTGAAGATCGAATTCTGGCAAGGCAGACCAAGCCGATTACACGACAGAATTCTTTACACAATAACAAATGAAGGCTGGAAGATTGAGCGACTTGCCCCCTAGATAATTGGTAATTGGGTAATTAGAAAGCTCTAACTACCCAATTAGCTATTTATACCAATTAACTTTCTTTCTTTTCTGTAGCAACTTTCTTTTTAGGAGGAGTTACCGGACGGCTTTTGCCGAAAGATCCTTTGAAACGCTTGCCTTTTGCTGTTTTTTTATCACCTCTACCCATGATTTCAATTTTTAATTGAGGACAAATGTAAAAAATCCCACCGTCTTCCAAAGGAATTGATGGGACTTCAAGAAGTTTGATCGGAATTAGAGCTTACCGCTTAATTCTTTACCAGCTTTAAAACGGGCAACTTTTTTCGCTTTAATCTTAATTGCTTCACCAGTTTGTGGGTTACGACCTACACGGGCTTGTCTTTTAGAAACAGAGAAAGTACCGAAGCCAACTAAGGTTACTTTATCGCCTTTCTTTAATGTTTTGGTAACGTTGTCAACGAAGGCATCTAAAGCAGCGTTAGCCTGGGTTTTGGTGATACCTGCTTCCTCAGCAAGTTGAGCAACCAATTCAGCTTTGTTCATGGTGTATGATTTAATTTTTACAGAGAGGGCAAATTTATCTGCTTTTGTACACAAGCGAAACAAATTTGAGTTTTTTTGTTCGCTTTTAATACGCTATAACCCTTTGTGAGCATAGATCACAGGAGATAGGTTATGCTGCAATTATAGAAGTTTTGTTATGACTCCAGCTTTTGAACTCTGTTGAGCTTCTCTTGCGTCGCACTCTTGTACTGCAACACTTAATTCAGCTAGTCCACCACTTCCATCAACGTACGAAAAGCAATGAACTTGTTTCCCCATTTGTCCATACTATCTTGTCTACGCTTAGCTGCATACAAATCTATATAACGATTGTACTGAGCTCTGCTGATAGCATAATATTGAGCAGCATAGGTTGGACCTTCTGATTCATCAACCTCTAGTAATCTCACAAACTGAAATTTTTCAAAGCAATCCGTCTTCATTACTGCTGGAAGGTGTTCTTCTTTCATCCATTTCACCCAATCTTCCTGTATGCTCGGGTCTATCTTGATCGTAACATTATAAATAAACATGTTATTCTGCTTTTAGTTCCATAAAAATTGGGCAATGATCACTGTGCTGAACATCAGGATATATTTCAGCATTAACGATCTTGTCTTTCAGGTTTTCAGTTGTGGTAATGTAATCGATTCTCCATCCCTTGTTTTCAGCTCTTACCGTTGGAAATCTCCTGCTCCACCAACTGTAACAATCTTTTCTTTCCGAATGAACATGCCTGAAGCTGTCAACAAAGCCATTGCTTAAGAATTTCGTCATCCACTCTCTTTCTTCAGGCAAAAAGCCTGAAGTTTTCTTATTTCCTTTTGGGTTATGGATATCTACTTCCTGGTGTGCAATGTTGTAATCACCACAAATAACAAGTTTCGGTCGAGTCTTTCTCAACTCATCCAGGTATGCCATAAACTCATCCAGCCATTGGTATTTGTAACCTTGTCGTATCTCACCCATTGTTCCTGAAGGAAAATAAACATCAAGTAGAGTTATATCGCCAAAGTCCAGACGAAGCACTCTTCCTTCATAATCGCTTTGCTCAATTCCGTTTCCGTAGAAAACATTATCAGGATTAATCTTTGTGAAAACAGCCACACCACTATAGCCTTTCTTTTGAGCAGAAAACCAATAAACCTCGAAGCCGAGTTCATTGAACGGAGCTACATCCAGCTGAGTTTGTTCTGCTTTCACTTCCTGCAAGCAAATGATATCTGCAGGATCTGTTTTCAGCCAATCAAGAAAACCTTTATTTACAGCTGAACGAATCCCGTTGACATTGTAAGAGATGATACGCATGATAAAAAATGAGTTTCAAACCTACAGAAGTTCATGCAAATCCCTATTAAACAAAATTTAGTTAAGTTGCCTTTAATTGATATCGTTTGAAACTTGCAATTGTTGTAACACATCCTATTAGGTATTTTATTCCTTTAGTTCAATTGCTTTCTTCCAGGAAGCGTATTGAACTAAAGGTGTTCTTCACTATTGGCGAAGAACTGCTTGACACCGACAGGTATGATCCTGAAAAGAGGAAGATCACCGAACCGGGATTACCACTCTACAGCGGTTACGATCATGTGTTTGTACAGAATACATCTGTAAAGAAAACAACCACGTCATATAAAGGAATTGACAATCCAACGTTAGTGAATGATTTGTTGGAGTGGAAGCCTGATGCAATCCTGATTTGCGGTTGGAAACACAAATCTCACCTTAAAGTAATCAGGTATTTTTCAGGTAAGATCCCTATTCACTTTAGAGGTGACTCTACCTTATTAGATGAACAGGATAAGAATTTCTTTCAAAGGCTTTTTAGAAGATTCTTTTTGAGATGGCTTTACAGCCATATTAATAAGGCATGGTATGTTGGAACAAATAACAAGAGCTATTTCTTAAAACACGGATTGAAAGAATCTCAGTTGATAAACGTGCCTCATGCTGTAGATAATGATCGGTTTACCAGAACAGCTAAACTACAGCATGAAGCAAATCTTATTAGAAGAAAAAGAGGAATTGCAGATGATGGGATTGTGTTTTTGTATGCTGGGAAACTAAAAGAAGAAAAGGGCATATTTACTTTGCTTTCTGCTTTTACGAAATTAGAATCGAAAAACACTTACCTGTTTTTTGTGGGTAGTGGTAAAGATGAAAGAAGGCTAAAAGAGTTTGCAATGAAAGATAATCGTATACATTTTCTGCCATTCCAATCTCAAACGGCAATGCCTGTGATTTACTCATTGGCAGAAGTTTTAGTTCTACCTTCAAAAAGTGACACTTGGGGGCTTGTTATGAATGAAGCAATGGCTAATGGATTAGCGATCATAGCTACAGATAAATGTGGAGGAGCAACAAATCTGATTGAAAAAGGGGAGAACGGATATATCTTCAATTCCGAAGATGAATTGACAGATATCTTGCAGGAATTTGCAACAAACAGTAATAAAACACTTGAAATGGGAATTAATAGCAAACAACGGATCAAAGCCTTCAGCTATGATGTTGCTGCTGATACAATTGAAAATCTTCTTTTAGCAAGGTAATAAAGATGCTCTCGACAACTGAGTTACAAAAACAATTTTCTACGGAGCAGGTATTTATTATTCTGCTAATACGGCTCTATTTTGGCAAATCCACAAAAGAAGAATTAGAAAATCTCTGCAAAGATCAGACACTTAACTATGACGAAGTATGGAAGACAAGTGCAATCCACGGGATTCGTCCATTCCTGTATCATATCATTCAACATGCAGGACTTCAATTGGATGAAGGCTTTGTATCAAGATTTAAAACGTTTTATATAGAAAATCAATTGAGGAGCCTTGAACAGCTTTCTATCTGCCATAATGTTATTAGCGATCTTAAAGCTGAAGGCGTTACTGCTATCCCTTTTAAAGGAGCTACATTCTCTGAAATTTATTATCAAAACATCGGATTGAGAGAAAGTACTGATATTGATCTTTTTGTAGATGAAAAAAACGTAGAAGTGGCAGAAAAGTTACTGCAGGCAAAAAATTTTGAGCCTAAGCTTACTGTTCCAGAATTCTATATCAAATACTATAAACGGAACTTTAAGGAAATTGTGTACACAGCTCCTGCAAAAACAAGATCAGGATACTCTATTGAGATCCATTGGAAACTACTGAACTACTATTTTGGAAAGTACCCGGATTTTAGTTTTTTTTTAAAACGAACCTATGATGCCAGGATCAAGCAATTAAATTTTCAACTATTTGATCCTACAGCAGATTTCCTTGTACTAGTATCCAATCATTTTATAAAAGATCTTGGTGTTAAGTTTAAATATGTGATTGACCTTGCTGTATTATTAGAAAAGCATCAAGATCAGCTTGACTATAATCTTATCAGTGATATTGGTGATCGTTACAAATGCAGAAAGAAAATCGATCTCGCTTTCTATACAATTGAACAACTCACAGGTGTAAAAACGCCATTCAAAAACAAATACAAGTTTAATACTTGGGATCTGGCATCAAGCTTGTCGGCACCAATTTCGATATCTAATTTCCAGGTGTCTAGCCCTTCATTTCTAAAAAGATCACTTGAGTTACAAGATGACAATCTTTCTAAATTGAAATTTCTTTGCCGCTGTGCCTATTACTTTTTTCTACCTACGGATAATGATTTGAGACCCCATACCAAAATAAGAACTTCAGTGTTTCTGTTAGCTATTGTAAGACCTTTCCGGTTAGCATATAAGGCTCTTGCTCAACAAAAGCATTGATAAGAATCTAAATACTAATTAATCGAGGTATTTTCTTTACTTGCAACCTTCACTGAATACTATTACTATAAAATGAAGGTCAAGGCGATATTTAAAGACATTGCAGATGGTTTTTCTATCACCTGGAAAGCCAGTAAAACTTATACAACCTACAACCTGTTACTCAGCTTTGCAATTGCATTGCTGCCTATCGCTTCTTTATGGTTCATCAAACAGATAATTGATATCGTTACGAAATATGAGAGTGCCACTAGAGAAGATTTCATCTATGCAATTATTAGCTTAGTGATAATTCAGCTTATCCAGGCAGGATTACAACAGGCTTTAAATGATATTCAAACGGTACAACAGCAATTGGTAATAGATCACTTATCCAAAAAGGTTTTGGAGAAAGCAATAACATTAAACTATCCCTACTACGAAAACTCTGAATACTTCAACACACTACACCTGGCACAGCAGGAAGTTTTGCACAGAACAAGTACCTTAACGAATAGTCTGAACCAGGTAATGCAGAGTGGTTTTACGATGCTAATGCTGGGTGCTATCTTCCTTCAATTTAACTGGCTCTATGGCGTACTGGTAATCGTGGCAATTCTGCCTGTGCTCATGATCAAATACAAACATGCTAAAGCAGTTCAGGATCTTGAAAAAAACAATATCATGAACGAAAGGAGGGCTTTATACATAAGCCGTATTCTTACTGATGCTGTTCATGCTAAAGAGGCTAGAATTTTCCAGTTTGGAAATTTTTTCATCGATAAGTTCCTTGCTCTACGTGAAAAGATATTCTGGGGAAAGAAAAGACTTTCTGCAAACCAGGCATGGTCAGAAACAATTATACAAGCTATTGAGATCATTATACTGGCTGCTATTATTTACAAACTTGGAGTTGATACGTTAGACGGACTACTTACTGCCGGAACTTTTATTTTTTATCTGCAAGCTCTGCAACGTATCCAAACAGGTTTCAGAAACTTCATTAGCTCATTCACCATCCTCTTTCGTCAAAGATTTTTTCTAAATAACATCTTTAGTTTTCTAAAACTGCCACTTTCAGAAAATCGAAGTAATTTTTCAATGCCTTTCCCAGATCATATTGAAAAAGGTATCATTCTAAAAAATGTTTCTTTTACTTATCCCGATTCGGCAAACACAACCCTTTCTTCACTTAATATGCAGTTTAGTCCAGGAAAAGTAACTGCAATAATTGGAGAAAATGGTTCTGGCAAGAGTACGTTAGTAAAACTTCTTTCAAGACTATATACACCAACATCTGGTGAATTACTGATCGATGATATCAGTTTCACTAAAATCGACCCTGCAGAACACGGCAATAAGGTTTCTATGATCTTCCAAGATTATAATCAATATCACTTTTCTCTTACTGACAATATTTTGCTAGGGCAACCAAAAAAAGATAATGAAATTGCTGAAGCAGGATCAGATGCTGATCTGAATTCGTTTACCCATACTATTCCGAACGGTTATGACACAATACTTGGAAAAATGTTTGGTAACGATCAACAACTTAGCGGTGGACAATGGCAAAAGATCGCTATTGCCAGAATGTTATACCGCAATGCCGAAATAATGATCCTTGATGAGCCAACAAGTAATATTGATCCGCTTGCAGAGTATGAGATACTTCAAAAGATCACTTTAAAGAAAAAAGATAAGATCATCATTCTGATCACCCATCGTTTACATAATCTGAAATTTGCAGATCACATCTACCTGATGAATGATGGGAAAGTTCATGGAGAAGGAACGGTTAGTGAATTGCTTGCTAACAACGATCTGTTTAAAGAAATGTACCAGCGACAAGAACTTGAAAAAGGAGCTATGAAAATCTAACGACTCAATATTTTTTGTTCATCCATTTTATTAAGGTATTCCAAAGTGTCTTTACTACAATCATCGAAGCTGATGTCGTACTTAGTCATAAGTTGTTTGATCAGGTCATCAACTTTCACAGGTTCTTCAATCAACTCCCATATTGCTCTGCCAGTTTCATTCAAGCCAATATAATTACCGCTGTCAATATCCATCATCACCATTTCATTACCCAATTCACTCACCAGCAATCCTTCTTTTTTTCTGCTTACAACGGTTTCAGTAGTTATATTGCTCATATTAGAAAAAGTATTTACTACAAATATACAGCTTGATTTTTTTTACTTAGCTACAGTGCTACTATTTAGCTCCTGTTGTGTCACTCCCTTGTACTATAACAACTTTGCTCAGCATGCCAGCTACTGTTTAGATACCTGCTTTTCAATCCACTCATTTACCATCAATTCTAATATGCTTAACGTCACACTTCCCTGAGAAAGAACAAGATCATGAAAAGCCCTTACATCAAACTTATCTTTCAGCTCCAGTTCAGCTTTCTTTCTTAATTCAATTATTTTCAGTTCTCCTATTTTGTAAGCTAAAGCCTGACCTGGCCATGTGATGTAACGATTAACTTCAGTATTCACCTCATGAAGTGACAGAGCCGAATTCTCTGAAAGAAACTGCACCGCTTGTTCTCTTGTCCAGCCTTTAGAATGAATACCTACATCAATCACTAACCTGCAAGCTCTCCACATTTCATAAGTAAATCTGCCAAACATACTGTAAGGGTCTTGATACAAACCCAACTCAGTTCCAAGATATTCACTGTACAAGCCCCATCCTTCTCCAAATGCATTAACATAAAAGCCTCTTCTAAAACACGTAAGATCTGCTAGTTCCTGTGCTAAGGCTGTTTGCAAATGATGTCCTGGAACGGCTTCATGCAAACTCAACGCTTCCAGTGTATAAAGTGTTCGGCTTTTAAGATTGTAAGTGTTCACCCAATAAGTTCCTGAATTCCGGCTTTGAATAGAAGCTCCAACATATCGCCCTGTTGTATAAGAAGGAGCAAGATAATCCGGCACTGGAAGTACTCCGTAAGGTTGTCTTGGAAGCTTACCAAACACTAAAGTCAATCTGCCATCGATCTTTTTAGCTATAAATGATGCTTCCTTCAGCAATTGGTCCGGGTTCGTAGCGTAAAATTTTGAATCAGTTCGCAGGTACTTCAAAAAATCACTAAAGCTACCCTGGAATTTCACTGACTTTATAACTGAGTCCATTCCTCTCCTGATTCTTGCCACTTCTCTCATACCAATATCAAAGACGGAATCAGCGGAAAATGCAGTAGTGGTATGGTGTTTTACTAAGGCAGCATAGTATGCTTTACCATTTGGAGTTTCAGACACACCTAAAGTTTTCCTTGCTTTTGGATAATACTCCTTCTCAAAAAAATATCGGATGTTTTTATAAGCAGGAATTACATCGCTTAAAATAACATTCTTTCCTTCAAACACAAGCTGCTGCCAATCTGCCTCTGAAATAATCGCTGGCTTTGCCTTGAATGGCTGAAAGAAAATGGAATTCTCTACCCGATCTACAATGTGCGTGTTGTAAGTTGCTTCATAGCCTGTAAGTGCTACTCGTGGTTGTGAAATACCTATCTCCAATCCTTTCCTTATCCAATTCATCTGTCCTGTTGCATAAGCAGGAAAAGCTTTTAATCGGCTGATGTATCTTCTGTAGTCAATTACGTTGCTGTACTTTCTCGATGCTTCAATTGGTAAGCCTGTATGAAATCCATTGTCAGACAGAATTGGATTCATGTACTCTTTGAACTCAAAATAATTCAGCTCATCCTGCAATTTGTATTTCATCAACTCAACATCAATCCGGTCTGAAAGTTTCAGTTTGTTAACATCAATAATGCTCAGCTGTTGCATCTGAGTTTTATAAAAATCATATCTCCTTTGAATATCTTTTTTAGTGAACGACCCAAAAGGATTTGCTGAACCAACAGAATCAGCCGGAAATTCTTTGCTTGCAAAATCATCTACAGCTTTGATCACTCCATCAATCTCAGCTCTGGAATTTTGAGCATACACTGGTGTCAAAATACAAATCACCAAAGCAAGCAGCAGTAGTCTCATAATACATATTTAGATCTTGAAAGTTACGTAGGAGTCGAATTAAAGCAAACTCATGATTTACAATCATCTTCATCTCAGTTTAACAACCCTCCTCTTTTACGGCACAAGATTTAATGCTGATAAGTAAAGGAAGTATTATGGCACTAACGGAAAAAGACAGGCACGAGCAGGAAATAATCTCACAGAATAATCCTGCAAAAAAGTTGGAAGAAGTTCGTAGCGATGACGATTTTCCGGGATATCCGCATTATCCCAAAACTGAAGATATAATGGATAGCAGAAGTGAGACAGAAAGAGTAAATGTTGAGGTGGAAAATCTCCCGAACTTTCACAACGCAACTACGGCACACAGATTAAATCCTGGTACCGAAACAGAAAGAGCAACTAGCAGCATCCCAACTAATGCTGATGCTGAGATGGACAACGATCTTGGAATTGAAATGGGTACCGATGCCGATGTAACACCTGAAGAACGTAAAATGCTTGATGATGATATGTACTATCCTACTCAAGATGAGGACAGACTAAGACAAGCCAGGTTAGATGATACTGATTTTGATGGTGAACCACTCAACGAAGAAAGTTTTGGAGCGGGACAAGCAGAAAGTGGTTTAGACTTAGATATTGAGGGAGATGCTGATGAGACTGCAAGTGATGCAATGGGTCAGGGAGATGAAGAGAATCAGTACTTCAGTTTAGGAAGTGTAGATAATGATAATGTGGTGGAAGGAACTCCCTAACAGCATATTAACAACAAGCGGCTGATGCAATGGCGTGCTATTTGCGGCTTACCAGCAAAATCTGATAAGTCATGAAAAAAATCATTATTGCATTTGCTGCTTTGTTTTTAGTAGCAAGCATAAATAGCTCAGCACAAACAACCAAAACAAAGTCTAACGAAAACAAAACGAAAGTTAAAGACTCAGACGGCTCCAAGACAAAAGTTAAAGACAACAAGATCAAGTCTAAAGATAGTCAAGGCAATAAAACTAAATTCAAAGCACCAGCTCCAGTTTTGAAAAGCTTCGCAACAGATTATCCAGCTATTTCTGATGCAACTTGGAGCAACAGCAGAGGCAACTGGACTGCAACTTATAAAGTTAACGGCATGCAAACCGTTACAACTTATCATGCTAACGGTACAAGAGTAGAAACAAGAACTACGTATCCGTTAAATCAATTACCACAAGCGGTAGTTACATACAAGCAAAATAACGCTGGTTACACACCAACCAACATAATATTAATTAGTCGTCCTGATCAACCAGAAGTATATCAACTTACCAGCAGTTCAGGAACAATTTATATTGATACTAATGGTGCTGTTACTACCTACACATCAGGAAAATAGTTTGTAACCCAGCTGAGGCTTTACTATCAACTTCGTTGCGTATTCTAAGATTCGAGCAAATAAATATTAGGCTGCTAATTTTAGGTTTTCCTGGTAGGCGGATTGTTTTCTTACTACAGCGAACATTCTGTCTACCAATTTGCTTCTAATAATGTTTAGTGTGCTCATCTTG
>JANPIB010000125.1:0-36693 GCA_031424775.1 Chitinophagales bacterium | reverse complement strand
CCGTGATCAGAAGAAAGATACTTTGCTTTACGCCGGAACTATGAAAGTGCGGATAACCGATTGGTTCATCTTCAAAGACCAGGCAGACCTCAAGTATATTGGATTGGAAAATGCGGTAATCAAAACCAATAGAACCGATTCAGTTTGGAACTACAAATTCATTGTTGATTATTTCAGCTCACCTTCATCTGCAAAATCTCCTTCAACAGGAAAGAAAAAAAGCCTTCAACTCGACCTTAAGAAAATTGATTTTACAAATGTTTCTATTTCTCAAGAAGATCGCTGGAGAGGTGAGACAATGAAACTAAAGTTTGGCAGCCTGCAAATGGATGCTAAGAAAGCTGACTTTGCAAAGGGTGAACTTGATATTGATGATCTTGTTCTTGACAAACCTGAATTTGCGATGTACAATTATAAAGGCAACAGGAAGATCAAACCTAAAGGAAGAGCTTTTACCCTTGACATTGGTCTGAAACTTAAAGTTGCCAATCTCGAGATCAACAACGGTACATTCATCAACGACAGAGAAACCTTACATGGTGTTTATCGCCATTTTGATGGCTCTCACATGGTCATTACAAAACTCAATGGTAAGATCAAGGATCTGGCTTTCGTTGGTGATACTATTAGAGGAAAGCTGGATATCACAGGAAAAGAAAGAAGCGGATTCGAGCTTAAGAAACTGAAGGCTGATTTCAAGTTCACCACCTCAGAAATGGAATTTGCCAATCTTGATCTGCAAACTCCACATAGCCGTATCAGGGATTATTACAGAATGCAATACAGCGAGTTTGAAGATGATATGTCAAACTTTGTTGATAAGGTGCTGATCAATGCAAGATTCAAGCAAGCTGATATCAGTTCAACCGATCTCGCCTATTTTTCAACTGACTTAAAAGACTGGAACAAACACATCGCTGCTTCAGGAACATTCAAAGGCACTGTAAACAATTTTATAGGGAATGATGTGTTTGTAAGAACCGGGAATTCTTCCATTTCAGGTAATTTAGCAATCAAAGGCATCACCAACATTAACACTGCTACGTTTAATCTCTCTAACGGAATTGTGAATACCAACTATACCGACCTGGTGAATTATGTTCCTAACATTAAGAATGTAAAAACGCCAGATTTCAGAAGCCTGGGCTCCATGCGCTTTAGCGGAAACTTCAATGGTACCGTTCGCAAATTCACTACAAGAGGCACACTGAATACCAACCTAGGAAGTGCTTACACAGATCTTAGCATGAACTTTCCTGCGAAAGGTCAACCAAGCTATAATGGATCCATCAATACAAAACGATTCAACGTTGGTAAATTCTTAGATATTGATAAGCTGGGATATGTGAGTATTAACGGTAGGCTCAGCGGAACAGGCTTTGAAAAAAACACACTCAGAACAAGTTTTGATGGAACGATAGCTGAGTTGAATTATGGCACTTACACATATCGTAACATCGCCACCAATGGTGCTTTTCAAAAAGGTGCTTTTGCCGGTGAAGTAAGAATGAACGATCCCAATCTGAACTTTACCAGTAACATTAATATCGACTTCAATGGTGATCAACCAAGATTCCTGGTTTTGGGTGATGTGGCTAAAGCTGATCTGAAAGCACTACAACTCACTAAAGACAAGTACGAGCTTGCCGGACTCTTTGACCTTGACTTTACAGGAACCAATATTGACAACTTTATCGGTTACGCCAAACTGTTGAACGCTTCTTTATTGCATGATAGTACCAGATTGGCATTCGACTCTCTTTCTCTTTCTACTGAACTGGTAGAAGGCAGGAAATTTTTAACGCTTAAGAGCAATGAGATTGATGCTTCGGTAAGAGGTCAGTACAACATTCTTGATCTGCCGAATACTATTCAGAGTTACCTGCACAATTATTATCCATCTTACATTAATCCTCCTTCAAAGATTCCTCAGGATCAGCGTTTCGGTGTTCGAATCACAACAAGAAATATTTCAGACTACCTCAGGATCGTCGACCCCAAACTTTCAGGCTTTGATAATTCAACGATTTCCGGTAGAGTAAACACAACCAGACCAGATTCAGGTTTTGCCATCACAACTAACATACCTTACTTCCGTTACGATAAGGCACAATTTACAGGAGTGCAGTTTAGTGGCGTAGGAGATTTGACCACCTTGAATATGAACGGTGATGTAGACATTGTAACCTATGGTGATAGTCTCTACTTTCCAAATACTAAGATCAATATCCAAAGCAGTAACGATATCTCATCTGTAAGCATTAAAACAAAAGCAAACAATACGCTGAACGAAGCTGACTTGAATGCAACCGTTCAAACATTTGAAGATGGTGTGCAGATCAACTTTAAGCCGTCTTCTTTCGTAATCAATGATGAAAAATGGATTCTTGAGAAAGAGGGAGAATTAGTATTGAGGAAACATTACCTGGCTGCAAAGGATGTAAGGTTTACTCAAGGTTTCCAGGAGATCACTGTTGCTACAAGACCAATTGATGATGGAAGCAACGTTGATGAATTAGTGGTTAATCTGAAGAAGCTTCACCTTGGTGATTTCATTGGCTTTGTTACCAAAGAGCCTCAGATGCAAGGATTGGTTTCTGGTGAAGTGGTGATCACAGACATATTCGATCAACTTACTGCTAATGCCAAACTGCAAGCTGAGGAATTCAGGTTAGATACAGATTCTATCGGCTTAGTAAACATCGATGCCGACTACTCAAAAAGAACTGGTAAGGTTAACTACAAGATCATCTCTCGTAATCAACCTTTTGATCTTGCAGTAGAAGGTGTATTCAACACGAAAGACAGTACAGGTTCTCCGTTGGCAACAAAGCTTACACTCAATGGAACGAGAATCACTTTCATTAATCGTTTTCTTAATACAATTTTTTCAGACATTGATGGATTTGCCACAGGAGAGATTCAGATCCTTGGAGATATTAGTCGTCCGCATTTACTCGGAAAAGTGAAGCTGAGAAATGCTGGCTTCAAAGTAAATTTCACACAAGTGTATTACAAGGTTGATGAAGCTGATCTCGATTTTGAAGAAGACCGGATAGACTTTAACCAGTTTGCTTTGCGGGATAAATTCAATAATACAGGAACTGCAAGAGGTTTGTTATATCAGCATTCTTTCAAGGACATGCGATTCGACTTTGAGCTCTCCACACCAAAAATGCTATTGCTTGATACGAGAGAATCTGACAATGAAAATTTCTACGGCAAAGCAGTAGGTAGAGCAAGTTTGAGCATCAGGGGTCCTGAAGATAATATCCAGATGAACATTACTGGTGAGGTGAACGATACGTCTCACATCTTTATTCCAACCAGTAATAGTCGTGAGAGTGCTGAAGCAGATTACATCGTTTTTAAACAACCTGGGAAAGAGGTTAAAACGGCAAAAGATGAAGGAACCAATCTTACTGTTGACCTGGATATTACAGCTACTAACAAAGCAGATATCGATCTGATCTTAGATCCTTTGGCTGGCGATGTGTTGAAAGCGAAAGGAAATGGAAGATTGAGAATTCATGCAGGAACAACTGATAAAGTTACCATGAATGGCAGGTATAATATTGAGGAAGGAAGCTACGACTTCAACTTCCAACAGTTATTAAGAAAGCCATTCGTGATTGACCCAAGAGCAACGAATTATCTTGAATGGACTGGTGATCCTTATGCAGCAGATATTCATGTTGATGTAAAATATACGGCTGAAAAAGTAAGCCTGAATGATTTGCTTGGTAAGATCGATCTCGGCTCAACAGCAAAATATTATCGAGGTAATGTAAATGTGATCGCATCCTTGAGAAATAAACTCACTGAGCCGAAAACAACTTTTCGTCTTGATTTTCCAACTTCAGATTTTAGCAACGATGAAATTTTCAATGCCTTCCTTGCCAAGTTACAAAACGATGAAAACGAGATGAACAAGCAGGTTACCTACCTCTTGCTTTTCAATTCGTTTGCACCTTACGGAGAGGGCAGAAACTTTACCCAAAACATTTATAGTTATGCCTACAAAGGTTTGTCAGATATTTTCAACCGCCAGGTAAATAATATTGTAAACGATCTTCTCTATAAGATCACTGGTAACCGTGGAATCAGAGTAGATATCAGCACGTCATTTTATAGTAGCTCGGCATTATTAGGAAGTGGTAACCCAGTAGATAGAACAATAGGAGATCTTTCAAGGCTTGACCGCTCTACAGTCGATCTTAAGGTTCAGCGAAAACTACTCAACGGCAAGATCATTTTAAACGTAGGTGGAAACCTGGATTTCGCTGTCGGCAGTAATTCTGCTTTTCAAAATAGCGGTTTTCAGTGGTTACCGGATTGGAACATCGAATTCGTGTTGGGTAAAAGTGGAGCCCTTAGAATGATCGTCTTCCAAAGAAACAGTTTAGACATTAGTACGGTAGGTTCAAGTAGTAGTCTTGGACGTCGTAACCGCTATGGCATCAGCCTTAGTTATAGTAAAGATTTGGATTAACCAGCTTCAGTTCAGCTTTCACCGTTCCTTGTGTCACTCATTTGTACTGCAATAATTCTTATCAGCAGATCAGCTATAATCCTTCTTTCTCGATCATTATTTCATGACCCAGCTTATCTCTCTTGGTTTTAAGATAACTCTCGTTATGTGGGTTAGAAGCAATCTCTATCGGTACAATATCTACGATCTCAATTCCATAACCTTTTAACCCGGCTCTTTTTCTTGGATTGTTACTCATCAGCTTTAGCCTCGTAGCTCCAAGGCTTCTTAGAATCTGAGCACCTACGCCATAATCTCTTTCATCCATACCAAAACCCAGTTGCAGGTTGGCTTCAACAGTATCCATACCTTCTTCCTGTAGTTTGTAGGCTTTCAACTTATTTATCAAACCAATACCTCTGCCTTCCTGGTTCATATATAGTATTACACCCTTTCCTTCGTTCTCAACCATCTGCATAGCATGATGTAGTTGATCACCACAATCACAACGAAAACTTCCTAAAATATCACCTGTAAAACAGCTGGAATGCACCCTGGTAAGAATTGGCTCATCATTCTTCCAGTTACCTTTCAATAATGCCAGATGCTCAGCTCCGGTTAGTTTTTCTTTAAAAGCCGCAAGGGTGAAATTTCCGAACTTGGTTGGCATATTCACACGAACTATTTCTTCTACCAGGCATTCAGATTTCAGTCGGAATTCAATCAGATCTTTAATAGATATCACCTTCAGATCGAAGTTTTTGGCAATTTCCACCAACTCAGGCAGCCTTGCCATGGTTCCGTCTTCGTTCATTATCTCAACTAAAACACCTGCTGGCTCAACTCCAGCCAATCGGGAAAGGTCAATCGTAGCTTCAGTATGACCTGCACGTCTCAAAACACCCCCAGATTTGGCTCTTAACGGGAAAATGTGACCTGGTCTGCCAAAATCCTGTGGCTTCATATCAGGATTTATCAATGCCTGGATAGTCTTTGACCTGTCCTGGGCAGAAATCCCTGTGCTTGTACCGTATCCCAACAAATCAACTGAAACGGTGAAGGCGGTTTCGTGTAAAGAGGTATTAGAAACCACCATCGGCTCTAATTGAAGCTCCTGGCAACGTTCTTCTGTTATGGCAGCACATATCAAACCTCTGCCCTCCTTACTCATAAAATTGATCACTTCCGGAGTAGCAAAACGAGCCGGAATGATGAAATCCCCTTCATTTTCACGGCTTTCATCATCCACCACGATCAGCATTTTGCCCTTCTTAATATCTTCTATCGCACTTTCAATCGAACTGAGCATACAAATATTTGAGCGGCAAAGGTAACGAACAGAACTGCCGCATCACTTTCGATGAGCGAAAAAGCATATATGATACTTTTATTAATTCTTTTGTTGAATAAGACTGCTATTTCGGTGACTGAAGGCTAAGCAAAGCAGCATAAACAATAGAGAATTTGCCTTTTAGCAGCGTCAGTTCTGAACCTGTTATACACACAGGGATTGTAACAGTTGCAGGGCTGGGGCAAGATTGTTAATATTATATAACAATCGTATGATTTTAATTATTTACTTGCACCCCGAAAACTAAACTAATTATGCTAAGGAAAATTCTACAAATCCTTTTGATTGTGGCACTACCGGCTTTAGCCGTTGCCCAGACCACGACGAGTAGTATGAGTGGAACCATTAAAACCACGGCAGGCGAACCGTTGGTTGGTGCTACTGTAACTGCTACTCACGAACCTACAGGAACTGTGTACAAAACCCAATCCCGTTCAGGTGGAAGTTTCAATATCGCCAACATGAACCCTGGTGGACCGTACACCGTTCAAATTTCATTTGTAAACTTCGCTACAGAGAAGAAATCAGACATCTACCTGTCTTTAGGTGAAACCTACAAACTAGATCAGAATTTAGCTGACAAGGCTAATGAACTTACTGGTGTACAGGTAACCGCAACAGGAGCAAAAAAATCTGATTTTGCTGGTAGAGGTGGTGCTGAAGTAAGCATCGGAAGAGACAAAATGGAAAACCTGCCAACAGTAGGTCGTAACATTAACGACTACCTTAGAGCTATACCTCAGGCTAAGCTTACAGGTGCAAACAATGAGGGTTTAACCATTGCAGGTCAGAACAACCGTTACAACTCCTTTTATGTTGATGGTGCATTGAACAATGATGTGTTTGGATTGGCTGCTTCTGGTACAAATGGCGGTCAAACTTCTACTCCACCTTTGTCAATTGACGCAATTGATCAATTTCAGGTGGTGATTTCTCCCTACGATGCATCTCTAGGTAACTTTACAGGTGGTGGTATCAATGCTATCACACGTTCTGGTACTAACAGCCTAAAAGGATCAGTTTATTACTTCTTTAGAAATCAGGATCTAGCAGGTAAAACTCCAAATGGTGATAAGAGCTTAGCTACAAGATTGGCTGATTTTAAGAATAAGACTTATGGATTTCGTGTTGGTGGACCAATCATCAAAAACAAATTATTTTACTTTCTTAATGCTGAAACTCAAAAAGATGTAAGACCACAACCTTTTGATGTTTTTAACAGATACCAGGGTAACACAAAAACCGCAGTTGATATCCAGCGTTTGCTTGATACCTTAAGAAAAAGAGGTGGTTATGACCCAGGAACATATCTCGATAATCCTGAGACGGTAGATGCTGATAGAATAGCAGTGAAAATTGACTGGAGCATTAATGAAAAGCACAAGCTGAGTGTTAGTCACAGGTACACTAAAGCTGATAGGGTTAACACAAACACAAGTAGTACTACTGCGATCAACTTTGGTAACAATGGTTGGGTTCAGCCAAACAGAACAAACTCTACTTCACTTGAATTAAGAAGTACAGTTGGGAGAAATTCAAGTAACCGTTTGTTGTTCACTTTTGTAAATGTAAAAGACGATAGAAACCCAATTGGTCAGGCATATCCAAGAATCATCATCAACGATGGTACTGGAACAAACAATAATAATGGTTTATTAATCGGGCCAGATCCAAGCTCTAACATTAATATCCTAAAACAAAAAAACTGGAGTTTATTTGAATCTTTCAAATTCAACAGAGGAAAACATTCTTTCACCGCTGGTGGAGAGTTTGAATACAGTGATGTAAAAAATGCCTTTATCCAAAGAACTTTTGGAGAATATTGGTACAACAACATCACAGATTTTTATAATGATGCAACACCTCGTCAGTTTAGAGTTGGTTATCCTTTGATAGACAATAAAAGAAATGACGAAACTGATGCTGCAGCAGCATTTAAAATTGCTAAGGTTGCCCTTTTCTTTAATGATGAGTTCAAAGTTGGAAATAATCTAACATTAAACTTAGGTGTAAGAGCGGATTACAACAAATGGTTAACTACACCTGCAACAGATCCTTTTGCAAATAATGTGGCGATTCCTAGATTCTCAACGCTTTACGACCTTCAGGGTGCTCAATCTGGTTTAACTCCAAAAATCCCGGTTTCTATTTCTCCACGTTTTGGATTCTCATACAGAATTCCTGAGGAGAATGTAGTAGTTCGTGGTGGTATTGGATACTTCACAGGTCGTATTCCATTGGTTTGGCCAGGAGGAATTTACAATAATAACGGAGCTTTCATTGGAGGATTTATTGTAAACAGCAGTACAAATTCGGCTGCTTTACCAATGATCAAATTTAGAAGCAACCCTTATGGACAGTATTCGGCTCAGGAACTTGGTATTAGCTTGAATAATGCGAAAGGTGGGCTGAACTTAATTTCTTCTACTTTCAGAAACCCAAGAGTATTAAGAACTAACCTTGCTGTAGATAAGCGTTTAGGTAATGGTTGGAGCGGTACTATTGAAGGTATTCTTACTAAGAATGTAAATGAAGTTTATTATACCAACCTTAGTGCTAGTGCACCAGCAGGTTACACAGCAGGTCCTGGAAGCCGTTTGATTTATCCTGCTGCTCCATTGCCTATTAACGGAACCGTGAACCCTTACGACAACGCAATTTTGCTTACTAACAACAGAGGCGATAAGGGTTTTAGCTACAACTTTTCGTTGCTGATTGATAAGAGAGCTAACAAAGGTTTATCATTTAGTGCAAGCTATAGCTTTGGTAACTCAGTTGTAGTTAATGAAGCAACCAGCTCAGTAAATCTTAGCCAGTGGCAATTTATGGAAACAGTTAACGGAAGAAATAACATTGGTCGTTCTATCTCTGACTTTAGCATGGGCCACAGAATCTTTGCTTATGTGTCAAAGAAGTTTACTTATTTAAAAGATATGGCTGCTACTACAGTTAGCCTGGTTTATACTGGTCAATCTGGTGCTCCTTACAGTTATGTTTACAGTGGTGCATATACCAGAGATGATGCTTCTGTTGGTGGTAATGGTGGTAACGATCTTATCTACGTTCCTACAACAACAGATCTTGCTAGTACACCGTTCCAAAGTTTAACCTCTGGTACTTCTACTTTCTCAAGAGATCAGCAAATTGCTGCATTCGAATCATATATTCAGGCAGATAGATATCTGAATAACCGTCGTGGTCAGTTTGCTGATAGAAATGGTTCTCGTTTACCTTTTACACACAACCTCGATCTTAAAATTGCTCAGGATGTAAATCTTAAGGTAGGCAAGAATCGTTACCAATTCCAGATCACTTATGATATGTTTAATTTCACCAACTTCCTTAACAGAGATTGGGGTAGAAACTACTTCTTAAATAATGATCAGTTTGCTTTGGTTAATTTCAGAGGATATACTACTGCTGGAAATCTGAACCCAACAACAGCTCAGATTTCCACTACATATTCATCAACAAACAATACTCCGGTATATCAGTTTAATCCAGCTAACAACACAAGAACACCATGGAATGTGAGCACTAGCTCCGTTCCTGCAAGTGCAGCACGTTGGATTAGCCAACTGGGTATCCGTTTCAATTTCAATTAATCGAAGTTGTTGCATAAAAAAAACCGTCTCAATTGAGACGGTTTTTTTTATGCCTTACTTCTTTCTTTCTGCACTTTAAATTCGTATTCTGTATTCGTCTTTCTTATTCATCATTTCTTCACGCCCCAACCCCACTTAAGAAAGTCAGGGAAAGCCTCCCCCCAGGTTTTTACATCATGCTTGCCTCCTTCTACTTCAAAATAGGTAATGTGTTCATCGGTATAGCCTTTTGTTTTCAATTCGTGTACAAGATCTAATGTATCATCTATCGAATCGATAACACCATTTTCGTTTCTATCAGCCTTTTCATCTTCCGTTCCACACTGAAGAAAAAACTTTAACCAGGGGTGCAATGTGCCTTTTCTTATCTGTAAATGCAAAATGCGATCAACTTCATCATCATAGCCATCATCATAAGCTTTTCTTCTCCACCAAAAAGATCCGCTGAATACACCAACCTTGGTGAATTCGTTCGAATGATTCCATACAACATCTAATGCACTCAATCCTCCAAGTGAGAATCCAGCAAAGGCCTTCTCTTTAAAATTCGGAACATTATATTGCTTCCGGATAAACGGCATCAATTCATCAAACACAAACTTGTTGTACAAACCAGCTTTCGAACCTCTTCCTTTATAGTCCTGGCTGTAAGCTGTACCGTACTCTAACTTTCGATCTTCCCCACAATGAATACCAATTACCATCAATGGCTCAATATTATTAGAGGAGATTTGCTTATTTAATATCTCATCGAAAGGCATCTTCAAAATATCCTGTCCATCGTTCACCAGAAGGAGACTCATTTGTTCCGGTGAAAAAATATTTCTGGGTAAGTATGCGTCAATGATAACATCTCGCTCCAGATAGTCTGACTTAATAACAGTTTGCTCCACCAGAACGGATTCCAATACAGGCATTTTCTCTTTAGCCATAGAGGCGAAAATAAGGGAATCACTCTACCGAAAAGCAATAGAAAATAACCAATTTTAACAGAACTTAACTATATTGAAAACCAAATCCACTTAACAATCAAACTTCGGAATATGAAGAAAATCGGCATTTTATTCGGACAAGAACGCAGTTTTCCAATGGCTTTTGTAGAACGCATCAACAGTAAAGGAATAGACGGCATTGTAGCAGAACCTGTGAGAATAGATAAAGTAATGCAAGGTGAAGCAACTGAATATTCAGTTATCGTAGATCGTATTAGCCAGGATGTTCCTTTTTACAGGGCTTATTTAAAAAACGCAGCACTTTGCGGAACAGCTGTGATCAACAACCCATTCTGGTGGAGTGCTGATGAAAAGTTCTTCAACAACTGTTTGGCTACAAAAATCAATTGCCCTGTTCCTAAAACAGTGATTTTGCCTTCGAGAGATCTTCCTATAGATACCTCCGAACAATCATTCTCCAATCTTGCTTATCCTTTAGATTGGGAAGGCATTTTCAATTATGTTGGATTTCCTGCGTACATGAAACCATTCGCTGGTGGTGGATGGAAGAACGTATACAAACTCCATAACATTGAAGACTTCTTCGAGAAACATTCAGAAACAAATCAGCTTGTGATGATGTTGCAAGAAGAGATCATATTCGAAGAATACTACAGAATTTATTGTATTGGTGGTAAGCATGTTCGCATCATGAATTACGAGCCACGCAATCCACATCATTTACGTTACCAGGCAGATTTTTCTCCTTCTAAAGAACGATTGAAACAAATGGAAGAGATCGTTCTTCGTCTCAATCAATATCTCGGCTACGATCTAAATACAGTTGAGTTGGCATTGAAAGATGGTGTGCCTTATGCGATTGATTTTTGCAACCCGGCTCCTGATGCTGAAAAAACCAGCGTAGGTGAAGAGAACTTTGAGTGGGTAGTAGAAACCATGGCAAACTATGCCATTGAAAGAGCACAAAGCCAGGAATTTGGAAAAGACAATCTTACCTGGGGTGAATATGTAAAACGTGGAAGTGCAAAAAAGAAGTTGATATAAATACCAGCTTGCGACACTCCGATTGATCATCGTTGCGTCGCAAGCACTTCATCGTTCCTTACTTAACTGAGCATTCAACTGTATAATAAAACTGCAACTGCTACATGAGTCATCATCTATCCTATCGCCATTTTACACTAGGCATCGAAGAAGAATACATGGTAATTGATCCTGAAACAAGGGAGCTTACCAGCCATGAACAAAAGATCGTTCTCGAAGGGCAGAAACTTATCCGTGATAAGGTAAAAGCAGAAATGCACCAGGCTGTAGTGGAAGTTGGAACTGACATCTGCGAAAACATTGAAGAAGCTTATAAAGATGTTTTCACATTAAGGCAAACTATTTCGAACATAGCCGGAGACCTCGGCTTTTGGGTAGGAGCTTCAGGTACACACCCTTTTAGTCATTGGCAAAGCCAGTTGATCACTGATCATGCACGTTATAACGAAATTGTAAACGAACTACAGGAAGCAGCAAGAAGTAACCTCATCTTCGGTTTACACGTTCACGTAGGTATGGAAGACCGTAGAATGGCGATTCACATCGCTAATTCCGCACGGTATTTCCTGCCACACATATATGCACTCACATGTAACTCCCCTTTCTGGGAAGGTAGGGTAACAGGCTACAAATCTTTCAGAACAAAAGTATTCGACAAATTCCCACGGACCGGTATTCCGGATTGTTTTGACAGCATTGAAGAATACGACAGCTATGTAAACCTTCTTATTAAAACCAATTGTATTGATAATGCTAAAAAGATCTGGTGGGATCTTAGGGTACATCCTTTCTTTAACACAGTAGAATTCAGAATCTGTGATGTCCCAATGACGGTGAATGAAACAATAACTGTTGCAGCTTTATTCCAGGCAGTTTGTGCTAAGCTCTATAAGCTAAGAAGCAAAAACCTCAACTTCATCACTTATCATAGAGCACTTATCAACGAAAATAAGTGGAGAGCAAGCCGTTATGGCTTAGACGGAAACTTGATTGACTTTGGTAAAGAACAGGAAGTAACTACCAGAGCTTTGATCTATGAACTCCTCGATTTTGTTGATGATGTAGTAGATCATCTGGGAAGTCGGCAGGCTTTGACATATGTACCTAAACTACTTGAACATGGCACAGGTGCAGACCGTCAACTGGCTATTTACAACCAAACAAATGACCTTAAAAAAGTGGTTGATTATATCCATGACCAATTTCTTGTACAATAACTTTTGCTACCAATTGTTTAACTAAAGCAGCGGAATAATTTTTGAACCTTATACATGACAATTATTTCTGTTCATCTTTATTGCCTGAGAATAAGCCAATAAAATTGTAACGTCGATAGCATCTTTTAGAGATAATCTTTTCAATTGAAAGATTTGAGGAGAATATTCTACAATTAAGCTATTGGGATAATCCAAAAGTTCAAGATTATTAACCCCGGCACAATGGATATTTTAACAGCTACAAAAAATTCTGAACTGACAGAATCTCAAAATACCACCCTTCTTAATTCTATACCTGCACTTATTTCCTGCATCAGCAAAGAGCTATATTATACTTACGTTAACCAGGCTTTCGCTGATTTCATGAGGATGGATAATGCATCAATCATCGGTCAGCCTATACAGGTAATTTTGGGTGATAAAGCCTATAAGTCAGTTGAAAAGTATATTCTAAAGGCTTTACACGGTGAAAGGGTTTCTTTTGAAACCACTTTAAACTTCTTTGATGGAACCCATTATTTCGAAGTAACTTATGTTCCTCAATTTGATGCCAATCAACAAGTTACAGGTTACATTTCTTTTGGGGTTAAAATGCCAACTCATGCAGAAGAGTTACTTGAAAGGAATGAAGAGTTGAAGAAAAGTGAAGAACGCTATCATAAAATGGTGGAAGAAGTAGAAGACTACGCTATTATTTTACTTGATTTACAGGGCAATATCCTTGACTGGAATAAAGGAGCTGAAAAGATCAAAGGCTACAAGCCGAATGAAATTATAAGGCAAAATTTTCGGATATTTTACCTACCTGAAGACAGAAATAAAAAACTACCAGAAACACTCATCAACACAGCCATTCAAACCGGAAAAGCAGAACATGAAGGCTGGAGGGTGAGAAAAGACGGTACTAAGTTTTGGGGTTCCATCGTTATCACTGCTTTACATGATGAAAACAATAAGGTCATCGGCTTTACCAAAGTAACTCGTGACCTTACAGATCTAAAAATCGCTGAAGAAGAGCAGGAAAAAACTTACCAGGAACTCCGGGAAAAAAGTGAGGCTTTACAAAGAAGCGAAGAACGCTATCATAAAATGATTTCCGAAGTTGAGGATTATGCCATCATTCTGCTGGACAAGAACGGTAACATCTTAAACTGGAATAAAGGAGCTGAAAATATCAAAGGTTATAAGGTTGACGAAATTCTGGGCAAAAACTTCAGAGTATTTTATACCAACGAAGACAGAGATGCGAAATTACCCGAAAGCCTATTAAAGCAAGCCTCCGATAAGGGGAAAGCTTCGCATGAAGGCTGGCGGATTAAAAAAGATGGAACCCGATTCTGGGGTTCTATTGTTATTACAGCATTACATAGTGAGGATGGAGACCTCATGGGGTTTTCAAAAGTTACCCGTGATCTAACAGAACGTAAAATAGCTGAAGATAAACAAAAGCAAAATGCTGAACAGCTTGAAGCCCAGAACAAAGAGTTAGAACAGTTTGCTTATGTAGCATCTCACGACTTGCAGGAGCCATTAAGAAAGATCAGAACCTTCAATGCAATGATCATTGAACTTGAAGGTGAAAAGCTAACAGAAAAGGCGAAAGATTATTTTCAACGTTCCATTTCTGCAGCCGATAGAATGAATCAGCTAATTGAAGACCTGCTTACTTACTCAAGAGCCACACGTGATGCTCACAATGCTGAGCCGGTAGACCTGAATGAAGTGGCTATAAAAATTGGTAATAGTTACAAAGACTCAGAAAAGAAAATCACTATAAACGTTGACCACCTGCCAACCTTAGTAGGTATGCGTTTTCAATTTGAGCAGCTGTTCGATAACATGGTTAACAACGGAGTTAAATATCAGCGTGAAGGCAATGAGCCATCTATACGGATACGCTACAGAACCGTTTTGGGTGATGAGATACATGGTAAAGGCTTAGGTCCGTCTTCCAAATTTCATGAGATATGTTTTATTGATAATGGAATTGGTTTCGACCAGTCTTATGCTGAAAAGATCTTCGAAATGTTTCAACGCTTACACGGCAGAAGTGAATATAGCGGCAGCGGAATTGGATTAGCCATTGTAAAAAAAATTGTGCAGAACTATAATGGTTTTATTACAGCTGAAAGTGAACCCGGCAAAGGATCAACTTTTCATGTGTATTTCCCGATGTAGGTTTTGTTAGCCTGCTAAACCCAGTAACACAAAGAAAACGGAGAGTTAGCTGAGGTTGGGTTGGAATTGCTAACGAAAGCGTTTATCTGCACCTAAAAGAGGTTGCATTGCATCAAGTACAGCTCCATAAAAATCATCATTTTTATAGTACTCCAGATTTTGAATCAAAACCACTCCACGAAAAATTGTAAAGTATATTTCAATTTCCTTTACTACACTTCCGTTTTGATAAAAACTGACATCAAGACTTCCAAAGCTGTTTTTTGCAGCAGGATTCCCCCAATTATCAAAGCGATTATAAGCTTCTGCAATCTTAATCGTATCACTAGCTCCAACGATCTTTTTTATAGAATTCGGGTCTTGGATTGTAATTCTTTTAAACCACGTGGTTAAAGCAGTTCTGTTTACTACTTGTATAGAGTCAATCTGAGCAGAGTAATTCGTTTTAATCGAATTAGTCGAACCAGATAGCAAAATCAAGAAACTTATAAATAACTCCATAAATAAAACTGCGGATTTGTTTCACAGGTCTAAAGCAAATGTATTGTCAACTGAATCAAAGGTTACCAAATAGCAAAAAAAAGTACAAGAGTGCGACGCAACGACGGCTAAACCGGAGTTTCTAAACCCTTGTTCCCCAAAAAATTCTCTCTTCAACAAACCCAATTCGCCAGAAATCCATAATAATCAGCTTAAAACAGCCGTTCTGAGGCAACGAAACCGAAATTTGGTGCATCTATATAAGAACATCTAATCTAAACAGTTCCCTTTTGACCGAATATGAACTGATACGAGGCTGTATTAAACAGGATCGAACCTGCCAGAAACTGCTTTTTGAGCAGTATGCCGGCAAAATGATGACTGTTTGCTTGCGTTATGCCAATGATGCCATGGAGGCTGAGGATATGATGCAGGAGGCTTTTATCAGGGTGTTCAACTACATTAACCAGTTCAAATTCGAGGGCTCTTTTGAAGGTTGGATCCGTAGGATCGTGGTGAACACAGCCTTGAAACTACTTCAGAAAAAAAGGCTGAGCTTCTCAGAGATCAAAGAAGATAACAGCCAAACACCCAGGCTTGACCCTTACGCTTATTCCAGTTTAGGTGAAGATGACCTGATGAAGCTGATAAGCCAGCTGCCGGATGGTTACAAAACCATTTTTAACCTGAACGTAATTGAAGGTTACAGCCATGAAGAAATAGCTAAGATGTTAGAAATACAACCAAGTACCAGCAGAAGCCAGCTTGTAAAAGCCAGGAAGATGCTGCAAAACCAAATATTAAACCTGCAGAAAATTGCTGTATAGTATGACAGATAACATATTTGACAAATTTGTCAACGACAAGCTCAAGGATCACCAAAGTCCTGTGCCGGAAGGTCTTTGGGAAAAGATTGAGCGAAAGAAAGACAAAGAACCTCGTGGAGGTTTCTGGTGGTTCTCAGGAACTGCAATCTGGGCTGCCCTGTTCTTTATTGTAGCCGGAATTGGAACTGGTTACTACCTGATGAACACGGGTGAAGCCAATGATGTACAGCTTAGCGAAACTGCTTCGGCAAAGAAGAACAGCAGTTTAGCTACGAATACAAACGGAATTTCTGAAAGTGGAGACAAAAACAAGAACGACGGTGTTCCTGGTGGAAATGCAAGTCAGGATGATGGTGGTAAAGGACATAGCACTATCACTTCTACTGAAGACGAATTGAACACTACTACTCAGTCAACAGAAGGTGCTGCAAAAGCAAAGAAGGAAGTAATAAATGAAGGAAGCAACACCTCAATAACAAAAAAACTAATCAACAAGAAAGACAAAAGAGGAAACTCCACCTCCTCTACTGAAGATGTAACTATAGCTAGAAATAACAAGTTGAACTTTAATAAAAAGCAGAAAGGAAATTCAGGATCAACTTTTACTCGTAAAGATGATAGAACTCAGCTAGGTATTTCGCAAATAGCTACAGCAGACCTCAACAACACTTATGTACCATTTGCAAAGGGTAAGTTGGCACTAAACTCAAAAATGTTGAGTGCAAGTGCTAAAGATCAGTTTGATTTATCGAAGCTGAAGATCTGGGGCATTGATTGTCCAACAGCAGGCAGACCAAGACGCAATGATCTTTACCTTGAAGTTTTTGCTTCACCAGATTTTGCGATGAAATCAGTTTCAGGAACCAACTCTGCAATCCTCCAGAAAAAAGACAGCACAGAAAGTACCCAGCTAGGTTATACAGCAGGAGTGAGATTTTCAAAATCGATTGGCGACAATCTTTTGCTGAAAGCTGGATTTCAGTTCTCCCAGATAAATGAAAGGTTCGATCTGAAAACAGAAAACGAAAGAAGGATCACTACAGTGATAACCATAAGAACAGTTACAACATCAAGCGGTAGCGATACATTGATCAGGGATACTACAACTCTTGAACAGATTGGTTATAGTCTTAGGACAACCTATAACAAGTATAGAAGCTTTGATGTTCCATTATTGGTTTCGTATGAGTTCGGAAACGAGAACCTGAAATTTGCTGTAAACGCTGGTGTGATACTAAATCTGAGATCGTGGTACAGTGGAGAAACCATCAACGATTCACTTGCTGTGGTTTCTATGAATTCGAAGACCTCACCAACCTTCAAACAGAATATCGGTCTAGGGCTTTATGCCGGTTTTAGTGTTATCAAACCATTGAACAATCATTTAGACTTTTTCTTAGAACCACATTTCAGGTACAACCTGGGTAATATGACAAGCGGAGCTACTTACACACAGAAGTTCAATGCTGCAGGTTTATCGGTAGGAATAAGATACAAACTTAAAGGGCAGCGTAGGTAAAAGAAATGGTATCTAACAAACGAATCAGCAAGAGAATGAAACGAATTTTAATAATACTGGTATTGGGGCTGTTGGTCATCAGCTGTAAAAAAGAGAATTCTAATGAGTTCTTTCCCTACAAGAATAATGAACTGAATGATACACTCTGGTATAATCCGGTGCCAATGGCTGCAAGGGTGAGACAATTGGATTCTATTTTTGCACAACCGTTCAGGATTGATTCTGTCGATTGCATCAACGGTGGAACTATCAGCTTCGGCGATAGTGTTCAAGTTAGTTTCCCAGCTAATTTCTCCAGTGGTGGACCTACATCTGGAAAAGTACAGGTACAAGTACTGCACTTAAATAAGAAAGGTGATATGGTGAGAATGAATCGCCCAACGATGAGTTACAATCAACTTTTAGTAACAGGAGGATCGATGAACATTCGTGTTACTTACAATGGATTGCCGCTACAACTTGCATCAGGCAAGATGATAACCGTGAGGATCTTTAATAAGATGAGCAACACTTCTCCATCTAATGACATGAGGGTGTTCTATGGTTACGACAATGCTCTTCCTGCAAGTTCCGCTCAACAGTTCACATGGCTGCCCTGGCAGGATTCTTCTGTAAACAGAGTTATACAGGTGCAAAACCAATCGACTGGAACTGTATTAAGAGGATACCAATTTCAGATCAACCGTTTTGGTTGGGTAAACTGTGATTATTTCTCAGACACCACCCAGGCAAGAACAAAAGCAGTTGTTGTGTTGCCACCGAATTTCACGAATGCAAACACAAATGTGTATGCTGTAGTAAAATCACCGGACATTGTTGCCCAGCTGTATGCCGATCCAACAACTAAGCGATTTTTTATTCCAAATATTTATCTAGGTAAAGTGGTAACGTTTGTATCGCTTTCTTATATCAATGGCAATTTGTATTTTGCTCAGAAAGAAGTAACGATCACAGCAAATATGAATATTAATCTGCTGCCAACCCAAACCAACAAGCAAAGCATCGAAGCTTTTCTCAATAGTCTTTAGTTTAGGTAGATGGATAAGTACGAAGTCCCGCTTTTGCGGGATTTCTTTATTTAAATGAGATGCCGAATTTCTGTTCCAACGTTTTTAAGTCTGCAACAACTGAGTCAACTACAGGAATTCCGCTCTTCATCCTTTCGGCTTCCATTTCTCTTTCAGGATCACCAGGAATCAGAACTTTCTCATACCCTTTAGCTGGTTTTGCATTCCTGAAACGAGATATCCAATTATCCATGTGTTGTTTAAAATCTTCAGCCGGACGAAAGGCATCAATTCGCATTGCACCAAAGAAATGTCCCAAACCTTTACCCGGCATATTCTCAGGCATAGCAATGTAAGCAGGAAACGGAGGTGCCCATGGTCCATAGCTTCCTCCGCTTAAAACTGCTGAGAAAATATCTACTATACTTCCTAACGCATAACCTTTATGGCTACCGTGATCTCTATCACCACCCAAAGGCAACATAGCACCTTGTTGCTTTAGTGCATTGGCATCTGTAGTAGCATTTCCCTCTTTATCCTGCACCCAACCAAGTGGAGCTTCAGCATTTTTGCGTTGAAGGATTTCCAGTTTACCGTTAGATGCAGTGGTTGTAGCAAAGTCAGCCACAAATGCTGGTTGTTCTTTGGCAGGAATAGCTACAGCAATTGGATTTGTTCCCAGCATTTTCTCGATGGAAAAAGTTGGAGCAACCAAAGCACTGGCATTGGTCATTGCTATTCCGATCATATCATGTTCTAAAGCCATCATAGCGTGATAACCTGCAATACCGAAATGATTGCTATTACCAACTGCGACCCATCCTGCACCAACATTCTTTGCTTTGTCGATAGCGATCTGCATTGCTTTTGGAGCAACTACTAAACCCAGGCCGGCATCACCATCAATTGTTGCTGTAGAAGGTGTTTCATGAATCACATGGATGTTTGGAACTGCATTTATTCTCTTTGCTTCCCAAAGTCTTACATAACCAGTCAATCTTGCTACA
Source organism: Chitinophagales bacterium (assembly GCA_031424775.1). Classification (GTDB taxonomy): domain Bacteria; phylum Bacteroidota; class Bacteroidia; order Chitinophagales; family Chitinophagaceae; genus JAEZDC01. The sequence goes on along the minus strand of JANPIB010000125.1, from coordinate 17,034 downwards.
CCGTGGCTATCTATTCCACGAGCATCAGCAGACACCAATACTTTTGATGCTAAGGTTGCATCTTCTTCACTACAACCCATCTTCAGAAAAACCGCTTTAGAGAACTCGTACAACTGGTCGTAGAAAAACAACTGTTCACTCATGGTTGCAAGATAGAAATATGGAAACAAAAAAGGATGCTGAGCATCCTTTCAGTAAATCGATTCTAATTCGTGATTAAAACGGCAAATCATCCAAAGGCTCTGCTATATCAGCTGCAGAAGGTGTTGCCACCTGTTGTGTTTGATAAGATGGTTGTGGATTGTTGTACGACTGTGAACCACCATTATAGCCACCAGTGTTTCCATTACCACCTTCAGTTTTGCTACCCAGTAACTGAACACTTAAAATTCTTAAACTCAAAGAAGCACCCTGCTTGCCATCCTGGGTTTGATATGTTCTAATATCTGGAGTACCCTCAACATACACTTGTGTTCCTTTTTTTAAGTAAGGGGCAATAGCTGTTCTGTCAGTCCAGTAAGCACATTCAACCCAGGTAGTTTTGTCTTTCTGAACACCTTGAGAGTCCTTGAATTTTTCTGTATGTGCAACACTAAAATTGATAACATTCTTGCCGTTAACGTTGTTTACGATGCAATCTTTTCCCAGATTGCCAATCACTTGTAATTTGATCATAACTTGTTTAATTTAATAATGTAGATCAGGCAATTTAGGAAAATAGAAGCATTGCTTATTATTAGTTGTGCACATCAGGAAAGGTATGAGCCAGAAGCCTTTACTGCTATTGAGCTTCAGTTGCCACGCTCGTTTCATGGTTCAGTTTTCATAGCATCAGTTCCAGCGTGGCAGTTTATCCTGAGCTTGACGAAGGATCGCACCCTTGTACTTCCGGTTTCGCTACTGAACTGATAGGCTCAGCCTCAGTCTTTTCCCTGAACATTTTGGTGTACAATGGACTTTCAGTTCGTTTCCATTTATCCCAAAAGGTGAAGTACAGCCCATAGTTGTATTTGAACTGCTTGTGATGGAGAGAATGGTGTGTAGCACCAATCAACCAACGACCAAGGAAGTGTTTGTAGAAATTCTTAGGGTAAATTTCGATATCGAGGTGATTGATCACACTGCTCACGGTCATGATCGTAAGCTGAATCACCAGAACATACAAATGCATTGGTAGCACCATCAACAAAGCAGGAAGAAAAACAGCTTGTAATAACCCTTCCAGCGGATGAAAAGAAAAAGCAGTCCATGGAGAAGTGATTTTGCTATCATGATGCACTTTATGAATAATCCTGAACACTTTTGGATGATGCATCCAACGATGTAGCCAATAATAAAATGTTTCATGTAGTATTAAGGCAATAGCAAGACTAACCGGCAACCACCAGATGGGGTAATCTGAAACTTGAGTGTAGAGCTTTGTATAACCTTTCTGCCAGAGAATAGCTGTGATTGTTCCCGAAACTGCAAAAATCAATGTTGTGATGCAACTCCACTTTACTTCTTTTCTGAACTGGTCTTTGTTGTAACTTCTGTTGTTGATCTTTCTTTGTTTCCATTTCTCAGGATACCAGATATAGAAAACAGAATAGAACAAACCTGCAGCAATAAAATATCTTCCGGCTACTACAAGAAAAATGATCAATGTAGCAAACAGGAACCAACCTGGCTGAGTTAGATCTGGCAGTTGATGCATAAGTTATGCTGCACAATTATCATGCAGGTGTTGCTATTGTTGAACTAAGTTCAGAACGTACAAGTGAGTGACACAACAAACGATGCTATGAAATACTCAGCTAGAGAACAAAAACTATCTTCCTCCAGGAGGACAATGCTGCCTGAGAAAGTTTGTATACGTTAAAGCCAGGTGTTGTGATGTTCCTGCACCTTCTGAAATATTGTGTGTTCTGTTAGGATATGCCATCATAGAGAACAGCTTTCCATTCTTCACCAAAGCATTGATGAGTAATTCTGTGTTTTGATAGTGAACATTGTCGTCTCCTGTTCCGTGTACAACAAGCAAGTTTCCTTTCAAACCTTTAACGTGCGAAATTGCAGAAGCATCAAGGTAAGCCTGCATGTTTTCCTGGGGCAAGCCCATGTATCGTTCTTCGTAAATATTGTCGTAGCTGAGGCGATATGCAACTGGTGCAATCGCAATTCCTGTTTTGTAAATTTCAGGATAACGGAACATTAGATTAAGCGTTGTTGATGCACCACCACTCCAGCCCCAAACTGCAACACGGCTTGTATCAATGAAACTCCACTTAAGAATTTGCTTTGCTGCTTTTGCCTGGTCGTCAACATTCAGAATGCCGATCTTCTGGTAAATAGATTTTCTCCACGCTGCTCCTTTTGGTGCAGGTGTACCCCGATTGTCTATACTAATATAGATGTAGCCATCTTTTGACATATCGCCAGCATAGAGGAAGTTGTTCTGAGAACCGTAAGAATCTTTTACGGTTTGTGTTGCTGGCTCTGCATACACGTAAAAGACAACAGGATACTTTTTGGTCGAGTCGAAGTTAGTTGGCTTAATCATCCATGCATCCATTGTTACTCCATCATCGGTTGTAACCTGGAACATCTCAACATTATGTCGTGCAGGACGATTTGAACTCTGACCTTTCACCACCGTTCTATGATCAGGAAGTGCAACCCACTCCACCGAAGGTGAAGTACTTGCATTAGAGAAACGATGCTCAGCATACAAAGCTGTCGGAGAAACCTGGTAGCTATGTGTACCTTTTTGAGACTGTGGTGAAACAGATTCTAAGCTTCCACTGCCATCAAGTTTTGTGCGATACAAATATTGCTGTGTTGCATTTTCAGGAGAAGCCATGAAGTACACGTAGCCATTCTTTTCATCAATAGCTTTTAAGGTGAGGATGTCATAGTTGCCTTTCGTTACAAGTGTTTCTTTCTTTCCATTTTTGCTGATTAAGTAAATGTGCCTCCAGCCGTCTTTCTCACTCACCCAAAGAAAATCTTTGCCGCCATTGATCCAGAACCAACCTTTTGGATCATCATACCAACGGCTCTTAATATCTATCCAAGCTTTATCAGACTCGGAGTAGAAAGTGTTGGCTGCACCTGTTGCTGAATTGACGTACATCAACTTGCTTTCGTTTTGCTTTCTGTTTAATTGCTGAATAACAAGTTCATTACTATTCACCCACTCCATCGCTGTGAGGTAATGCTGAACAGAACTGCCAGGAATATTCATCCATTTAGTGGCAGCACTTGAAATATTCACTACACCGATTCTTGCAGAAGAAGGATCCTGACCAACCTTTGGATATTCAACAGGAACAACCTGACTGTAAATTGAATCTGTATTGTTGATGAGGTAGAAGTTCTTGATCTTTCTTGCATCAATTTGCCAGTAAGCAATGCTTTTGCTGTCGGGACTCCAACGAAATCCATCTCTCAGGTCGAACTCTTCTTCATAAGCCCAATCGAATGTGCCGTTGATGAGTCTGTCAGTTCCATCTTTGGTGAGTTGCTTTACAATATTCGTTTTAATATCTTCTACGTAAATGTTACGCCTACTAACGTAAGCTACTTTATTTCCATCAGGAGAAAACTTAGCAAACATTAAAGAAGATTCTGGCAACTTGCTACCAAGTTTCTTCAATTGGTAATTACTCAGATCCAGCACCCAATAATCTCCTCTTGTTTCATAACGCCACACCTTTTTTGAGTTGGTATAGATGAGTATTTTCTTCCCATCATCAGAAAAGCTGAATTCTTTTACATCCAGCGGAGTGTTGCTGCCTTTTGGTGTAAGCTGGGAAGCATCGGCAATCGTTATTTCTCCCATTGAAGGCAGAATGTATTTCACAATTCCGTTTTCTTCAGCTTCGTAGTAGCCGCTTCCGTCTTTTGTCCAGTTATATTGAGCATTCAGGTTTGACAGGAAAAAAGCAAACAGAATAACTAATAAGATTCTCATGTAGCATGATTTAATTCGTGAAAGTACCTATTCAGGCAATTTGAAGATGCAAGATTTTGATAAAAGGAAAAGTCCTGCAACAAGGCAGGACTTCTATGCTTTAGCCAGCAATTTAAATCATCTCGCTTTGCAGCAATGGTGATTTGATATTGCTTTTCTGCTCATTGTATTTTTTCACTGCTTCGATAAAACTCACGAAAAGCGGAGCTGGTTTCTCAACGGTGCTTTTTAATTCGGGGTGATATTGAACACCCAGGAAGAATGGATGGTTTGGAATCTCCATGATCTCCACCAATCCTGTTTCAGGATTTCTTCCACTAAACACCACACCGGCATTTTCAAACTGCTCTAAGTATTGGTTATTGAATTCATAACGATGACGATGACGTTCTGAAATCTCTGTCTCACCATAAATCTTATGAGCCAATGTTCCTTCTTTGATCAGGCATGGATAAGAACCAAGTCTCATTGTTCCACCCATCATTTTTATCTTCTTCTGCTCTTCCATCATGTTGATCACAGCATCTTCTGTACTTTGATCCATTTCTGTTGAGTGAGCATGCTTTAAACCCAACACTGTTCTTGCATATTCAATAACAGCCATCTGCATTCCAAGGCAAATTCCGAAGAAAGGCAAGCCATTTTCTCTTGCATATTTAACAGCAACGATCTTTCCTTCTATTCCTCTCATTCCAAAACCCGGAGCAACCAGTAATCCATCTAAGCCTTCCAGTTTCTCTTCAACATTTTCAGCGGTAATGTATTCACTATGCACATTCACCACCTGAACTTTCACCTCGTTCATTGCTCCGGCATGTATAAAACTTTCAAGGATTGATTTATAAGCATCCTGCAGTTCAACATATTTACCTATCAAACCGATAGTTACTTTACTCTTAGGATATTTCAATTTATCTAAGAACCCTTTCCATTTATCTAACTGAGGTTCCTGGTAGTTGGTGATGTTCAGCTTCTTCAAGCAAATAAGATCCAACTTCTCTCTCAACATCAGCAAAGGCACTTCGTAGATCGTAGAAGCATCCATAGCCTCAATCACAGCTTCGACCTTTACATTACAGAACAAGGCGATCTTACGTTTGATATCATTACCCAAAGGCTCTTCAGTTCTGCAAACGAGCACATCAGGATGAACTCCCGTTTCACTCAACATTTTTACACTGTGCTGCGTAGGTTTTGTTTTTAACTCTTTGGCTGCTTTCAGGTAAGGGATCAAAGTCAGGTGAACAACCATCACATCTTCATCAGGTAACTCCCACTGTAGCTGACGAACAGCTTCTATAAAAGGTAAACTCTCAATATCACCAACCGTTCCACCGATCTCAGTCAACACCACATCGTATTTTCCATCTTTGCCCAACAGCAACATTCTACGCTTGATCTCATCAGTAATATGAGGAACAACCTGTACAGTCTTTCCTAAAAAGTCGCCGGCTCTTTCTCTATTGATCACCGTCTGATAAATTCTTCCTGTGGTTACGTTGTTTGCCTGTGAGGTATGAATGCTTAGAAATCTCTCGTAGTGCCCAAGGTCAAGATCGGTTTCAGCGCCATCTTCTGTAACGAAACACTCACCATGCTCGTAAGGATTCAACGTTCCCGGATCCACATTAATGTATGGATCAAACTTCTGGATCGTTGCCCTTAACCCTCTTGCCTGTAACAATTTTGCAAGACTGGCTGCAATAATGCCTTTACCCAGACTGCTTGTTACTCCACCTGTTACAAAAATGTACTTCGCCATAAAAACAGTTTACAGTTTCTTGTTTACGTTCTTTTATTATTTACCCGTCTTCTGAACTACTATTAAGCTTTTCTTGCGTCGCACTCTTGTACGACTTGTTCGCTGACCCATCACAAAAACAGAAAAAATGAGTAGAGACTCAGTATCTATTCAGCACAACAAATTTTTTGACCAGGGAGAAAAATAATTTGAGAAATTCTCAGAGGTCGTACAAACCTAAGTAGAATAATTCGGGCAAAAAAATTGAGGCTTAACTGAACTCCTTAAAACTTTCAAATGTTGATTTAAGGTGTACATTTTCACCACAAAACCACTTTCATCATGAAAAAATTGGCATTCCTGGCTGTTACAGCATTCTTAACTGCCTCGCTTTTAAGCTATACATTAAGAAAACCTGCTGCTCCGCTTTCGCCAGACTGCTACATCAGCTGCTTTGAGAGCAATATGATGTCTGAATTTCAAAGAGAAGCAGGCACAAAAGAATTCACCAGCTGGCATATCAATCCATTGCCGTTTGTATATGCAAAACAAAAAGGTAAGATGATCAGCTTTGCCACACTAGATGGGAAAGAAGGTGCTGCCTATTTTATTCCGGCAAAAAAGAAGAGCAACAAATACCTGTTTGTGATACAGGAGTGGTGGGGTTTGAATGATTACATTAAAAGTGAGTCTGACTGGTATTGGCGTGAACTGGATAAAGAAGCCAACATTATTGCTCTGGATATGTACGATGGAAAAGTAGCTGCAACAGCCGATAGTGCATCAAAATTGGTTCGCTCAGTAAAAAATGAAAGGTTGTTCAATATTGTAAAAGGTGCCATTGCTTTCGCAGGAACGGATGCTGAAATTTCTACCATCGGCTGGTGTTTTGGTGGAGCATGGAGTTTACAAGCTGCGATCACAGCAGGAAAACAAGGAAAAGCCTGTGTAATGTTCTACGGCAGACCAGAGACAAACATGGAAAGATTGAAACTACTTAATGCAGATGTGATCGGTTTCTTTGGTAACCAGGATAAAAGTCCTTCACCTGAAATGGTGAATGCTTTTGAAAAGAACATGAAAGAAGCCGGTAAAAATTTAGAAGTGAATCGCTACGAAGCAAACCACGGTTTTGCTAATCCTAGTAATCCAAGTTTTAATAAAGAGGCAACGGCAGATGCAAAGAAGAAAGCTGTAGAGTTTTTGAAGAAGCGTATTGATAATTAGAGAGGTGTAGTATTGGATTTTAGCCAAATAACGATTTCTTCAAATTCGATATTAGAAGATGCGATATTGATTACAAAGTCATACGCATCTTCTTTTTTTGCAGTTATTTCATAACCATTCTGGTACATCAACATAAAGCCTGCTAAAAAACCAGTTCTCTTATTACCATCAACAAAGGGATGATTATTTACGATACTCTCAACAATAGCTGCAGCTTTTTCAAATACACTTGGATATAATTCATTGCCTCCAAAAGATTGAAATGGTCTAGCTATAGCACTTTCCAGTAAGTTCATATCTCTTACCCCAGAACTTCCGCCATAATCTTTGATAGAATTATCATGAAGTAAGAGTACCTCTTCCAGCATTATCATTGAGCCAGCCTTTGAAGTGTTTCGTGGTAACGTTCAACAGCTTTCTTATATATCATCTCCACTTCGGAAAGGTCTTTTTTCTGAGAGATATTATTCAAAAACGATTCAACAACCTCCAGCTTTTCCTCTGAAAGGTCTTTTACTTTTCTAATGATACTCTCACGTATTATACTCGGTTCTGTCATAATCTTACTTTTACCAAATTTACCAAATCCTATCCATTGAAAGATACTTCTTAACATAATCGTTAACGCCTGATTCAAGAGAGTAGAAAGACTCCTCATAACCAGCAGCTTTCAACTTCTGCATATTTGCCTCAGTAAAGTATTGGTATTTATCCCTGATGTCTTCAGGCATATCTATGAACTGAATATTTGGCTGAAGATCTGATCCTGCAAAAGTGGCTTTAACTAAGTCTTCGAAGGTTCTGGCTTTTCCAGTACCCAGATTGTAGATACCATTGTTTTCAATCGACCATTGCCTATTGACCATTGAATCCATCATCCAAAATATAACCTTCACCACATCTTTTACATAGATAAAGTCTCTTAGTTGCTTTCCATCTTCAAAGTCGGGACGATGGCTCTTGAAAAGCTTCACTACTCCATCTTTCTTTATCTGGTTAAATGAATGCCAGATCACACTTGCCATCCTCCCTTTGTGGTATTCGTTTGGACCGTACACATTGAAGAACTTGAGACCTGTCCAGCTTGGAGGACGTTGGTCATCCTGAGCTTGATGAAGTGCCCATTTATCAAACTCATTCTTACTTACGCCATAAGGATTGAGTGGTTTCAATTGTTCAATCACTTCATGGTTATCATCATAACCCAACTCTCCTGCTCCGTAAGTGGCGGCAGAAGATGCATAAATTAGTGGGATATTGTTTGCTGTGCAGTAATTCCAAACATCTTTTGAATACTGAACGTTCAACTCTTCGTGAATGGCATAATCAAACTCAGTTGTATCTGTTCTTGCTCCAAGATGGATGAAGCAATCAACTTTGACATCATGTTCATTTAGCCAATCAATCAAATTGTATCGTTCTAATACATGAGCATATCCTTTCTGTTCCCAATTCTTCCTCTTAGCTTCAACTTCAAAAGCATCAACAAGCACTAAGTTCATATAACCTTGCTCGTTTAAATAACTTGCCATGCAACTACCGATAAAACCAGCAGCACCAGTAACAATGATATAATTAGGCTGAGACATTTTCCCTGTCTTTTAAAATTTGCAGATGATGTTCGTTGTGATAGATCGTAAAGAACATCATCTCTCGTAATGTAATCTTTCCCAGTAGTGGATGTGGAAGTAAGTAGTTATCCAGTTTCTCTTCGCTGCAAGTTGATAGTGCCTTGCACAGTTTTTCATTCTGTGAAGAGAAATCATGCAGCAGCTTTTCTTTCTTCTCTAATTTAATGATCGGCGGAACGAAAGCACCTGTTGCCACTGCACCGCTGGAAAGTTTGGACGTATACTTTTCAACAACCTCACTATAACTTCTTCCTTTCCTGTTTGGTTTTCCGAATAACAACCTTAATCCAAAGCCTGGTAAACGATAAGCCAGATTCAAAGGCTTTACCGAACGGATCATGTGATCTAGATTTTGTCCTGCAGACCATTTGCCTCCCTGCATTACTTCAAACACTTCATCCGGCTGGACTTTAATATACTCATACAAAGATGAACTGGCAGTTGTAAAAGCTGATATGATCTCATTCTTTGTATGCATCGATCTTATGCAAGTAGTTTCTCTATTGCTGTATCGTACTTCTGTTTCCAATCTGAAATATTACCCCAGCTTTCGTTATTTACTTTTATCTCTCCTGTAGTTACCGTACCAAGTTGAGTGACTGCTACACCTGTTGCTTTGATCTTTTCAACCTGGGCTTTGCTACAAGTTACTACTACTCGGCTTTGGGCTTCGCCAAACCAAACAGCATCGTTCCTAAGTCCCTCCTTTGGAGGGATTAGGGAGGCTTCAAAACCTAAGTTTCTATTAAACCCTTTTTCTAATAAGGTTACTGTCAATCCTCCTTCACTTATATCGTGTGCAGAGTTAACGAGTTTCTGAGTAATGAGTGAAGCAACTGCTTGTTGCAGTTTGAACTCCTCTTCCAGGTCAAACATTGGAGCCGGAGATAACTCAACTCCTTTTATCTTATGCAGATATTCAGATGAGCCGATGCAATTCTTTGATTCACCAATTAACAAGATCACATCACCTTCAGATTTGAAGTCCATCGTCATCCTGTTGTCGAGGTTTTCAATTACACCTACCATTCCGATTGTTGGTGTTGGATAAACTGGTCCTTCTGGATTCTGGTTGTAGAAACTCACATTACCACCTGTAACTGGTGTATTGAACTTTCTGCAAGCATCACCCATTCCGCTAACAGCTTTTACAAACTGGTAATATACTTCAGGGTCGTAAGGATTACCAAAGTTGAGACAGTTGGTTACACCTAAAGGCTCACCACCGGTGCAAACAATATTTCTTCCTGCTTCTGCCACAGCGATCATTCCACCTTTGTAAGGATTGGCATGTACGTAACGGCTATTACAATCTACTGTTATCGCCAAAGCTTTGCCTGTACCTTTTGCCAATACTACAGCAGCATCGCTAGGACTGTTGGTAGATGAAGTTGCTGCACCTACCATGCTATCATACTGAGTATATACCCAACGCTTGGATGCAATGTTTGGAAGTTGGATCAACTGTTCAGCGATGGTTTTCAAATCTCCTTCCTTAACATCCTCCACATCAGAGATTTTGAAATCAGCGATCTGAGATAAATACTTCGGCTCTTTATACTCTCTTTCATACACAGGAGCACCTCCACCTAATACCAACTCATACGCTGGAATCTCAGCTTCCAATTCGCCATGCATGTAGAATTTTAGCAAGCCATCACCTGTTACCTCACCAATATTACTTGCACTCAGATCCCACTTTTCAAACACCTTCAATACTGCCTCTTCTTTTCCTTTCTCTACAACAATCAGCATTCTCTCCTGGCTTTCGCTTAAGAGTAATTCCCAGGCTTTCATGTTCTGCTGACGGGTAGGAACTTTCTCCAAATCAATCCTCATTCCTACTCCACCTTTTGCACTCATCTCTGCTGTAGAACAGATAATTCCTGCAGCACCCATATCCTGCATACCGATCACAGCACCTGTTTCTATCACCTCTAAACAAGCTTCTAATAATTTCTTTTCCTGGAAAGGATCACCCACCTGAACGGCAGGTAATTCTTCTGTACTATCAGCCGTAATATCAGCGGAAGCGAAAGAAGCACCTCCAATTCCATCTTTACCAGTAGCACTACCTACAAAGAACACAGGGTTACCAATTCCTTCAGCCGTAGCTGAAATGGTCTTACCCACTTTTACAATACCTACACTCATGGCATTTACCAAAGGGTTGGTATGATAGCAATCTTCAAAGTACACCTCACCACCAACCGTAGGAACGCCAAAGCAGTTTCCATAGTGACCAATACCATGTACCACACCAGCAAGGAGTCTTTGGGTTTTCTTATCCCTGAGATTACCGAAACGAAGACTATTGAGTGATGCAATAGGACGAGCACCCATGGTAAAAATATCTCTCTGGATACCGCCAACACCTGTAGCAGCACCCTGGAAAGGTTCTATGGCAGAAGGATGGTTGTGACTTTCGATCTTGAACACTACACCAAAGCCATTGCCCATATCCATTAGACCCGCATTTTCTTCTCCGGCAGCTACGAGCATTTTTCCACCACTTCTTGGAAGTGTTTTTAGCCACCTGATGGAGTTCTTGTAGCTGCAATGCTCACTCCACATACCACTGAAAGCACAGAGCTCAGTGAAATTGGGTGTACGACCGAGTTTTTGCTTAATGAGTTCGAATTCTGCTTCTGTAAGTCGGAGTTGCTGAGCGGTTTTTGCGGTTATTTCCATAACGCTGCGAAGGTAAGGAAGCAGGGATAGGGAGCTGTATGAAGTTTTATACAAATCTGTGTGCAAAAAAGGTGATCCCATAGCTTTTCATGAACTATGTATGGCTCTACCAGGTAGGAACCATATAAGGTTAAGGAATAAATCCTGGAGCAGCTTTAGATTGTTGGTTTTAATTACCAAACTCTAAGCCTATACAGCAATCGCAACAAGAATTTTATCAAATCGTATTGATGGAGCATACTCTTCGATGACCAAAAGAATTAATTCAGAAAATAATCCGCATTTTTTTATGAACTACTCTTTGCAAAATCTTGAAGTGAATAATTTATTGGTTATATACGCAATGTCGCTATGAAAATGGAACTGTGAACTAAGCGTAGCAACAGACGATGCCATAGAAAACATAAGCTGGCTCAACACACACCTTGAGCAGATCACATCGGCTTTACTCTTCCGCTACCTGTTGAATTAGTATGAACTTTTGCCTTCCCACGATAATAAACTGAGCCACTTCCAAGGATTTTGGCATCTATGGTATTATCGGCATGAATTCTCGCATCGCCACTGCCTTTAATGTCAATCTTGGTATTTTCTGTGAACAGATCTGCAGCCTGGTAATCACCAGAGCCGGCGATATCAATATTTGCATTCCTTGTTTCACCTGAAAGAGACACAGATCCACTGCCACGAAGGTCAACATTCACAGCTGGCGTATTAACGGTAAGCTGCACATCTCCTGAACCGGCAACTTCGATGTTCAGCCTGTCAGAACCACTGAATTTGCCATCACCTTTCACATAACCGCTCCCTGCTATATTGATATCTCTAATTCTATCAGTAGAGATGTACACCTTTATCGGGTGGTTCGACTTCAGATTCGTACGGTCCTTTGTTTTGATCACTATCCAGCCATTTTCTTCTTTGGTTTCTATGTAACGCACCAGGTTTTCATCTGCCTCAACCTTTAGCGAAGATGTTCCAGGAACTACTTCCACGTTAATTCCGCCACGGATCTTGATCCTGGAAAGGTCAGTAAACGACCGGTTTTCGCTTGTCATATTACCATTGCCTTTCACCGTTTTATTGTAGTTCATCTTACAAGAAACCGAAACTAGGAGTATCAACAGGGCATAGACCAGATTTTTCATAAAGGAGGTTTTGGTGGCAGAAAGGTACAAAATGAACCTGATCTCAAAGTAGGAAAAGCCGATTTGTTACCTTCGCCGCATGTCGGAAAAGATTCTCATCCTCGATTTTGGAAGCCAGTACACTCAATTGATTGCAAGAGCTGTTAGAGAAGCGAATGTTTACTGTGAGATCATCCCTTTCAACAAACCATTTTCTTATGATGGCTTGAAAGGCATCATCCTCAGTGGCTCGCCATTTAGTGTGAATGATGAGCATGCACCTTTGGTGGATATTAAAGCTTTCAACAACCAGTTACCAGTTTTAGGAGTTTGCTATGGTGCTCAACTTACAGCAAAAATATTCGGTGGTAGGGTTGATAAGAGCAATAAAAGAGAATACGGCAGAGCGATCTTAGATCACAAAGAAGATCCGCTTTTCGCCGGCATTTCAAATAATTCACAGGTTTGGATGAGCCATAGTGATTCGATCGCTGTAGTTCCTGAAGGATTTGAGACTCTTGCAACCACCAACAGCATTCCGGTGGCAGCATTTAGAAAAACAGATAGTACATCTAACGCTTTATATGGATTACAATTTCATCCCGAAGTATATCATTCTACCGAAGGGAAAAAGATCCTGCACAACTTCCTCGTGAACATCTGTGGCTGCAAACAGGATTGGACGCCATCTTCTTTTGTTCATGATACAGTTGAGCAACTAAAAAAGCAGATTGGTGATGGTCATGTAATCATGGCTTTGAGTGGTGGAGTTGATAGCACTGTTGCAGCAACACTCATCAGCAAAGCAATTGGCGACAGGCTTCACGGGATTTTTGTAGATAATGGTGTGCTTAGAAAAGATGAGTTTGAACAGGTATTAGAAACTTACAAGCAACTAAACCTGAACGTAAGAGGAATTGATGCAAAGCAGTTGTTCTATAATGAACTGGCAGGAAAAACTGATCCCGAAGCAAAAAGAAAAGTAATCGGCAAACTGTTCATAGATGTCTTTCAACAGGAAGCTGCCAATTTCAAAGAAGCCAGGTTTTTAGGACAAGGAACAATCTATCCTGATGTGATAGAAAGTGTGAGTGTTCTTGGCCCATCAGTTTTGATCAAATCGCACCACAACGTTGGTGGCTTACCTGAGGAAATGCATTTGCAACTGGTAGAACCCTTACGTTCTCTTTTTAAAGATGAAGTACGAAAAGTTGGACTGGAACTCGGCATTCCTGTAGATATGATTCAACGACATCCATTCCCGGGACCTGGTTTAGCCATTCGTATATTGGGAGAGATAACAGAAGAAAAAGTTAAGTTACTACAGGCTGCAGATGACATTTACATAAAAGCATTGAAGGAGTATAACCTTTACGCTTCCGTTTGGCAGGCTGGGACTATCTTGCTTCCGGTAAAAAGTGTAGGTGTTATGGGTGATGAAAGAACCTACGAATTCACTGTGGCATTGAGAGCAGTAACCTCAATTGATGGAATGACTGCAGATTGGGCTCATCTTCCATACGAGTTCCTGGCTCATGTTAGTAATGAGATCATTAATTCTGTAAGAGGCATCAATCGGGTTGTGTACGATATTAGTAGTAAACCACCTGCAACCATTGAGTGGGAATAGGGTATGAAATTTGCACGCTATGAGAAACTTGTACATGCACCTTGGGAAGATCTTAGCTACAGCGATTTTATTTATTTTCTCATACCATTCTTTTGGACAAACTGCAGATAAGAAGCCGGTAAAAGTTTCAGTACTAATCCCACTTTATCTTGATTCAGCTTTTAGCGGAAATACCTACAAACTGGGCAACAGCACTATTCCCAAATACATTCTGCCCGGGTTAGAGTTTTATAATGGTGTAATGTTAGCAATTGATTCGTTACAGAAAGAAGGTCAGCAGTTAGAGGTGACCATCCATGACACCAAATCAAAGAACAAATCACTCAACCTTCTTTTGGTTGAACCTGAAATCGCAGCTTCATCTTTTATCATCGGCTCATTCAACACCAAAGAAGAGTTGAAAAAAGTGGCTGATTTTGCTTTGGCGAAAAATATCCCCCTGGTCTCTTCTACTTATCCCAACGATGGTGGTATAACAGCCAATCCAAATCTTATTATTATCAATGCCACACTTCCTACCCATGTAGAAGGAATTTATAAATATGTGCAACGAATGCACAACCTGGATAATGTTGTGCTGTTGAAACGCAAAAGCGATCCAATGGATCAACATATCACTGATATGCTAATGGATGCTGCAAAAAAGTATTCATCAATACCACTTAAATTAAAGTACATAGTAGTGAGTGATGTTTTCAAGCCTCAGGAAATTATTGCTCAACTTGATAGTACCAAGCAGAACATTGTTATTGGAGCTACACTAAACGAAACATTTGCCGGCAACATTGTAAGAACTTTGAGCAGTATTAAAACCTCTTACGAAAGCATTGCTATTGGTATGCCTACCTGGGATAATATGAAACAATTAAACCGAGCTGATTGCAAAGGGGTAGAGATCGTTTTTTCAACCTCGTATGGTTATTACAAAGGGGACAAATTTCTAAGCAAGTTTGCAGCCTTCTATAAAAATAAATTCAACGGAAGGGCAAGTGATTTGGTGTTTAAAGGTTATGAAACCATGTATCATTTCACGAAACTCTATTTGAAACACGATAGCAGTTTTATAACGAATCTATCGGATAGGGATTTTAAGATCGTTAATGAATTCGACATTCAGCCTACCAAATCAAAAAAGACAAACCCTTCGACAGATTACCTTGAAAACAAGAAACTGTATTTCATTAGAAAACTGGATGGAGTAATAAAATCGCTTTATTAGCCAGCTTTGGAATTAATGGCATCTTCGTTGTGTCACACTCTTGTACATCCTGAACCTTATTGAACAAAAGGACTGTACTAATTTTACCTGATGGCTTTAATCGAATTCTCTTCCAAAGGTCTTTGCTGTCCACAAGGTGGCTTTTATCTCGATCCATGGAAACCTGTTGATAAAGCACTCATCACTCATGCCCATGGAGATCATGCAAGGTTCGGCAGCAAATCTTATCTAAGTCATTACTACACCAAACCATTGTTACAGGCAAGACTTGGAGAAGGTAATTACGAATCGGTTGAATGGGGTGAATCACTAAACATCAACGGAGTTAAAGTCTCTTTCCATCCTGCAGGACACATGATCGGCTCTTCCCAGATCAGGCTGGAGTATAATGGAGAAGTTTGGGTGTTTAGTGGTGATTATAAAGTAGAGAACGACGGTATTAGTGGTGAGTTTGAGCCGGTAAAATGCAACACCTTTATAACTGAATCTACTTTCGGGCTCCCAATCTTCAACTGGAAACCACAACCGGTAATTTTTGACAATATCAAGAACTGGATACTAAAAAACAAAGAGCAAGGCAAAGCCAGCATTTTCCTTGCTTATAGTTTGGGGAAAGCCCAGAGAATTCTACAACCACTAAGCGAAGTAACTGATGTGATCTATGCTCACGGTGCTGTGTATAATATGCACATGGCTTTGCTGAATGCCGGCTGGAAACTTCCACCAGTTGAACGTATTACCATTGACACGCCAAAAGAAAAACTAAAGAATGCTGTGATCATTGCTCCGCCAAGTGCTGAGAACTCTACCTGGATGAAACGCTTTACACCTTATGCAATTGGTTATTGCAGTGGATGGATGCAGGTTCGTGGTAATGTTCGGAGGAAGAATGTAGATGGCGGTTTTATCATCAGCGATCATGCAGACTGGAACGGCTTACTCCAGGCTGTAAAAGCTACCGGAGCCAGTAAAGTATTTGTTACACATGGTTACCAGGCTGCTTTTAGTCGTTACCTGAATGAGATCGGGATCGAATCTGCTGAAGTAAAGACTGAATATGGTGAGGAAGATGAAGGTGGAAAGGAAATTCTGGATGATAGCACAGCTCCACAAACTTCGGAACCTACAAGTGAGTGACACAACAAACGATGCCACCTGTACAAAAGCAGGCTAATTAGTCGTCCCACTTTCCTCTAAAACTTATCTTCGCAACCTTATGTCGCAAGCCTTAACGCATCAACAATTAACTGAGATAGCTCAACAATTCGGCACACCGGCTTATGTGTATCATGCTGAAAAGATCAAAGAACAATATGAGAAACTCACTTCAAGTTTTTCAGCAATTGATACTAAGTTCTTTTTTGCTTGTAAAGCCTTAACCAACATCAATATTCTCAAATACGTTCACTCCCTTGGTTGTGGTATTGATTGCAGCAGCATCAATGAAGTAAAGCTTGCTGTATATGCCGGAGTTTCTGCTGATCAAATTCTCTATACTTCCAACGGTATTTCTTTCGAAGAAATTGAAGAAGCAGCGAGTCATGGAGTACACATCAACATCGACAGCCTCTCTAACCTGGAGAAATTTGGTAAGAAATACGGGAGCTCCTATCCTGTTGGTGTTCGTTTAAGACCAAACATTCTGGCTGGCGGAAATTTGAAGATCTCTACCGGTCACGAGAAGAGCAAGTTTGGAATTCCAATCGAGCAAGTTGATACACTTCTTCAAATTGTACAGGAAAATAATATGAAGATCAAAGCACTTCATATTCATACCGGCAGCGACATTAAGGATGCTGATATTTTCGTGCAT